>CAVPUD010000167.1:0-12796 GCA_963708545.1 uncultured beta proteobacterium | reverse complement strand
GGTGGCGCTCAAGACCGTGCCGCTGGTGGTGCTGGTCAACGAGGGCTCGGCCTCGGCAAGTGAGATCGTCGCCGGCGCCTTGCAGGACCACAAGCGCGCCATCGTCCTGGGCAGCCAGACCTTCGGCAAGGGCTCGGTGCAGACCGTGCGCCCGCTCGGGCCGGACACGGGCATCAAGATCACCACGGCGCGTTACTACACGCCCAGCGGCCGCTCCATCCAGGCCAAGGGCATAGTGCCCGACATCATGGTGGACGAGTCCGAAGACGGCAATCTTTTCGCCGCGCTGCGCGTGCGCGAGGCGGACCTCGAAAAACACCTTGGCAACGGCCAGGACGGCAGCAAAGACAAAGACCCTTCAGCCGACAAGGCCCAGGAGCAGGCGCGCGAACAAGCACGCGAGGAAGCCCTCAAGCGCCTCGAATGCGAGACGAGGAAGCCCGAGGCCGAACGCAAACTGCCGGAATTCGGCAGCGACAAGGACTTCCAGCTGCAGCAGGCGCTGAACCAGCTCAAGGGCCTGCCCGTCAAAGTCAGCAAAACGCTGACCGAGCGCAAGGAAGAAAAGAAGGACAAGGACGAATAAGTCCGTGCGCAACAGGCCGGCGCCGCGGCGGCGCGGCCTTTTTTGCCTGCCGCATCCCCCCATGACCGACGAGCAACTCCTGCGCTATTCGCGCCACATCCTGCTCGACGAGGTCGGCATCGCGGGCCAGGAGCGCATCCTCGCGAGCCACGCGCTGCTGATCGGCGCCGGCGGGCTGGGCTCGCCCGCGGCGCTGTACCTGGGCTCGGCCGGCGTCGGACGCATCACGCTGGTCGATGACGACGTGGTCGACCTGACCAACCTGCAGCGCCAGATCGCCCACACCACGGCGCGCGTGGGCCAGCCCAAGGTGCAGTCGGCCGCGCAGGCGATTGCCGCGCTCAACCCCGAGGTGCAGGTCGTGCCCGTGCAGGCGCGCGCCGACGCCGCGCTGCTCGCGCGCCTCGTGCCCACGGCGTCGGTGGTGCTCGACTGCAGCGACAACTACGCCACGCGCCAGGCCGTGAACGCCGCCTGTGTGCGCCACGGCGTGCCGCTCGTGACAGGCGCGGTGATCCGCTTCGACGCGCAAATCACCGTGCGCGACCCACGCGACGCGCTGTCGCCCTGCTATGCCTGCCTGTTCGCGCCCAACGCCGCGCCGCAGGAAGCGCGTTGCTCGACCATGGGCGTCTTCGCCCCGCTCGTGGGCGTGATCGGCGCCATGCAGGCGGCCGAAGCGCTCAAGCTGCTTGCGAGCGTGGGCCCGTCGCTCGCCGGGCGCCTGCTGATGCTCGACGGACGCAGCATGGAATGGAGCAGCCTGCGCGTGCAACGCCAGGCAGACTGCCCGGTATGCGGCACTCCAGGCCGGCATGCAGAGGAAAGGGATGGAACTTCGGATAATGATTGACATTGATCAATCACCATCCACGGGAGCGCTCTACAGTCCCTGGAATTCTCGCAAACACCGAGCACCCACATGACCCCCCTGGAGCTTTACCGCGACCCCAAGCACGCCTGCCTGATGTTCACCGACCTCATCGAAGAGGACGGGCAGGCGGTGCAGGCCAACCAGTTCCTGATCGTTGATGACGACACCGGCGCCGTGATCGACCCCGGCGGCAACCTTGCGTTCAACGAGTTGTTCATGGGCATGACGCGGCATTTTCCGCCGCACAAGCTGTCGTACCTGATCGCGTCGCACGCCGACCCGGACATCATCGCCTCGCTAGACCGCTGGATGACCAGCACCAAGGCAAGCCTCGTGATCTCGCGCCTGTGGGAGCGCTTCGCCCCGCACTTCACCAAAGTGGGCAAGACCGAAAACCGCGTGATCGGCGTGCCCGACAGCGGCGGCCATCTGCCGCTGGGTCGGCACGAACTCGTGATTTTGCCCGCGCACTTCATGCACGCCGAGGGCAATTTTCACTTTTACGACCCGGTGAGCCGCATCCTGTTCACGGGCGACCTGGGCGTGTCAATGATGTCGGGGGCCGAGGCGCGCCTGCCCGTGACCGACCTGCAGGCACACATCCCGCGCATGGAAGCCTTCCACCGCCGCTACATGGTGTCGAACAAGATCCTGCGCCTATGGGCACGCATGACACGCCAGCTCGACATCGCCATGCTGGTACCGCAGCACGGTGCGCCCATCATGGGCAAGCAGGCGATCAGCGACTTTTTCGACTGGATCGAAAACCTGATGTGCGGCATAGACCTGTTCGACGACCGCGCCTACCAGTACCCCACGGCCTTCATAGACCCGGTCTCGCGCCAGATGCGCCCGGCGCTGCGCTCGGTCAATGGCTGATTTCGAATGAAATCGGCAGTTAGCCCTTATACAGCATGCGCCAGCAGCTTCTGAAACAGGAGCGTTCGGTTTGCCATCAGCCTACCGTTTTTGAGGTCCGCCGCCTGCACCACCAGGCATGGCCCAGGCGCCAGCCCAGCAGCAGGCCCAGGATCGCGGCATAGACGGCCACTTCGGCGAAATTGCGCTTGCCCGCGCGCATCCAGAAAAAGTGCAGCAGCGCCAACCCCGCCACGGTATAAACCGCGCTATGCAAGGCCTGCCAGCGGCGTCCGCCCAATGCCCGCATGGCGCGCTGGGTCGAAGTGGCGGCGAGCAAGGCCAATAGCACCAGTGCCAGGCTGCCCACGAGGATGAACGGACGCTTGCCCACGTCGCGCACGATGGCGGGCATGTCGAGCCCCTGGTCGAGCACCGCATAGCACACGAAATGCAGTGCGGCGTAGAAAAACACCCACAGCCCCAGCATGCGCCGAAAGCGCGCGAGCGCGGGCGTACCGGTGAGCACGCGCAGCGGCGTCACGGCGAGCACCAGGCACAGCGCGCGCAAGGTCCAGTCGCCCGTGGCGCGGATCAAAGCCTCTGCGGGGTTGGCGCCGAGCCTATCGGCCAGCACCGCATAGACCAGCCATGCGCAAGGCGCCGCGCAGAGCACAAACACCAGCGGCTTGGCGGCCGGGTGGAGCCATAGCGACCTTACTCCCGCCTTCACCCCCGCGCTCATTCCCGCCCGCCGTGCCGCGTTCTGCTTCACCACGAAAATCAGAAAAACCTGCGCAAGTCCATGCCGGCATACAGCTGCGCCACCTGCTCGGCATAGCCGTTGAACGGCAAGGTCTTGCGCTTGGGCGCGAACAGGCCGCCTTCGCCTATGCGCCGCTCTGTGGCCTGGCTCCAGCGCGGATGATCGACGCCGGGGTTGACGTTGGCATAAAAGCCGTATTCCTGCGGCGCGGCCTTGACCCAGGCCGTGGCGGGCTGGCGCTCGGTGAAGCGGATTTTGACGATGCTCTTGGCGCTCTTGAAGCCGTACTTCCACGGCACCACGAGGCGCACGGGCGCACCGTTTTGCTTGGGCAGCACCTCGCCGTACATGCCGAAGGCGAGCAGCGTGAGCGGATGCAGCGCCTCATCGAGCCGCAAGCCCTCCACGTAAGGCCAGTCGAGGATGCGCGAACCCACGAAGGGCATGGTCGCCTTGTCGGCGAGCGTGACGAATTCCACGTATTTCGCGCTGCCCAGCGGCTGCACGCGCGCTATCAGGGCCGCCAGCGAATAGCCGACCCAGGGGATGACCATGGACCAGCCCTCGACGCAGCGCAGCCGGTACACGCGCTCTTCGAGGGCGCTGAGCTTGAGCAGGTCTTCGACGCCAAAACGCCCGGGTTTGTGCACCAGTCCTTCCACCTCCACGCTCCAAGGGCTGGTGCGCAAAGTGTGGGCGTTGCGCGCGGGGTCGTCCTTTTCGGTGCCGAACTCATAGAAATTGTTGTAGCTGGTGGCATCCTGGTAGCTCGTAGGCTTTTCGAGCACCATGGCGCCGGGCACCTTGGAGGGCACGGCGGCGAGCGGCGCGAGCTTGCCAGGGCGCGGCGCCTGCGCCAATGCCGCGCGGCCCGCCCAGGCAGCCAGTGTGGCGCCTGCGGCACCACCGGCCAGGCTGCGCAGCAGCGCGCGGCGGTTTTCATACACCGCGCGCGGGGTGATCTCGGACGGCAACGGCTGCGAAAAATCGCGCGCACGGTGAAAAATCGCCATGGCAAGCCCCTCTTTACGTGGCCCCAGCAAAAGCAGAGGCCGATCTACAAGGTACCGTAGCTGTGCAAACCGCTCAAGAACATGTTCACGCCGATGAAGGCAAAGGTTGTCACTGCGAGGCCCACGAGCGCCCACCAGGCCGACACCGTGCCGCGCAGGCCCTTCATGAGGCGCATGTGCAGCCAAGCGGCGTAGTTGAGCCAGACGATCAGCGCCCAGGTCTCCTTCGGGTCCCAGCTCCAGTAGCCGCCCCAGGCCTCGGCCGCCCAGAGCGCACCAAGCACGGTGGCGATGGTGAAAAACGCAAAGCCCACGGCGATGGCTTTGTACATCAGGTCGTCGAGCACTTCGAGCGCGGGCAGGCGCGCCGCGATGCGCCGGCGCCCGAGCAGGATGCCCGCGACGATCAGCGCCGAAATGCCGAAATACACCATCCAGTACGCGCTGCCCTGCGCGCCCGCGCCGCGGCGGAATACCAACGGCTCGAAGCACAGCACCACGCCCAGCAGCCACAGGGGCGCGAGCTTGTACCAGCGCAGCTCCTGCGCGCTCTGTTTGACGAGGTAGGCAAACGCCACCATGGCCGAGAGCGCAAAAGTGCCGTAGCCGATGAAGTTGGCCGGCACGTGCAGCTTCATCCACCAGCTTTTGAGCGCGGGCACGAGCGGCTGGATTTCCTGCGCCTCGCGCGCCACGGTGTACCAGAGCAAAAAGCCCACCGCTGCGCTGACCACGAGCATGACGAAGCCGCCGAGCGCGCGCGTGCCGTAGTGCGCCTCGAAATACAGGTAAAACAGCGCCGTGAGCCAGCAAAAGAGCACGAACACTTCATAAAGGTTGCTCACCGGGATATGCCCGATGTCGCTGCCCAGCAGGTAGCTTTCGTACCAGCGCACCATGGTGCCTATCAGGGCCATGGTGACGCCCACCCAGGCCAAGCGCGAGCCCAATAGCGGCATGGCCTCGCCCGCGGCGCCGCGCGCGAACATGCCGATCCAGTAAAACGCCGTGCTCGCGAAAAACAGCATGCTCATCCAGAGGATGGCCGACTGGCTCGAGAGGAAGTATTTGAGGCCGAACACCTGATCGGCGCGCGCCAGATCGCCCGCGCCGCCCTGCTGGTACAGCCCGATCGCGAGCAGCGACGCCGCCGCCACGACCAGCATCAGCACGCGCAGCGGGCGCCAGAACCAGCCGAGCCAGATCGCGCACGGCATGATGGCCAGCGTAATGCCCTTTTCATAAACATCCATGGCGCTGCCGTAGCGCTGCAGGGCAAACACGCCGCCCAGCACCACGAGCACGGCAAAGATCCAATCGAAGGCGCTGCGCCGCGCAAAAAAACCCTCATGCAAGTCCTGCCGAATGCCAGAGCCGCCCACCCCGTGGGGTGCGCCGCCAGCGGGAGAAATCTTTACCGTGGTGCTGCTGTTCATGCCTTGCCTTCCTGGGGTCGCGCCCCTATCAGTTGCTCTGCGAGCTGGGCAAACTCCCGATCGCCGTCCATGGTTCTGCGGTTGCTCGACAGCGCCATGGTGGCGTGCGTACCCGTACCTTGTCCCGGCGCCGGGCCGTGCGCATCGCCTTGCGGCGCAAGCCAGACCCACACGCGCCGCTCGCGCACGTAGAGCATGGCAAAAACGCCCAGGATCAGCAAGGCGCAGCCCAGATAGACAACGTTCTTGCCAGGGGCACGCGCCACCTGGAACACGCTGGCCTGCACCTGCGTGAAGTCCGTGAGTTCGAGCACAAACGGCGCCGGGTAGTTTTGCGCGTCGCTGAGCGCGAGCACTGCCTGCGTCATGAAGGCGCGGGCTTGCTCGTCGGCGGCCAGCGGCGCGAGCCCCGCGCGCTCGCGCGTGAGCTGCAGCAGCTCGAACAGGCTGCCGTTGAGGATGCGCACGAGCACCTCGGCGGCCTTGCTGCGCTCGGCCTCGGGCACGTTGGCCTCGATGAAGTCGGACACCGCCTGCAGCCCGCCGCGCGGCGCGCCATGCGCAGACGCCTGGCCGCCCTCGCCCGCAAACAGCGCGAGCGCGCGCGCGGCGGACTGCGCGAGCTGCTGTGCAAGTTCGGGGCGCGCGGCCTCGAGCGCCTTGGCCACGTAGCGCTGCACGGCCTGCGCGCGCGCCTCGGGGTCGGCAAGCGCAGCGCGCAGGCGCATGAAGCCGTCCATGCGCCCTTGCTCGTCGGCCGGAATGCGCAGATAGCGCATGGGTTCATCCGCATTCGTGCGCACGCCGAGCAGAAACACCGGCACGCCGTCGCCCAGATCGACGGGCAGCATGTAGTTGTGGAACTCGATCGCCTGCCCCGCCGCGTCGCGCAGCTTGTAGCCCACGCTCGGGCCCACGTTGCGCAGCTCCTTGGGTTTGCCCGCCTTGTTCGCGGCGCCCAGACGTTCTTCGATCGAAGCGCGCAGATCGACCTTGCGCGCGTCGGCGCCCGAGCCGCCCTGGTTGCCGAAATTCTCCACGTTGATCGTGCGCAACGCGGTGAATTCCACCGTCAGGGTTTGCAGCGCGGCATTGCCGGCCGCCGAGCCGCCCGCAGCCATGCGGTTGAGCTGCGCCGAACCTCCCACCACACCTTCGAGGTCGAAGGGCGCGACGTTCGCGCCCATAGGGTAGGCATGGAGCTTGAGGCGCGAGCCGCCGTCGTCGAAGCTCGACTGGTAAATCTCGATGCCGCGGTAGCTCGCGGGGTGATTGACCTCGACGCGCGCGGGCACCTGCGCGCCCGTGGCCTTGTCGTGGATCACGATCTCGCTCGCGAACAGCTTGGGCATGCCCGTGGAATAGTGCTCGACGATGAATTTTTTGAGCTCGATCGCAAACGGCAGCTCCTGCAGCAGCACACCGTCCGACTGGCTCAGGATGGCCGTGTCGGACTGCGTGCCCTCGGCCACGAGCAGGTTGCCGCGGAAGGTCGGGTTGCGCTCGGACAAGCGGTGCTGGGCCGGCACATCCGAGATCAAACCGCCGCCGCGGTAGGGCGTTTTGCCGCCGAGCAGCATTTGCGCACGCACGATCAGATCGCCGTCGAACAGGCCGCCCAGGCAAATCAGCACGATGGCACTGTGCGCGGCGATGTAGCCGATCTTGTTCGCGGCGCCCGCCTTGGCCGCGACCATCCAGCCCGCGCCCGTCGTTGCGTCCCTTCCCTGCCCCGGCGCGCGCTGCTGCAGACGCACCTTCCAGCCCTTGCGCGCGAGCTGCTGGCCTATGCGCTGCGCGGCGGCCTCGGGCGCTTCGGGCAGCTCGGCCTCGGCCCGGTGGTGGAAGGCGCGCAGGCTTTGCACGCGGATGTTTTCTTTGTAGGTCTTGAGGTCGGCCAGAATTTTGGGCGTGTTGCGCGCGATGCACAGCGAGGTGCTGAGCACCAGAAACGCCAAAATCAGCAAAAACCACCACGCGCTGTAGATGGTGTTGAGCCGCAGCGTCAAGAACAATTCGGCCCAAAACGGCCCGAACTGGTTGACGTAGTTCGCCACCGGTTCGTGCTGCTTGAGCACGGTGCCTATCACCGAGGCGATGCAGATCACCGTGAGCAGCGCGATCGCAAAGCGCATCGACGACAGCAACTCGAAGCTGGCGCGCAAAGCCTCGGAGCCGCGGCGCAGGCGCACGCCTTGGGTGGATTCAGACATGGAACGGAAAGTGGAGCGGGGCGATGGTCAAAAGCAAAAAGGGCAGGCCCTCATCCAGCCCGCCCTTTTTTGAGCTTATCGTGTGTACTTGGTTCCGGCGGCGGCACCGGCGGCACCGGCGGCACCGCAGCCGGCGGCGTCAGCGCAGCCCGGCGATGTAATCGGCCACGGCACGGATTTCACGGTCATTGAGCTTGGCCGCGACCTGCGTCATTTGCAGGCTGTTGGTGCGC
This sequence comes from uncultured beta proteobacterium, assembly GCA_963708545.1. Taxonomy (GTDB): domain Bacteria; phylum Pseudomonadota; class Gammaproteobacteria; order Burkholderiales; family Burkholderiaceae_C; genus Extensimonas. The sequence goes on along the minus strand of CAVPUD010000167.1, from coordinate 4,817 downwards.
ACACCGTCACGGAAAGCGACCAGCTGCGCCGCGACGTATTCGGCGTGCTGGCCAGACAGACGCGGATACTGCACGGGAATGCCCGCGCCGTTGGGGCTGTGGCAGCCCGCGCAGGCAGCGATCTGGCGGTCGGCGATGCCGCCGCGGTAGATGCGCTCGCCGAGCATCACCAGGTCTTTGTCTTTCGCAAAGCCCGGCTTGGCGGGCTTGGAAGCCACCCACCACGAAATGTTCTTCATGTCGTCATCCGAAAGCGCCGCGGCAAAGCCCTTCATGATGGCGTTGTTGCGCTTGCCCGACTTGAAATCTTGCAGCTGCTTGAACAGGTATTCGGGGTGTTGCTGCGCGAGCTTGGGGTTGGCCGCGATGGTCGAGTTGCCGTCCGCCGCATGGCAGGCCACGCACACCGCGCCAAAGCTGGCTTCGCCCTTGGCCAGGTCGGGCTTGGCGGCCTGGGGCTTCGTTGCAGGGGATTCGCCCGCCGCGAAGGCCGGCAAAACGGGTGCTGCCAATGCGGCAGCCGTCAGCAAGGAGGCGAGCAACTTCATATGTCGAGGGTTTGTGTCGTTGGAGGAATGCGCAAAACTGGGCGATTCTACAATGCGGCCCCAGCTCTGCCGCATGCCCTTGGGCGCACCCCGCGCCTCTGCCCGCGCCGCTCGTTCTCCGTGCTCTTTCTCGGCACTTTTTTCGGCGCTCTTTTTCGGCGCTTCCTTTTCTTCAGCCATGACCACCGAATCTCCCGCCCCACAGGCTGCCGCGGCCGCTGCCACCCCCATCGCCCCCGCAGCCGCAGTGCCCGACGCCAAAACTGCCATGGGCTGGCTGCACACCGCGCGCTTTTTCACGACCGCCGCACAGCTGCACCAGCTTCCGCCCGTCACCGTGCCCGAGATCGCCTTCGTGGGCCGCTCGAACGCGGGCAAGTCAACCTGCATCAACACCCTCACGCAGCAAAAGCAACTGGCCTTCGCCTCCAAACGGCCCGGGCGCACGCAGCACATCAATCTGTTTGCACTGGGCAGGCAGGGCGTGACCGACGCCGTGCTCGCCGACCTGCCGGGCTACGGCTACGCGGCCGTATCGCGCAGCGACAAGCAGCGCTGGCAGCAGGTGATGGTGAACTACCTCGTGAGCCGCGCGAGCCTGAGCGGCATCGTGCTGCTGTGCGATCCGCGCCTGGGGCTGACCGAGCTCGACGAGGCGCTGCTCGAAACCGTGCGCCCGCGCGTCGAGCAGGGGCTCAAGTTCCTCGTGCTGCTCACCAAGGCCGACAAGCTCACGCGCGCCGAGCAGGCCAAGGTGCTGTCGATCACGCGCCTGCAGGCCGGCGGCGGCGAAGTGCGGCTGTTTTCGGCGCTCAAAAAACAGGGCGTGGAAGACGTCGCGCAGCTGCTGTGGCAATGGGCGCATCCGGCTACGGATACAGCGCCGGCGACATCACCGGCCCCCGCCGCGCCCGCCCCCGAATCCACCGCGGGCGGCGCGTGAAAGTCGGCCTCATAATTCAAAAACGATAGCTTCTTGCGCTTGATGTACGTGGGCTAAAGGCCAATTTCACTCATAAACCGACGGCGCGCCGGGCGGGCGCGTCTTGAAGCGCCGGTGCACCCAGTAATACTGGCCGGGCATGGTGTCTATGTAGCTTTGCAGGCGCCGGTTCATCTCGGCGGTGTCGGCTTGCGCGTCCGCACTCGGGAAATCGGGCCAGGCAGGCGTGAGTTCGGCCACGTAACCCTCGGGCGTAATGCGCGTGTACATGCCCACCACCTTGGCCCGCCCCAGGCGCGCAAAGCGCGACAGCGAAGGCACGGTGGCCGCGGGCACGCCGTAAAAGGGCACGAATACCGAATCCTTGGCGCCGAAGTCCATGTCCGGCAACAAATACAGCAAGCCGCCCTGGCGCAGGTTGGCGATGATGGGTTTGACGCCGTCGGCGCGGTTGAGCATGCGCACGTCGCCAAAGCGCTGGCGCCCCGCGCGCAGCCAGGCGTCTATGGCGGGGTTGGGGTGCGTGGAAAAAATCGAGGTGAAGGGCCTTTGCGTGCGCAGCGGCAGCGCAAGCCCGCCCGCGTCCATGCCGTAAAAATGCGGCGCGAAGATGATGGTCGGGGTGTCGCCTTCGAGTTCTTCAATGGCGCCTTGCAGCTTGACGCGCCGCTCGACCAACGCGCGCGGGCCGAACCAGAGCCAGCTGCGGTCCAGCCAGGTCTGGCAAAACGCCACGAAGCTCTCGCGCGCCCAGCGCCGGCGCTGGCGCGGCGGCACCTGCGGAAAGCACAGCGCCAGATTGCGCAGCGCGATCTTGCGCCGGTGCGCCGCGAGCACGTACAGCACCTGGCCAATGCCCCAGCCCAGCGCGCGCAGCAGGGGCAGCGGCAGCGGCGCGAGCACGTGCATGAAGGCCACGCTCAGGCGCCCGCCGAGCGAGCCTTTGCGTGGCGGCGGTTCGGGCGCGGCGGCCGCAACGCCCAGTGACGCCGTGCGCGCCTCGCTGGCGTCGCTCAGCACGGCCCTCGTGGGCGTGCCTTTGTCACACTCGGGCGCAGGCCGTGTCGCGGGCTTTTCCTTCGCGGCAGTTTTTTCTTCGTGCTGCTTCATGCCGCAGCCTCCATGCGTTCCACACGCGGTTTTTTGTAGCGCCCGTAGCCCCACAGGTATTGCGCGGGGCAGGCGCGGATCAGCTTTTCCATGGCCTCGTTGATCTGCCGCAGCGCGGCCTCCATGTCCGGCGCGAGCTGCGGGCCGGGCTCCACATACAACACATAGCCGCGCCCCCACGAAAGCCGCTCGCAGCGCGCGAGGATGATGGCCGCGCCCGTCTGCTGCACCAGACGCGCAGCGAGCGTCATGGTGTAGGCCGGGCGGCCAAAAAACGGCACCCACAGCCCCTGCCCCTCGGGCGGCACCTGGTCGGGCAGCAGGCCCACGGCGCCGCCGCGGCGCAAGACCCGGATCATGCTGCGCACACCCGCAAGCGTGGTGGGCACGGCCTGCATGCCGGGGCGGTTGCGCGCCGTTTCCTGAAAGCGCGCAAGCCAGGCCTGGCGCGCGGGCCGGTAGAGCACCGTGATCGGCCCGTGCGCGGCGCCCCAGCGCTGCGCCGCCTGCTGCACCGACATCTCGAAGCAGCCCAGGTGCGGCGTGAGGAACACGATGCCGCGCCCCGCAGCCCAGGCGCGCTCTATGCAGTCGGCGCCGTGCATCGCGCAAGGCGGCGGGCGGCCCAGCCACAGGCGCGGCAGCTCGGCCACCATGCGCCCTGCGTGGCCCACGGCTGCGCGCACCTGCGCAAACGAATAACCGGCCTGCGCCGCGTTCTCCAGAAAACGCCGGCGGTACGTGGGCGATAGCGCCAGCACCACCCAGCCGAGCACAGCCCCGACACCGTGCAGCAGCCCCAAAGGCAGCACGGCCAGAAAGCGCAAGAAAAGAAGCATTAGAATGAAAATGTCGCTGAGTTAAATGAGCAACTTGCAGGGCGACGTAAAACAAATCTGCTAAAGCGTTCGCCACAGCTCCTGTGAGCCGAGGGCAACGCCCCAAAAGCCGCAAACACAGGAGTTTATTCAATGGAACTGGCGAACAGCTTTCTCTTCACGTCCGAATCGGTCTCCGAAGGCCACCCCGACAAGGTGGCGGACCAAATCTCCGACGCCATCCTCGACGCCCTGCTTGCGCAAGACCCGCGCTCGCGCGTGGCCGCCGAGACACTGACCAACACCGGCTTGGTGGTGCTCGCCGGCGAGATCAGCACCAACGCGCACGTCGATTACATCCAGGTGGCGCGCGACACGATCCGCCGCATCGGCTACGACAACACCGAGTACGGCATCGACTACAAAGGCTGCGCCGTGCTCGTGGCCTACGACAAGCAGAGCAACGACATCGCGCAGGGCGTCGATCATGCGAGCGACGACTACCTCAACACCGGCGCGGGCGACCAGGGCCTGATGTTCGGCTACGCCTGCGACGAGACGCCCGAACTCATGCCCGCGCCCATCTACTACGCGCACCGCCTGGTCGAGCGCCAGGCGCAGCTGCGCAAGGACGGGCGCCTGCCCTTTCTGCGCCCCGACGCCAAGAGCCAGATCACGCTGCGCTACGTCGATGGCTGTATTCGGTCGTGATAGCCGCCCGCAATCTCCCAGCCGAGAAAGCATTCGAGCTCTCGCAACGACATGGCTGAATTCTTTTTCGGATCGTAGGACCCTCGTTCGATCGGATTTCCAAATGAAGTGCCGGGCAGAAGATGCATCTGACCCATCATCGTTCCGATCAGCCGTTCGATATGACCGCCGTAATGCGGTTCGCCAGGCGGGCGCCAAATGATATCGACGCCTTCGTTGCGACAACCGCGAATGAAAGCCTTGCTTCTGAAATCTGCGCCATTGTCGACGTGAAAGGCCTCTGGCAAGCCGGCGACTGGCCATGTCGCGTCGATCTCACGTTCCTGCAACCAGGCTGTCTTGTCGTAAACGCCATGGAGAACGCAGAGGCTCACGGAAAGCCGTGAAGGGGGATCCATCGAAAGATGAAAGCCCGTAATCATTCGCGTAAACACATCGATCGCCAGCGTCAGCCAAGGGCGTGCGAGCGGTTCGCGCGTCTCTTCGTGAACGACGATGAGATCGACGAGCGTGTGATCGATCTGAACCACCTCGAGCGGCCGGGAGGCTTTGTATTCGCCCGGAACTGGCGTTGTCGCTTTGATCGCGCGTTTGTCCTTCCGTTTACGCGCGACCAATCGCCTCTCGATGTCATCGACGCGCGTCTTGATCGTTCGACGATCTGGCAATGGCCATCCGTGCTGGATG
>CAVPUD010000166.1:0-6291 GCA_963708545.1 uncultured beta proteobacterium | reverse complement strand
TTCCTCGTTTCAGCGTTCGTCGTCTGGTGTTGCTGGTGCTGCGAGGTGCGGTATTGAGCGTGGTACCGGTTGGCCACTGGTCCCGCACCTTGGCGCGCGCGTCCCGGGTAGACCGCGTTGCCCGGCCAGCACGCACGTAGATGCAGCGCCTCGATCAGCGGCACGCCGGCCGCGAAGGTGGTGCTGATCGCGAAGCGGGCGATCACCACCTCGTCGGTTTTTGCTGATGATGGGGATCTGAGCATCATCTTGTCGACCCCGTCGGAAAAACGCGGCGAGCGGCGCCGCGCCTGGGCGAACGCAAAGCCGCCCAGGACAGCGAGCGCGATCATGGGCAGCCACCAGGCCTGGGCGAACTCGGAAATGCTCAGGATCGGCGAGGTGGGAAGGCCGGCAGCGAGCTGCCGAACGACTCCGTAGGTCTGGGCGAAGGTCGTAGACCTTGACCAGCAGCACCCCGGTGACGACGATGGCCACCAGCGGCGCCAGGGGGTGGCGGCCATGGCGTTGCGGATCTCTGCGTGCCGCTCGAGCTGTTCGTTTCCTTGTCGGTGGCCACGCGCGCCAGCGTGCCTGCAGGTACCAGTTGCGCGCCACGGCGCCATGACCTGGGCATATGCCGCGGCCGGCCCGGGCAACGTGGCGCTCACGGGCGCGCTGCGCAGCCGCCGCGCGGTGCTCGCGCTGGGCCTGGCCAGCAGCCCGGTGGCGGCGGCCACGCTCGCGGCCAGCGCGCTCGCGGCGCCGTTTGCCAAGCGCCTCGAAGCCTACGTGCGCGGCTGGCGCGACTGGCGCCGGCGCGGACTCTCGCCGCACCGCAAGGCGCCCAGCGCGGTCGGCCTCACGCCCGCGGTGAAGCGCGAATTCGCCGTCTCGGCGCTGGTGCTGCGCAGCCACCTCGACCGCACTTACCCCGGCGCCGCCGTCGCGAGCCTGAGCATCCCCTGGGGCAGCAGCTCAGACTCGCCGGGCGGCTACCACCTGGTGTGGCCGCGCGACCTGGTCGAATGCGCGGGCGCGCTGCTCGCGCTCGGCGACCACCACGCCTGCCGCAACACGCTGGCCTACCTGATCGCCACGCAGCAGGCCGACGGCCGCTGGTACCAAAACCAATGGCTCGGCGGGCGCGCGTACTGGGCCGGCATCCAGCTCGACGAAACCGCCCTGCCCGTACTGCTCGCCGCGAGCCTGGCCGAGCGCGACGCCCTGCACGGCCTGCACGCCGCGCCCATGGCGGCCGCGGCGCTGCGCCACCTCGCGCTCAACGGCCCGAGCAGCCCGCAAGACCGCTGGGAGGAAAACGCCGGCCTCAACGCCTTCACGCTCGCCACGCTGATCGCCGCGCTGGTCGCGGGCAGCCGCTTCGTCGATGCCGCATCGGCGCGCGTGCTGCTGGCGCTGGCCGACTACTGGAACAGCCGCATCGAGGACTGGACCGTGGCCCGCGGCACGCCGCTCGCGCAGCGCCACGGCGTGGCCGCGTACTACACGCGCGTCGCGCCGCCGCAGGTGCTCTGGCAAGGGCCGGCGGCATTGCAGCAGGTGCTGCCGATCAAGAACCACCGGCAAGACCCTGGTCAGCGCGCAGACGAGACGGTGGGCGTGGACTTTCTGCAGCTCGTGCGCTTTGGCCTGCGCGCGCCCGACGATGCGCTGGTGCGCGACACGCTCGTGCTGGCCGACGCGCTGCTGCGCCGCGACACGCCCAGCGGCCCCGTGTGGCGCCGCTATGTGGGCGACGGCTACGGCGAGCACGCCGACGGCCGCCCTTTCGACGGCAGCGGCATAGGCCGCGGCTGGCCGCTGCTCACAGGCGAGCGCGGCCACTACGAGCTCGCCGCCGGGCGCGACCCGCTGCCCCACCTCGAAGCCATGACGCGCATGGCCAGCCCGCTGGGCCTGCTGCCAGAGCAGGTGTGGGACGAGCCGCAGCCCATCCCCGAACGCTTTTTGTTCCCCGGCCGGCCCACGGGCGGCGCGATGCCGCTGGCCTGGGCGCATGCCGAGTTCATCAAGCTCGTGCTCTCGCGCCAGTTCGGCCGCCTGATCGACCAGCCGCCCGCGGTGGCCGCGCGCTACCAGGGCCGGCGCCCCGAGGCCGCGCTCGCGTGCTGGAGCGAGGCCGCACCGATCACGCAAATCGCGCGCGGCCAGGGCCTGCTGATCCTGCTGCCGCGCCCGGCCCGCCTGCGCCTGGGCGTGAACGGCTGGCAAGACCTGCACGAGCAGGACAGCCGCGCGCTGCCCATCGGTCTGCACGTGGTCGAAATCGAGGCCGCCGCGCTGGCCCACGCCGCGCGCCTCGACTTCACCTGGCGCTGGCAGGGCGACGGCGGCTGGCGCGGGGCGGACTATGCGATTGCGGTGGCCTGAGCCTTGCGGTTCTCCCCGTCCCAAAAGTTGTTACTGCCGTCGCACCCTGGGGCTTGCGCTAGATCCCTCAAAAGTTACCATTTTGATAGCTGCTTGTGCTTGATAAACCTTGGCTTTTGGCCAATTTCATACAAAACCCGCAATACCCTCAAAAGCGCTCGTGCGGCAGCAGATAGCGCCACTGCCCCACCGGCAGCGCGCCCAGGGTCACGCGCCCTATGCGGATGCGCTTGAGCCCGACGACGCGCAGACCCACGAGCTCGCACATGCGGCGGATCTGGCGCTTTTTGCCCTCGGTGAGCACGAAGCGCAGCTGCTCGGGGTTTTGCCATTCGACGCGCGCGGGCCGCAGCGGCTGGCCGTCGAGCGCAAGGCCGTGGCGCAAGCGCGCGAGCTGCGCCGCGGGAAACGCCGCCTGCACGTTGCTGCCCACCTCGCCGTACTGCACGCGCACGAGGTATTCCTTTTCCATGACCGCGTCTTCCCCGATGATCTGCCGCGCCACGCGCCCGTCCTGCGTGAGCACGAGCAGGCCGACCGAATCGCTGTCGAGCCGCCCCGCCGGCGCCAGCCCACGCAGCTGCTGCACGTCGAAGCGCGTGCGGCTAGGGTCTTCACGCCAGTGGTTGCGCGGCTGGATCAGCGCCACCGCGGGCGTGTGCCCGTCCTCGGCCTGCCCGCTCACGTAGCCCATGGGCTTGTGCAGCAAGATGGTGACCAGCCGCTGCTGCTGGCCCTGCGCGCGCGCATCCAGCTCGATGCGATCCTGCGGCCCCACCTGCTGCCCCACGGCGGCAACGCGCCCATTCACGCGCACCCAGCCCTGCGCGATCCAGTCGTCGGCCTCGCGGCGCGAGCACAAACCGAGCTCGGCCATGCGCTTGTTCAGGCGCACGGTGGCATCGCTGCGCACGGAAGACCCAGGGCTCGGGACCGTGGCGCATGCAGTGGCGGACGCAGTGACGACACGGGGTGGGCGCTGCGCCGGCTGGGCGGCCTGCGCGGCCCGGCCGCTTGCAGGCCGGCGCAACAGCGGACGCGCTGGATTCACTGGGGTCGCTGGATGCGCGTGGGGCGCAGCAGCTGCCGGAGGCTGCGCTGCGGGCGCTGCGCCAGCGCGCGGGGCCGCGGGCGCGGGCGAGGTGGGGCGTGAGGAGGACGGCATGCAGCGTATTGTCCCGCGCCGGCTCGCATCGCGCGCACGCCGCCCGCGCAATGCCCAGCCCAGTAGGCCAGTAGGCCGGGTTTCAACCTATTGATCCGGCCCTGTGAAGTTTGAATTCGCCCTGAGCCTGTCGAAGGGCTTCGACAGGCTCAGCCCGAACGGAATTTGAGATTCCATCGGGCCGGATCAATACCTCCTACTTGATGCTCACTCAGTGCCCAGCCAACGCCCCGCTGCAGCAGCGCAGTCAGCACCTTGACCCGTGCCCCGCTGTGCAGGTTATCGGGTGGAATCACGCGCGCATCGGCGCCGGCGTACGGCAGCGCGCAGCAGCAGGCTTTGGGTCGGGGAATGTTTGGGCGGTATAGACTTTCAACGACCTTCATCGACTTTGAAATGCACCACCCGAGCGCCAATGCCATGAATGCCGAACCGTGGGTTACCGCCGAGGATGTCGCCCAGCACTTGGGCGTGGCCAAGGACACCGTTTACCGCTGGCGCGAGCGCAAGGGCCTGCCCGCGCATCGTGTGGGGCGGCTGTGGAAATTCCAGCTTTCCGAGGTGGATGACTGGGTGCGCGCGGGCGGCGCCGATGAAGACAAAATGAACGATTCAATAGGAAACCAACCATGACCAGTTCCCAACAACGCGCCGAACTGCAGCGCCGCATTTGGCAAATCGCCAATGATGTGCGTGGCGCCGTGGACGGCTGGGATTTCAAGCAATACGTGCTGGGCACCCTGTTCTATCGCTTCATCAGCGAAAACTTTGCGGCCTACATCGAAGGCGGTGACGACAGCATCAACTATGCCCAATTGCCCGACAGCGTCATCACCGCTGAGATCAAAGACGACGCCATCAAGACCAAGGGCTACTTCATCTACCCCAGCCAGCTGTTTGCCAAGGTAGCTGCCAGCGCCAACACCAACGAGAGCCTGAACACCGACTTGGCCGCCATCTTTGCCGCCATCGAAGCATCCGCCAACGGCTACCCGTCGGAGCGCGACATCAAGGGCCTGTTCGCCGACTTCGACACCACCAGCAATCGCCTTGGCAACACGGTGAAGGATAAAAATCTCCGCCTGGCCGCCGTGCTCAAAGGCGTGGCCGAGCTGAACTTTGCCGATTTCGAAGGTAGCGGCATCGACCTGTTTGGCGATGCCTACGAATTCCTCATCTCCAACTACGCCGCCAACGCCGGCAAATCGGGCGGCGAGTTCTTCACCCCGCAGCATGTGTCCAAGCTGATTGCCCAGCTCGCTATGCACAAGCAGACCAGCGTCAACAAAATTTACGACCCGGCCTGTGGCTCGGGCTCGCTGCTGCTGCAAGCCAAGAAGCACTTTGACGCGCACATCATTGAAGAAGGATTTTTTGGGCAAGAAATCAACCACACCACCTACAACCTGGCGCGGATGAACATGTTCTTGCACAACATCAACTACGACAAGTTCAACATCCAGCTCGGCAATACCCTGATCGACCCGCACTTTGGCGATGAAAAGCCCTTCGACGCCATCGTCTCCAACCCGCCGTACTCGGTGAAGTGGATCGGCAGCGACGACCCCACCCTGATCAACGACGACCGCTTTGCCCCGGCGGGCGTGCTCGCACCCAAATCCAAGGCTGACTTTGCCTTTGTGCTGCACGCACTCAGCTACCTTTCCAGCAAGGGCCGCGCCGCCATCGTCTGCTTCCCCGGCATCTTCTACCGGGGCGGTGCCGAGCAGAAAATCCGCCAGTATCTGGTGGACAACAACTATGTCGAAACCGTGATTTCGCTCGCGCCCAACCTGTTCTTTGGCACCACCATCGCCGTGAGCATTCTGGTGCTGTCCAAACACAAAACCGACACCACCACCCAGTTCATCGACGCCAGCGGGCTGTTCAAGAAGGAAACCAACAACAACGTGCTGCTGGATACCCACATCGAACAAATCATGACGGTGTTCGACAGCAAGGCCAATGTCGATCACTTCGCCCAGTCCGTCCCGTTTGAGAAGGTCGCCGCCAACGATTACAACCTCTCGGTCAGCAGCTACGTCGAAGCCGAAGACAAGCGCGAAGTGGTGGACATTGCCCAGCTCAATGCCGAGCTGAAAACCACCGTCGCCAGGATCGACCAGCTGCGGAAGGACATTGATGCCATCGTGGCGGAGATTGAAGGCGAGGAGCAGGAGGCATGAACAGCGAAAACTTCTTGGAAAAACTGCTGGATGGGGTTGAGGTGGAGTGGAAGTCTCTGGAGGAAGTTACGCTGCCCACGACCAATATCAAGTGGCGCGATGTAAACCGCACCTATCGATATATTGATCTTACCTCTGTAAGTATTGAAACGAAGGCAATAACCGAAACATCGAAAATAACGCGCAGTAATGCACCAAGCCGGGCGCAAAAACTTGTTGAAAAGGATGATGTTATTTTTGCAACAACTCGTCCAGCCCAACAGCGCTATTGCTTAATTGACGATGAGTACGCTGGCGAAGTTGCAAGTACCGGTTACTGCGTATTGCGCGCCAAGAAAGCAGAGGTATTGCCAAAATGGATTTGGCATTGGATTTCCTCTTCTGATTTCAAGGCATATGTTGAAGAAAACCAAAGTGGATCAGCGTACCCCGCCATTTCAGATGCAAAAGTAAAGGATTTCAAAATCCCCATCCCCTGCCCAGACAACCCCAAAAAATCGCTGGAAATACAGGCCGAAATCGTCCGCATTCTGGACACCTTCACCGAGCTGACCGCCGAGCTGACCG
>CAVPUD010000165.1:0-6845 GCA_963708545.1 uncultured beta proteobacterium | reverse complement strand
TTTCTTGTTGTTCTTGGTTCAGTTCGTGCTCATCGCAATGCCGCGCCGATCAGCGGCGGCCAAGAACGAAACCCGCGAGCGCGCCAATCGCAAGCGCCGCACCGGCCAGACGCCAGGGCTCGTCGTGCGCGTAACGGTCGGCTGCCTGCGCGGCGTCCTTGGCCTGGCGTGCGGCCTCGTGCGCGGCGCGCACGGTGGCCTCGCGCACCGAGTGCATGCCGTCGTCGATGCGCTGGCGCAGCACTTTGATTTCCGGCACGGCGTCGAGGTCTTTGCTGGCGATCAAGCCGCGCAGGTCGGCGACCAGTTTTTCGAGTTCTGCCTGGGTGGAGTTGATGGAAGTCGTCATACAAGCCTTTCAGTGGAGTAAAAACAAAATAGCAACCGAGCCGCACAAACCAAGCCTCGCACGGTCAGAGGCATCTTAGCCGCTGGCCGCAAATCCCTCAATGACGCAAGTCAAGACCGCATGATCAGGGCTTATGCCGCATCGGCAAGCAACTGCAGCACCCACTCGGCGATCGCCAGCGCGCTGGTCAAGCCTGGCGACTCGATACCGAACAGGTTGACCAGGCCACGCACACCATGTTGCTGCGGCCCGGCGATGTAAAAATCATCGGCGATAGCGCCATCGATTTTGATCTTGGGGCGAATGCCTGCATACCCAGGGGCCAGCGCGCCGCCTGGCAGATCGGGCCAGTATTTGCGCACCTCGCCAGCAAACGCTGCGGCGCGCGCGGCGTCCACCGTGAAGTCGTCGGGCGCATCGAGCCCATAGCTCCCATCGCCCCCCTTGAGCCATTGCACGTCTGGCCCGAATTTGGCCTGCCCGGCCAGGTCGAGCGTCAGGTGCACGCCCAGGCCGCCCTCTTGCGGCACGGGGTAGATCAGGCGGCGAAACGGCGCCTTGCCCGTGAGCGTGAAGTAGTTGCCCTTGGCAAAGCAAGGCGTGGGCACGTGCCGCGCGTCCAGCCCGGCAAAGCGCCGCGCCAAGGCACAAGCCTGCAGCCCGGCGGCGTTGACCAGCGTGCGCGCCTGCAGAAATTCGCCCTCGTTGACTTCCAAAAGGATAGCTGCTTGCACCCGTTTATCAAGGGCTTTGGCCGAATTTACCTTGGAGTTCAAAACGACCATGCCGCCCGCGCGTTCGAGGTCGCCTTGCAAGGCCAGCATGAGCGCGTGGCTGTCGATGATGCCGGTGCTTGGCGAATGCAGTGCCGCCGCGCAAGCAAGCGCCGGCTCGAGCACGCGCGCGGAGGCTGCGTCCAGCCACTGCAGGTCGTGCACGCCGTTTGCGGCCGCGCGCTGCGCCAGCGCCTTTAGCTGCTCCAGTTCGTGCGGCGCCGTCGCCACGACGAGTTTGCCGCAGCGCCGATGCGGCACGCCGCGCGCCGCGCAATAGGCGTAAAGCAAGTCGCGCCCGCGCACACACAGCTGCGCCTTGAGCGAGCCGGGCGCGTAATACAGGCCCGCGTGAATCACCTCGCTGTTGCGCGCGCTCGTGCCCGTGCCGATCGCGCCCTGCGCCTCGAGCACCAGGACCTCGCGCCCCGCCAAGGCCAGGGCGCGTGCCACCGCGAGCCCGACCACGCCGGCGCCGATGACGACGCAGTCGGCGCTATCGATGGAATGTGCCATTGAACCTTTGCCCTCCAAAAATCGTACGGTAAGTCGCAACTGCCGAGAATTCCGTCTTGAGTTGTACGGCAATTCGCCGTATGATTTCATCAGGAGGACGAAACCATGCCCGCAGCTATCTCTACCGCCCGTCTCGAAGCCCGAATCAGCACCGATCTGCATTCGATGCTCAAGCGTGCCGCTGAACTTCAGGGGCGCACCATGACCGATTTCGTGGTATCCGCCGTGCAGGACGCCGCGCAGCGCGCCATCGAGCAAGCCGAAGTCATCCGACTGTCTCTGGCCGATCAGGAATGTTTCGCGCAAGCTCTGCTGTCGCCACCGAAACCGGCCCCAGCTTTGGAACGTGCCTTTGCCCGTCGCAGCAAGCTCTTGCGCACTGAATGAGCCGCGCACCGTTCCAGCTTGCGCCGCTCGATGCAGCGCATGACCGCGCCGCCTTCCGCAGCGATTCGGAGCCGCTGAATCGCTACCTGCGAGAGCAGGTCACCCAAGACATCCGCCGCCGCATGGCCGCCTGTTTCGTGGCCTTGGCAGACGGCCAGCGCATCGCTGGCTACTACACCTTGGCATCCGCAAGCCTGCTGCTGGCCGATCTTCCGGCCAGCACCGGCAAGAGGCTGCCACGCTACCCGACCGTGCCAGCCATTCGCATGGGCCGCTTGGCTGTCGATCAGGCATTCAAGGGACAAGGTCTTGGCGGTGCGCTGCTGGCCGATGCGCTCGACCGTGCCGCCCGTTCGGAGATCGCTGCCTTCGCCCTGATGGTGGACGCCAAAGACGAGGCGGCAGCGGCTTTCTACCGGCATCACGGCTTCATTGCCTTGCCAGACTCGCCACTTACCCTGTTCTTGCCGCTGGCAATCGTCCTGCGTTCTTGAACCCAGATTGTCCATGAGGCGGTGCTGTGCACCTACGCGGGCGCTGGCGGACGTCTGCCGGCCATTTTGGCCGCGGTTTCGGCGTCCATGGCACCGGCCATGGACTTCTCACCCGCAACCAAACTGCCACGCCAGCCGCCTCACCATCATCCCGCGTCCTAATGGACAAGCTGGGTTGAAACTTGAACTGGACAGCGCTGCGCGAGGGCAAGCGCGAGTGCGTGTGGCAAGAAGCCGTGCACTGCACCCATGGCACGCACAGCCTGGCACTGCGGCGCAGCTATCGGCTCAGCGAGCGCACGCAGGCCATTGCCCTGTACGCCGATCATGGCACGCATGAGCAGTTTCACTCGGAATTCAAGAGCGACATGGACTTGGCGCGTCTGCTCCGGAAAGGCCGTGCTCTTCTTTGCGCAGCGCTGCGGTGCTCCGTTACCATCGAACCTCTTCTTTGTAGTCGCAACCCCGCATGCCAACCCACTTGATCATGTGCTGCCACAACGGTGAGGATTATGTGCAAGCACAGCTCGCCTCCATCCTCACGCAAAGCGAGCCCATCGATCAATTTCACATTTTCGACTTTGCCTCCACCGACGGCACCGTCGCGCGCATTCATGATGCGTTTCGAACCTTCGCACCCCAAATGCGCTACGCATTGCATCGGCAGCCAGACGCCCCCGGCCCAGCGCTATCGTTTTTCCGCGCTTTTGCGCAGGTTCTGCCGCTGATTCGAGACGACGACTGCATCTTCATCGCCGACCAAGACGATGTCTGGCTGCCAGGCAAAGTGAGCGCCATTCGCTCCATCTTTCATAGCGAAATCGCCAACGCTCCATCTGGCATTTTGATGATATTCCACGACGTCGAAATCACCGATGCGAACCTGCGCCCGCTGCAACCCAGTTTTTACACAGGCAACCCCTACCAAGTCCCGCGCGATCTGGCTGCCGACAGGTTGCTGCTGTGCAACCCCATCATTGGCCACACGATGGCCGTTTCCGGCAAACTGCTCCGCTACGTATGCCAGCATGCCACACCAACCCACTACCTCATGCACGACTGGGCCATCACGCTCTGGGCCAGCCATACAGGTCGCATCGTCTGGTATGCGCAAAGCCCACTCTCGCTCTACCGCCAACACGCCGGCAACGCTCTGGGCGCTCACCGCCGGCGCCCCATCAACGAGCAATTCAACCGCACCCGCCGCTTTGCCCTTCAGGTAACGCAGCAGGCATTGGGTTTCGCCAAAGACTTGCAGCATGCCCCTGTAATATCGCTGAATGCCACGGATCAAAAATGGCGACGACTGGCATACTCTGGCCAATTTACCTGGCGTGCCAGACTTTTTCTGGCCCTTTTGGCTCTGCGCACTGGTCCCACCCTGAAGCGAAAACTGCTCTCGGCCTTCTTGCTATTCCAACCAAGCCACTCACAAGACCTTTGGTCCCAACATGAAAAACCGCGCTCACCCACAAAACCGGATGACGCCCTCCCGCATTCCACAACCAGAAACCCATAGCGCGCAACAGCCATACCGCTCCAAAGCCAAAGCCGCTCGTCCCGATTCACCCAAAAGCGCGCGCGCAAGCCAAACCGTAAATGTATCGTCACCCTTTCCATATTGCCTTCATCGGCTCGGCCGGCCTACCCAACCGCTACGGCGGTTTTGAAGCATTCGTAGAACATTGCGCCCCCACCATAGCGCGCATGGTGCGCGCCGTTACCGTTACCTGCGACGCCAGCCTCTACCCAGACCAATCCACACTCTGGAACGGCGTCCACCGCGTATTCATCCCCCTGCGCGCAAATGGCGTGAGTTCCATTTTGCATGATGCTCTGGCATTCATGTGCGTATTTCGACGGGCGAGCCATATCATCGTCCTGGGAATATCTGGCGGGGTATGGTTTCCACTCTTTCGCCTTATGTGCAGTCTCAGCGGTAAAAAACTCGTCATCAACGTTGACGGTATCGAATGGCGCCGTGGCAAGCACACCCACTTGCGACGCTGGTTTTTACGCCTGTCGGACGCGCTGGCCCAACGCTTTGCGCACCACGTGATTTACGACAATGCAGCCCTGGCCCAATACCTCAGCCCCTGCGCCCGGCGCAAAAGCAGCCTGATAGCCTACCCCGGCGACCACGTGCTGCGGCTCCCCCAAATATCTATGCAAATTGGCACTGCGTTGACCATCTGCCGTATCGAGCCGGAAAACAATCTCGAAATGCTGATCGAGGGCTTTTTGGCATCACCCTTGAAACGCTACACCATCGTTGGAAATTGGAAACGCAGCGCTTACGCAAAACAATTGCAAGCAAAATACGAAAATAACCCACGCATCGTAATGCTCGACGCCACTTATGACCACCACAAATTAGCAGTCTTGCGTCAATCTTGCCATGTTTATCTACACGGCCACAGCGTGGGCGGCACCAATCCCTCCCTCGTAGAGATGCTCTTTTACGATTGTCACATACTCTGCTTCGATGTGCCATTTAACCGCGCCACCGCAGCAGAGCGAGCGATTTATTTTTCGTCATCAAGGCAGCTGGCTAAAATTCTCGAAGATATTGTTATGTCTAATCAAGACCCCGGCAATTCTTCGCCACAAGCTGAAAGCACATACACCACAAATGCCATAGCAAAGAAATACGTGCAAATTTGTGCGCTACTTGCAAAAAATAAATTCCCAAGCCAATGAAATGATTTTCACCAGCACAAATCGTCTAATGACGTGCGCATGGCTGCTATCTTTCGCACCCCTTTCTCACCCCAGCACCTTCAATCCAGCCGCCATCAGCGCCAAGGCTAAGGCAATCTGGATCCACCGGCCTGAAGCCCTTCCTGCCAACAGGCTCCCCAACAGCACAGCAGGGATGGAGCCCGCCAACAAGCTTGCCAGCATCCGCCCATCCACCATGCCTGCAAACAAATAACCCACTCCTGCCACGGCAGCCAATGGAATGGCATGGACGATGTCAGTGGCCACCAGTCGATGGGGCGTCATGCGCATGGGATACAGGTAAAGCAACATCACGCTGCCCAATGCACCGGCGCCCACCGAAGTCAGTGCCACGCACAAACCCAGCACCGCCCCAGACACGACGGTCAAGGCGGACTGAGCAGCGGTGAGTCGATCGGTTTGGTCGATCGCACGCGCTCTCGCATGAGCAACCAGCCTTGGCGCAAGCAACAATCCAATGGCTGTGATCAGCACGACCACGCCAACGGCCCTTGTCAGCCAAGCCACTTTGGCCGCTTCAGTCCCCAACCCCACGAAGACCACGATCAACGACGCTGCTGGCAGGCTTCCCATCCATAGGCGTTTGGCAACGCGCCAATCCACATTGCCGCTCGTGTGGTGCACCCTGGCCCCAAACAACTTCGTGATCGCCGCAAACCACAGGTCGGTAGCAATCGCCGCGGAGGGCGGCACATCAAAAAAAATCAGCAAGATCGGAGTCATCAAGGCACCGCCGCCTACCCCCGTGAATCCGACCATGAACCCCGTCAAGGAGCCGGCCAACGCATAGCCCGCGTCAATCATGCGCGGAACCCTCCAACACGGCAGCGGCGCGATGAACGGACGGCATCATCAGCAAGCCGAGCGGAAGAAAGAAATTTTCGATGGGAAGCACAGCCCGGTATGTCGCATAATGCGATAGATTTGGAAAAGTAAAAAATTACGCTCATGGAATGTTCCTCATCAATTTATACCATGAAAGAATCGCAAATTACGACAAACCCATCTCCCGCCTTGCTGGGTCTCGATGCCCCGCATGCATGGGACACCGAGCTTGCCTTTGAACACCTGAAGGCAATCGGTGAGGCAGACACCAAGCGCACCGCAGAGCGCCGTCTGAACGCACTTGGCATCTTGCCCAAAGAGCTGTCGGAGATGAGCTTGCTGGACGAACACGACCGCGCCCCCAACCGGCTGGTACTGAACTGGGCCATAGCCCAAGCCCGCAAGCGGCGTGATCGGGTGCTGTTTGCACAGATACACCTGCTGCCCAACGGGCAAGCCTGCTTGCACGCCAA
Organism: uncultured beta proteobacterium; assembly: GCA_963708545.1. Classification (GTDB taxonomy): domain Bacteria; phylum Pseudomonadota; class Gammaproteobacteria; order Burkholderiales; family Burkholderiaceae_C; genus Extensimonas. The sequence goes on along the minus strand of CAVPUD010000165.1, from coordinate 286 downwards.
TGACGCCCGTGGTGGGCGCCTCTGGGTGCCGATGCCACATCTGGATCGAGGGGAGGTGCTAAAAGCATTCACCGACTTGCAACACCACATTGGCAAGCCCATCGCCGTATTCCCCCATGGCGCACTGGTAGCCTACTTGCGCGCTGAACTGAGTTTGCCAAACATCCAGCTCTGCCCTCAGGCCTACCAGCCAGTGTTGCCTGCGGGGTTGAGTTTGCACGGCAACAGCAAGCCCGATCTGGCGCCGTCCCCCCACCTCAAACGCCTAGAGGCCGAAAGCATCCAC
>CAVPUD010000164.1:0-18038 GCA_963708545.1 uncultured beta proteobacterium | reverse complement strand
GAGGAGCTGGGACGCTCGACCTTCGGCGGCTTTGCCGTCACGGTGCTGGTGCACACCGACATGGCCTCGCCGCACCTGGCCAACTACGGCAACCCCGAGCAGCTCGCGCGCTACCTGCCGGGCGTCACGCGCGGCGAAAAAATCTGCGCCGTGGCCGTGACCGAGCCAGACGCTGGCTCGGACGTGGCCGGCATACGCACGCGCGCCGTGCGCGACGGCGATCACTGGGTGCTCAACGGCAGCAAGATATTCATCACCAACGGCGTGCACGCCGACCTGTATTTCGTCGGCGCCAAGACCGACACCACGGCCAAGGGCTCGCGCGGCATCTCGATCTTCATCGTCGAAAAGGGCACGCCGGGCTTTCGCGTCGGGCGCAAGCTCAACAAAAGCGGCTGGCTCAGCAGCGACACGGCCGAGCTCGTGTTCGAAAACTGCCGCATCCCGGCCGCGAACCTGCTGGGGCAGGAGAACAAGGGCTTTTACCAGATCATGCGCAACTTCCAGAACGAGCGCATCGTGCTCGGCGCGCAGGCCGTGGGCGAGGCCGCACGCGGCATCGAGCTGACGCTGGACTACGTGCGCCAGCGCAAGGCTTTCGGCGCCACGCTGTGGGACAAGCAGGCGATTCGCCAGCGCCTGGCGATGCGCGCTTCGCAAGTCGCCGCGGCACGCCAGCTCGTCTATCACGCGGCCTGGCTCGATGCGCAAGGGCGCGAATGCGTCAAGGAAGTTTCCATGGTCAAGTCCTTGTGCGGCGAGCTCGTCAACGAGGTGCTCTACGACTGCCAGCAGTTCCACGGCGGCTTTGGCTACATGCGCGAGGCCGCGATCGAGCGCATGGTGCGCGACGCGCGCGTCGAAGCGATTGGCGGCGGCGCCACCGAAGTGATGCTCGAAGAAGTGGCGAAAAGACTATGAACGCGCCCGCTGCTCCCCCCACCGTTGCGGCATCCGCCGATGCACGCGATGCAGACACGATCGCAGGCCTGCCGCTGCGCGAGGTCTTGCCCGGCATTTTGATGTTCACCCTGCCGGTCGAATACGGCATAGACCATGTCAACGTCTATCTGATCCAGGATGGCGCGGGCTGGTGTTTGTTCGATACCGGCGCGGACTGCGCGTCGGCGCGCAAGCTCTGGGAACAGGCGCTCGCCGGGCCGCTGCAGGCGGGCCTGTCGCGCATCGTCGTGTCGCACCACCACCCCGACCACATGGGCCTGGCCGTGTGGCTGCACGAGCGTACCGGCGCGCCGATCTGGATGCGGCCCGAAGAAGCGCAAGTCGCCGAGCAGATGCACGTGCGCCTCATAGAAGACCAGGCTGAGTGCGTGCGCTTCATCTGCCGCCACGGCCTGTCGGAGGCGCACGCCCAGGCCGTGGTGCACGACGTGCTGCAGGCGAGCATGGCCTGCGCCGTCCCCGACCATATCGAAACCATAGCGCCCAATGCAAAGATCGCCATCGGCGCTCACGTGTTCGAGGCCCTGGTGCTCGGCGGCCACAGCGTCGCGCAGGTGTGCCTGTACGAGCCGAACCTCAAGCTGCTGCTCACGGGCGACCAGCTACTCGAACGCATCACTCCCAACATCGGCGTCTGGCCTTATGGCGAGACGGATCCGCTGCCGCGCTACCTCGACAGCCTGCGCACCATCGCCCGGCTCGACATTGCCCACGTGCTGCCCGCGCACCACCGCGTGTACCAGGCCGGCGTGCAGCGTGCCCATGCGCTCGTGGCGCATCACGAGCGCGCCTTGCGCAAATTCATGGCCAAGCTCGGTCCGCAAGGCATGAACGCGGCCGAGCTCGGCCTGGCCGTCTATGGCGACCAGCACGAGGTCTTGCACGCCTATTTGGCGATGGGCGAGACGCTCGCGCATCTGCTCTGGCTCGAACGCCAGGGCCATGTGCGGCGGGAAGACACGCCTTCGCTCACGCGCTGGTACCCCGGCCCCAAGGCGGCAGAATTGCCTACTCTCACACTTTCTTGAAGGACTGCGATGACAGACACGACAGTAACGTCCGCTGAAGAAGAATTGGTGGCGCGGTGGCAGAAGTACATCCACGCTTCACCCTACAACCGTGAGCTTGGTGTGCTCCCGTATGCCGCGCAGCCCGATTGGTTCGTGCTCAAGGTCGATTACCGGGACTTTTTGGTCGGCGATCCGAAAACGGGCGTGATCCACGGCGGCGTCATCACGGCATTGCTCGACGCCGCCTGCGGCTTTTCCATCTTCATGAAGTTGCCCGAAATCAAGCCCATGGCGACGCTGGACTTGCGCATGGACTACCTCAAGCCTGCAACGCCGGGGCGCGCGATCCTCGGCGGGGCGGTGTGCTACAAGCTCACGTCCGAGCTCGCCTTCGTGCGTGGCGCGGCCTACCACGAGACGCCCGACGATCCCGTGGCCATGGCGGTGGGCATTTACATGTTCACTTCGGGGCGCCCGGTGATTACTGAGAAAGTGGAGGGCATGCAATGAGCTGGGCCGAACGTATCAACCAAGCCTGCGCCAACAACGAATGGCGCCCGCTGATCGACGCTGTGCCGTTTGCCCGGTTTCTGGACCTGCGCATAGACGTCAAGGGCGAAGAGTTCACCTGCATCCTGCCGTTCCAGGAAAAGCTCATCGGCAACCCCATCCTGCCGGCCTTGCACGGCGGCGCCACGGGCGGCTTTCTCGAATGCGCGGGGATTTTTTACCTGCTGTGGCACATGGACAGCCAAGAGCTGCCCAAGACCATAGACTTCAGCATCGACTACCTGCGTTCGGGCCGGCCCAAGGACACTTACGCCAATGTCTTCATGGTCAAGCAGGGCCAGCGCGTCGCCAACCTGCGCATCCAGGCCTGGCAGGAAAGCCCCGACAAACCCATCGCCCTCGGCCACGGCAACTTCATGCTGCGCGGCTGATGGGCCACCACATTGAACCTAAATCCAGCAGTTGACCGCTGCATTTTGTATGCAACTCTTTGATTCTTCGAATGATTTTTCACTCTGCGAGACGCACCCATCGGGTCAGAGCGCTGCGCATCCGATCGCGCCGCCCTCGGGTACGCTGGCTGCGTTGCAAATCCTCGCCATGGCACCCGCCATGGCTGCGGTTTGCGCCTTGCCAGTGCACCCGATGACGACACGCTCGGGCGCGCTCAACTGCCGAATTTAGGTTGAACAACAATAGATCGAGGAGATTTTCATGGCACAAGCCACTTATCGTTCCGTCTTCCGCCCCGGCCTGTTCGCCGGCCAGACCGTGATCGTGACCGGCGGCGGCAGCGGCATAGGCCGCTGCACCGCGCACGAGCTCGCGAACCTCGGCGCCACCGTGGCGCTGGTGGGGCGCAGCATGGACAAGCTCCAAAACGTGCAGGCCGAGATCGAAGGCGCTGGCGGTAAGGTCAGCATCCATTCGTGCGACATCCGCGACGAGCCCGGCGTCAAAGCCATGGTGGCCGACGTGCTCGCGCGCCACGGCAAGATCGATGGGCTGGTGAACAACGCGGGCGGCCAATATCCGCAGCCAGCCAAGGACATCAGTTTCAAAGGCTGGGAGGCCGTGGTGCGCAACAACCTCACGGGCGGCTTTCTCGTGGCGCGCGAGGTGTTCAACCAGTGCATGGAGCAGCACGGCGGCTCCATCGTGAACATCATCGCCGACATCTGGGGCGGCATGCCCACCATGGCGCACAGCGGCGCGGCGCGCGCGGGCATGCTGTCGTTCACGGAAACGGCGGCCTGCGAGTGGTCGTCCTCGGCAGTGCGCGTGAATGCGGTCGCGCCCGGCTGGATCGCAAGCAGCGGTTTCGACACCTACAGCCCCGAGATGCAGGCCAACTTGCGCTCGCTCAAAACCAAGGTGCCGCTGCAGCGCTACGGCACCGAGGCGGAAATTTCGGCCGCGATCGTGTTCCTGCTCAGCGAGGCCGCGGCGTTCATCACGGGCTCGTGCATCCGTGTCGATGGCGGCGTGCCGAATGCGCGCCCGACATGGACGCTGCAGCCGCACGACCGCTCCAAACCCTTCGAAGGCTTTTTACTCGCCCAGCTGCCCAAGTGCCTGAGCGTCAAGGATTGAAACCATGCCATTGCCAAACACCCCAGACATGTCCGCTTATCTGGCGCCAGGACGTTTCGCCGACAGCGATCATCCCGCCGTCGTCGCTTTTGCGCGCCGCGTGGCCGACCCCGCCATGTCGCCGCGCGAGATCGCCGTCAAGCTCTACTACGCGGTGCGTGACGAATTCATCTACGACCCGTACTACTTCGACGTTTCCGAGCAGGGGCTCAAGGCCAGCCATGTGATCGAAGCCGGGCGCGGCTTTTGCGTCCCCAAGGCTGCCTTGCTCGCAGCCGCCGCGCGCGTGCTGGGCGTGCCCGCGCGCCTGGGCTATGCCGACGTGCGCAACCACCTCACGAGCAAGCGGCTCTACGACATGATGGGCACCGACCTGTTCATCTTCCATGGCTACACCGAGCTGTGGATCGATGGCCAATGGCTCAAGGCCACGCCGGCTTTCAACCGTTCGCTGTGCGAAAAAGCAGGCATTCATCCACTCGAATTCGACGGCAGTGCAGATTCGGTGTTCCACGAGTTCGACGTGAGCGGGCGTAGGCACATGGAATATGTGCGCGATCGCGGCACCTACGCCGACTTGCCGCGCGAAGAACTCCTGAAGGCTTGGAGCGAGCACTACAAGTCCTTTTCGGAGTGGGGCCAGGTCGCGGCCGAGGCCGGCGCCGACTTCGAAAAAGAGGTGAGGGCCGGGGCGTGAGCGGCCGGCGCGAATTTTCCGGCTTTGCCGGAGGTCCTCTGGTGGCGGACGTGTATGGGCCCGAGGGTGCGCCTACGGTGCTGCTGCTGCACGGCGGTGGGCAGACGCGCCACGCCTGGGGCAACGCGGCCCAGATGCTGGGCGCGGCGGGCTGGTACACGGTGGCGCTCGACCTGCCGGGGCACGGCGAAAGTGCCTGGGCGACCGACGGTGACTACCGCATCGAAACCCTGGCACGCACCATGTGCAATGTCTGGCGCCAGCTCGGCCAGCCGCTCGCCGTGGTCGGCGCCTCGCTCGGCGGCTTGGCGAGCATGGCGGCCGTGGGCCTGCCCGATGCGCCGCCCATCAACGCGCTGGTGCTCGTGGACATTGCACCGCGCATGGAAGAGGCCGGTGTCGATCGCATCGTCAGCTTCATGCGCGCAAAGCCCGAAGGCTTTGCCTCGCTCGAAGAGGCTGCGCAGCACATCGCGGCCTACCGCGGCAAGCCCATGACAGGCCCGCTCGAGGGTCTGAAGAAAAACCTGCGCCTGAATGCGCAGGGCCGCTGGATATGGCATTGGGACCCGCTCATGATGAGCGAATCCAATCACAACCACCGCCGCGACGCGGAAAGCTACGAGCGCGCCTTGCGCGGTCTGCAGGCCCCCACTTTGCTGATCCGCGGCCAGCGCAGCGACGTGATCGCCAGGGAAGACGCCGAGGCTCTGGTGAATACCTTGCCGCAGGCGCGTTTCGTGGACTTGCACGACGCCGGCCACATGATCGCGGGCGATGCAAACGATGCCTTCACTGCGAGTGTGAGGGAATTTTTGTCCGAGGTGATGCCGCCGTCGTCGGTGCCTGCCGCGGCCTAGGCGTTCGAGCCGAAACCAGAACATTGGAGGAGACGAACATGGACTTGCGATCTTTCGGTTTACACGATGCGATTGCGCGCAACGCCTTGGTGCACGGCGCGCGCACGGTGCTGGTTTTTGAAGGGCAGCGCACGACCCACGCTGAGTACGCCGCGCGCGTGGCGCAGCTTGCGGCGGGGCTTGCGGCTGTGGGTGTGGGGCGCGGCGATCGCGTCGCGATCCTGGCGCAAAACTGCCCCGAATACCTAGACCTGTTCGGTGCCGCGGCGTCCCTGGGCGCGATCCTCGTGCCCATCAACTGGCGCCTGTCTGCCGAAGAGGTGGCCTACGTGATCGGCGACGTCGCGCCCAAGCTGCTGGTGGCGGCAGACGAGTTCAAATCCTTGCTTCCGGCGCGCCTAGAGGGCGTAGTGTGCTATGGTTTTGGTGATCAGCAGGCGCCTTGGGGGGCGCTGCAGGCGCTGTATGTGCGTGATGCTGGTGCGGCAAAGGAGTCGCTTGCCCCGGTGCACGACGACGATGGCGTGGTCATTATTCACACGGCCGCCGTGGGCGGGCGCCCGCGCGGGGCGCTGCTGTCGCACCGCGGCCTGATGGTCGCCGCGATGCAGACCCAGCTCGCCTGGGGCCTGACGCCCAAGGACGTGAACCTGGGCGTGTTGCCGCTCTTTCACGTCGCGGCGATCGGCTTTTGGCTCGCGGCGCAGCTCGCCGGCGGCAGTACGCTGCTGCTCACGCGCTTCGACCCGGCGGCGCTCGTGCGCCACATCGACGCGGACGGCGGCAGCCTGATCGGCACGTTTCCACCCATGCTCGGCGCTTTGCTCGATGCGGCCGCGGCGCAGGGCTCGGCGCTGGCGCATCTGCGCGTCGTCTCGGGCATAGATGCGCCCGAGACGATACAGCGCCTGCACACCGTGTGCCCGCATGCACGCTTTTGGAGCGCCTACGGCCAGACCGAAACCTCGGGCTGGGTCAGCATGGCGCCTTTCGACGAATGCCCGGGCAGTGCGGGGCGACCGGCGGGCCTGAACCGCGTGGCTATCGTCGATGACCTGGACCACGAGGTGCCGGTCGGCGAAACGGGCGAAATCGTGGTACGCGGCCCCATGGTGTTCCAGGGCTACTGGCGCCTCGATGAGGACAATGCCTTCACCTTCCGCAATGGCTGGCACCACACGGGCGACATGGGGCGCCTCGATGCCGAGGGCTATCTGTGGTACAGCGGGCGCTCGCCGGCCAAGGAGCTCATCAAGCCCGGCGGCGAAAACGTCTATCCGGCCGAGGTCGAGCGCACTTTGCTCGAACACCCGGCGATCGCCGAGGCCGTCGTGATCGGCGTGCCCGACGCGCAGTGGGGCGAGGCGATCAAGGCGGTCTGCGTGCTCAAGCCGGGGCAGTCGGTGGCGGCCGAAGCGCTGATCGAATTCGTCGGCGCCCGCATCGCGCGCTACAAAAAGCCCAAGCACGTGGTGTTCGTGCCGGAGCTTGCCAAGGACGCAGCGGGCAAAACCAACCGCACGGCCGTAAAGGCCGCACACGGTGGCTTGTGAATTGGCGATGTCAACCCGGTGTGCTCAAACCGCCATTGACACTCAGCGTCTGGCCGGTGATCGCGTCGGATTCCGGCCCGGCAAAGAATGCCGCCGCGTTTGCGATGTCCTGGCAATACACCGGGAACAGCATGCGCTTGCGCAGGTTGTCGAGCATGCCCTTGCCGTGGGCACCGGCTTCGAGGGCCGGCGAGCCCTTGCCCCAGCGCGGCTCGGCGTCCCAGATGTAGCTCATGGCCACGGCGTTCACACGGATGCCGTCGCGCCCAAGCTCGCGCGCGAGCACGCGGCACATCTGCATCATGCCGGCAGTGGCGCCGCCGATGAAGGATTCCCCCACCGTGGCCACGCGCCCGGCGTCGGTGCCGATGGCGACGATCTTGCCGTGTTTATGGCCTGCCATGACCTGCGCGCAGGCCTGGATCAGGTAGGCACGCGTGAGCCAATGGGCGCGGATGTAGCTGTCGAAGTCCTGGTCAGTCATCTCTTTGAAGAGTCGAAACGAGGGCGAATCCGCACTCGCTCCCGCGCCGCTGGCCACGAGGATATCGATGCGACCGTGCTGCTGGGCAACGCGCCCGACCATCGCACGCACGGCCTCGCTCTGGCCCAGGTCGGCGGCCTCGAACGAGGCTTTTCCGCCCTGCGCGGCGATCTCATCGACGACGGCTTGGCCGGCCACGACATTGCGGCCGTTCACGACCACATGGGCGCCACGGCGCGCGAGTTCGATGGCGGTGGCGCGGCCTATGAAGGCCGTGGCACCCGTGACGAGGGCAATTTTTCCTTCGAGCGTGCGTGCGGCGGTAGGGTTTGGATGCATGGTGAGGTGTCCTTGACTTGTGAAAGCACCCGATTGTGTGCAAAACAGTGCAATCCGACATAGGGTTTGCCCCAGGCGCGCCACCAAATACTTTTTTCAACCACGTACAGGAGACATGCCATGACCCCAACGAGCACCGCACGGCGCTACAAAACCCACCGCCGCACCATCACCGAGACCGACATCGTCACCTTCGTCAACGTCGTCGGCCTGCATGAGCCGTTTTTCATCGATATGGAATACATCCAGAAGAACATGGAGGGCGCGCACCGCAAACGCTTCGCGCCCGGGCCCATGATCATCTCTCTGGGCATGGGGCTCTTGGCAACCTACGTCTCCGAGATCATCGCAAACACGCTCAAAGAACAGGACGTGGGCCCGTTTGGCGGCATGACGGGGCTGCAGGCGCGCTTGCGCGGGGCGCTCTTCCCCGGCGACACCATCCACGTGGAATGCGAGCCGCGGCTGCTGCCCAAGACCTCGCGCGGCTACACCCTGATGGAGTTGCAGCATTGGGTGATCAACCAACATGGCGAGGCGATCGCAGACTTCACGGAAACCCTGACTTTCCTTCCCAAGGAAAGCCATTCATCATGAGGTTCCCTGTGTTTTTCACATAGGGATACCGACCGGATCATCACAAAAAAGGAGACAAGCCCATGTTCACATCCCAACTCAGCCCCCAATTGCAAGCGCGCTACCAAGCGAGCGGCCACTGGTACAACAAAACGCTGCTCGACTACCTCGACGAGGTCGCGCCCTCGCGCCTCGACAAAGTCGCGGTGACCGACATCAACAGCATGACGGGGCGCAAGAACACCGTTTCTTATCGGCAATTGCTGCAAACCTCCAAGCGCATCGCCTTGGGCCTGATCTCTCTGGGCGTGGAGCGTGGCGACGTGGTGTCGTACCAGCTGCCCAACTGGTGGGAATTCGTTGCGCTGCACCTGGCCTGCCTGCACGTGGGGGCCGTCACCAACCCCGTGATGCCTATCTTTCGCCACCGTGAGCTCACTTTCATGCTGGGCCTGGCCGAAACCAAGGTCATGATCGTGCCGCAGAACTGGCGCGGCTTTGACCACCTGGCGATGGTGCGCGCAATCCAGCCCAACCTGCCCAAGCTCGAACACGTGTTTGCCATAGGCGGCAGCGGCGACGCCTCGTTCGAGAAATACTTCCTGGAGCGGCGCTGGGAGCAGGAGACGCCCGACGCCGACAAGATGCTCAAGGCGCGGCGCATGCAGCCCAACGAGGTGATGCAGTTGCTCTACACCTCGGGCACCACGGGCGAGCCCAAGGGGGCGCTGCACACCCCGAACACCCACTATGCGAACCTGACGCAGATTGCCAAACGCATGGAGTTGACGGGCGACCACGTGTGCTTCATGCCCTCGCCGATGGCACACCAGACGGGTTTCGGCCTCGGCATGGAGACGCCGCTGATGCTGGGCTGCAAGATCGTTTTACAGGACGTCTGGGACGCCGAGGTCGGCCTGGGTCGCATCCAGGACGAGGGCGTGAACTTCATGATGGCGGCCACGCCTTTTCTGGCCGACCTGACCGACCATCTGGCACTGCCCAAGTACGACATTTCTTCGTTGAACGTATTCATCTCCGCTGGTGCGCCCATTCCGCGCGCGCTCGTGCAGCGCGCGACCGAGCGTCTCAAGGCCCACATCGTCTCGGGCTGGGGCATGACGGAAAACCTGCTCGTGACCACTACGCGCCTGAACGATCCGCCCGAAAAGGTCTTTGGCACCGACGGCGTGCCCATGCCGGGCATGGAAATTCGTGTCATCGATCCGACCGCTCAGGTGCTGGGCGTGGATCAGGAGGGCGAATTGCAGTCGCGTGGCCCTAGCAATTTCGTGGGCTACCTCAAGCGCCCGGAAAAATTCGACACCGACGCCGAAGGCTGGTTCAAGACGGGCGACCTCGCGCGCATAGATGCCGACGGCTACGTGCGCATCACGGGGCGCGCCAAGGACATCATCATCCGCGGCGGCGAGAACGTGCCCGTGGTCGAGGTCGAGCAGCTGCTGCACAAACACCCGGCGATCCAGGTTGCTGTCGTGGTCGGCGTGCCCGACCCGCGCCTGGGCGAGCGCGCCGCCGCCTACGTGATCCTGCGCCCAGGGCACAGCTTCACGATGGAGGAGATGCAGCGCTTTCTCGCAGAGCATCAAATGGCCAAGCAGTATTGGCCAGAGTTCCTCGCCGTTTCTGAAGACTTGCCGCGCACGCCCAGCGGGAAGATCCAGAAATTCCGCCTGCGCGAGTTGGCCAAGGACCAGTTTAAGGCCGCAGAGTAATACGGTAATTCCGTTTTTTACACGACTTACGCAAATCGGGGTGAGGCAAGGCGTTCGCCCCATGGCAAAACACCTCGCTGCATCCTTGTTTGCGTAAGTTGCATTTCCCTTCCAATGTTCCAAGGAGATCGAAAAAATGATGGCTTCGCAAATGAGTCAGGACTTGCAAAAAGCCTACCAGGCCAGCGGCCACTGGCACAACAAAACGCTGCTCGACTATCTCGACGAAGTCGCGCCCTCGCGCCTCGACAAAATCGCGGTGACTGACATCAATAGCATGACGGGGCGCAAAAACTCCATCTCATACCGGCAATTGCTGCAGACCTCCAAGCGCATCGCCTTGGGCCTGATCTCTCTGGGCGTGGAGCGTGGCGACGTGGTGTCGTACCAATTACCCAACTGGTGGGAATTCGTTGCGCTGCACCTGGCCTGCCTGCACGTGGGGGCGGTCACCAACCCCGTGATGCCTATCTTTCGCCATCGTGAGCTCACTTTCATGTTGGGCCTGGCCGAAACCAAGGTCATGATCGTGCCGCAGAACTGGCGCGGCTTCGACCACCTGGCGATGGTGCGCGAAATCCAGCCCAACCTGCCCAAGCTCGAACACGTGTTTGCCATAGGCGGCAGCGGCGACGCCTCGTTCGAGAAATACTTTCTGGAGCGGCGCTGGGAGCAGGAAACACCCGACGCCGACAAGATGCTCAAGGCGCGGCGCATGCAGCCCAACGAGGTCATGGAGCTGCTCTACACCTCGGGCACCACGGGCGAGCCCAAGGGGGCGCTGCATACGTCCAACACCCATTTTTCGAATGTCATGACCCTGAAGGAGCGTTTTCGCAGGACCGGCGACCACGTGTTCTTCATGCCCTCGCCGATGGCGCACCAGACAGGCTTCGTCGTGGGTATAGACCTGCCGCTGGCGCTCGGCGGCAAACTGGTGCTGCAGGACGTGTGGGATGCCGAAGTGGGCCTGGCACGCATCCAGGACGAAGGCGTGAATTTCACGATGGCCTCGACGCCTTTCCTTGCCGATCTGACCGATCATCCGGCACTGCCCAAATACGACTTGTCGAGCTTCGAGATTTTCCTGTGTGGCGGCGCGCCCATTCCGCGCGCATTGGTGCAGCGCGCGACCGAGCGTTTGCAGGCGCATATCGTCTCGGTCTGGGGGATGACGGAAAACCTGATCGTCACGACCACGCGTCTCGACGATTCTGCAGAAAAGGTCTTCGGCACCGATGGTTTGCCGCTGCCGGGAATGAAAATCCGCGTCGTTGACCCGACAGGCAAGGTGCTTGGGGTGGATCAGGAAGGCGAATTGCAATCCTGGGGCCCGAACCATTTCGTGGGTTATTACAAGCGCCCAGAACTCTATGGTATGGATGAAGAAGGCTGGTTCAAGACCGGCGACCTGGCGCGCATAGATGCCGACGGTTACGTGCGCATCACGGGGCGCGCCAAGGACATCATCATCCGCGGCGGCGAGAACGTGCCCGTGGTGGAGGTTGAGCAGTTGCTGCACAAACACCCCGCCGTGCATACCGCAGCCGTGGTCGGCGTGCCCGACCCACGCCTGGGTGAGCGCGCCGCCGCCTACGTGATCCTGCGCCCAGGGCACAGCTTCACGATGGAGGAAATGCAGCGCTTTCTCGCAGAGCATCAAATGGCCAAGCAGTATTGGCCAGAGTTTCTCGCCGTTTCTGAAGACTTGCCGCGCACGCCCAGCGGCAAGATCCAAAAATTTCGCCTTCGTGAAATCGCCAAGGACCAGTTCAAGGCCGCAGAGTAATACGGTAATTCCGTTTTTTATTTTCATCATCCAAGGAGATCCTTCAAAATGTTCGAATCCCAACTCAGCCCCGAATTGCAAGCGCGCTACCAGGCCAGCGGCCACTGGCACAACAAAACGCTGCTCGACTACCTCGACGAAGTCGCACCCTCGCGCCTCGACAAAATTGCGGTCACCGACATCAACAGCATGACGGGGCGCAAGAACACCGTTTCTTATCGGCAATTGCTGCAAACCTCCAAGCGCATCGCCTTGGGCCTGATCTCTCTGGGCGTGGAGCGTGGCGACGTGGTGTCGTACCAGCTGCCCAACTGGTGGGAATTCGTTGCGCTGCACCTGGCCTGCCTGCACGTGGGCGCCGTCACCAACCCCGTGATGCCGATCTTTCGCCACCGTGAGCTCACTTTCATGCTGGGCCTGGCCGAGAGCAAGGTCATGATCGTGCCGCAGAACTGGCGCGGCTTCGACCACCTGGCGATGGTGCGCGAAATCCAGCCCAACCTGCCCAAGCTCGAACACGTGTTTGCGATCGGCGGCAGCGGCGACGCCTCGTTCGAGAAATACTTTCTGGAGCGACGCTGGGAGCAGGAAACACCCGACGCCGACAAGATGCTCAAGGCGCGGCGCATGCAGCCCAACGAGATCATGGAGCTGCTCTACACCTCGGGCACCACGGGCGAGCCCAAGGGGGCGCTGCATACGTCCAACACCCACTTCGCCAATTTGATGCAGATCCAGCAGCGCAACAAGTTGACCGGCGACCACGTGTTCTTCATGCCCTCGCCGATGGCGCACCAGACGGGCTTCCTCGTGGGCATGGAGTTGCCACTTTCGCTCGGGGCCAAGATGGTGTTGCAGGACATCTGGGACGCCGAGGTCGGCCTGGGCCGCATCCAGGACGAGGGTGTGAACTTCATGATGGCGGCAACGCCCTTCATGGCCGATCTGGCAGATCACCCTGCACTGCCCAAATACGACATCTCCACTTTCGACATCTTTCTGTCCGCCGGCGCACCGATCCCGCGTGCACTCGTGCAGCGTGCGACCGAGCGCCTCAAAGCGCACATCGTCTCGGCCTATGGCATGACTGAAAACCTGCTCGTCACCTCGACCCGGCTCGACGATCCACCCGAGAAAGTGTTCGGCACCGACGGTGTGCCGGTGGCAGGCATGGAGATGCGCATCGTCGATCCCGTGGGCAAGGTGCTGGGTGTCGATGAGGAGGGGCAAATCGAGTCGCGCGGCCCCGGGCAGTTCGTGGGCTACCTCAAGCGCCCGGAAAAATTCGACACCGACGCCGAGGGCTGGTTCAAGACGGGTGACCTGGGCAAACTCGATGCCGACGGTTACGTGCGCATCACGGGCCGTGCCAAGGACATCATCATCCGCGGTGGTGAGAACGTGCCCGTGGTCGAGGTCGAGCAAGTGCTGCACAAGCACCCGGCGATCCAGGTCGCTGCCGTGGTCGGCGTGCCCGACCCGCGCCTGGGCGAGCGCGCCGCCGCCTACGTGATCCTGCGTCCAGGGCACAGCTTCACGATGGAGGAAATGCAGCGCTTTCTCGCAGAGCATCAAATGGCCAAGCAGTATTGGCCCGAGTTCCTGGCCGTGTCCGAGGCTTTGCCGAGCACGCCCAGCGGCAAGGTGCAGAAGTTCCGTTTGCGCGAAATCGCCAAAGAGCAGTTCAAGGCGGCCTGAGATTTCGGTGAGGCCCGCTTCGGACGCGCCCCGCCTCATCTCTTTGGCGGCAGGGAGGAGGCGAGGCGTGCCACGGCCTTTTCTGACGTTACTTATCCAACGAGAGATACCCCATGGACTTTACGATCGACACCGATACCCAGGCGATCGCCGAGGCGCTGCTGCGCTTCGTCGAGCGGGAGGTACTCCCGCTTGAGGAGCAGCACCGTGAGCTGCTGGGCAGCGAGCGCACCATGTTCGACGCACAAGGCCGCTATGTGCCTGAAGTGCTTGCGCTGCGGCGCCAGGTGCGCATGCGCTCGGCCGAGCTGGGCTTTTACAACCTGTTTGGCGCCGAGTCGCTGGGCGGTGGCGGGCAGGGCGCGCTGGCGATGGCGCACATCCAGGAGGCGCTGAACCACCGCGTGGGTCCCGCCCATCCGCTGGTGCAGACCGTGGTGATCTCGTCGCCGTTCACCAACGGCCTGTCGCCGGTGCTGCGCTATTTGAAGCCCGAGGTGTTTGCGCTCTATGGCGCAGGCATTGCGAGCGGCGAAAAAACGCTGTGCTTCGGCCTGAGCGAGCCCGATGCGGGTTCGGACGTGTTCGGCATGAAGACGCGCGCCGTGCGCGACGGCGATGAATGGGTGATCACCGGCACCAAGCAGTGGATCACCAATTCGCCCTATGCCGACTACGCGATGGTGTTCGCGCTCACCGACCCCGAGGCTGCGGCGCGCCACAAGGGTGGCGTGACGGGCTTTTTCGTCGATACGCGCGCGCCGGGCTTTACCGTGCCGCGCGTCATCAACACCATGGGGCATCTGGGCGGCGACACGGGCGTGATCGTGCTCGAGGGCGTGCGCGTGCGCGACGACCACCGGCTCGGCGAAGTCGGGCGCGGCCTGCAAGTGGCCATGGACGGCGTCAACACGGGACGCATGGGCATGGCCGCGTCCTGTCTGGGGCTGGCGCGCTGGGCGCTCGACCAGGCGACCGAATACGCCAAGGTGCGCAAGACCTTTGGCGTGCCGATTGCCGAGCACCAGGCGATCCAGTTCATGCTCGCCGAGAGCGCGATGGATATCTATGCGGCCAAGAACATGATCCAGAACTGCGCCTGGCGCCTGGACACGGGGCGCAATGCGACCGCGCAGGTCAGCATGGTCAAGGCCTTCTCGACCGAAATGCTAGGCCGTGTGATGGATCGCAGCATCCAAGTCCACGGCGGCATGGGCCTGACGAACGAGTTGCGCCTCGAAGAGGGCTACCGTTTTGCACGTGTGATGCGCATCCCCGACGGCACGGCAGAAATCCAGCGCCGCACCATCGCGCGCCAATTGCTCGGCGGCTACGTCGATTTGTAAATACCGGCAGGTGGCTCACAGGCCGCAAGGAGGTGAACAATGAAAGACCATGAATTCATGGCAGGCGGCCACCGCCTCGCGGCGAGCACCTGGGGCGAGGTCGGTCAAGACTGCCCCACCATCGTGATGATGCACGGCGGGCTCGATTGCATCGCTACCTGGAAAGACCTGCCGCGAGTGATCGCCGAAGCCACGGGCTGGCCGGTGCTCGCCTACGACCGCTATGGCTATGGCCGCTCCGAGCCGCTGGTGGGCGGGCGCGAGCCCAGCTACCGGCGCGAAGAGGCCGGGCCGGTGCTCGGCGAGGTGCTGCGCCACTTCGGTATCCGCAAGGCGCTGATGTTCGGCCACAGCGACGGCGGCGCGATGTCGGTGCTCGCCGCGGCGATGCACCCCGAGATCGTCTGCGGCGCCATGGGCTGCTCGCCCACCATTGCACTAGACCAGTTCATGGTCGATGCCATGGCGAATGCGCGGCGCGCCTATGAGCAAGAGGGGCTGCGCGAAAAGCTCGAGCGCTACCACGGTGCGGGCACGGACGCGATGTTCTGGGGCTGGTTCAACGCCTGGGCGAGCCAGAAAGCGCTCGAGTGGAACATGAACGCCGAAATCGCTGCGGTGCGCTGCCCCGTGTCGGCGCTGTTCGGCAACCAGGACGAATACGGCTGGCGCCCGAGCGCGCTGGCCTTGTTCACGCACGGCACCATGTCGCTCGAAGTGCTCGCCTTGGCAGGACAGGGGCACCATCCGCAGCAGCGCGCGCGCGGCGAAACCATTGCGCAGTTGCAGCGCCTGATCGCGCGTATCGAACAGGCGTGAGGCGGCATGGCCAGGCGTGCGCTGCGGTGCGCCTGGCCATGCGCGCCAGGGGACGGCGAGACTCTGGTTTAAACCCAGATTGTCCATTAGGACGTGGGATGATGGCGAGGCGGTTGGCGAGGCAGTTTGGTCGCGGCTGAGAAGCCCATGGCCGGTGCCATGGGCGCCGAAGCAGCGGCCAAAATGACCGGCAGCCGTCCGCCAGCGCCCCCCTAATGGACAATCGTTAAGGCTCGGGTTCAGTCCGCGCAGCAAGAAGCGGGCGTGGCCAGCATGCCTGCGAGCGGTGAGAGGTCGGTCAGCTCCTCGAGTTGCGCCACCAGCGCAATCAGGCGCGTGCTTTGCGCCGCGCCGAGCACCGGGTCGACGAGGCGATGGAATTTTTCCTCGAGGCGCTGCTGTTGCGCTTGCAGGTCGCTTGCGGGGCGGCCGCTGTCGTAGCGCTCGCGCAGTGTGGTGCCGGCACGGGTTTCGAGCACCACTTCGGCAAGCGTGAGGCCCGGGCAATCGGGCACGAGCTCCACCGTGATGCGTTGGCGCAGCGCGGCGACCGCGGGCTGGCCCACGGCCTCGTCGGTATAGGCATCGAGGCCGGCCGTGTCCACGCCGGCCAGCGCCATGGCGACGGTATGCCGCAGGCTGAACTTGGCTTCGAGGCCCGTGCGCGGCTCGGGGATGTTGCACACGCCCTCGCTGCTCGCACCCACGCGCACCTGCACGTGCGCGACGTCGGCGGGTGCGAGCTGGTGCCGTGTGCGCAGCTGGCGCGCGGCCTCGATCGCGGCGTGCGTGCCGTAGCAGGCCGCGTGGAACTTGAACAGGTTGTGGTGCAGGTGCCAGCCGCCTGCGGGCTCGGCCATCCGCGATTCTCGCTGCTTTGGAGGGCAATCTGACCGGCTGCATTTACTCCGACACGGCCGGCGTCGACGACGCGATGTACGAGCGGCTAGCGCCGCGGCTGCGCGTGAAAGTCGGCCGGCTGCTGAACGATAAGATGCCGACCGGCGTGGCGGTGAGCCCGGCCATGAATCATGGCGGCCCTTATCCGGCCACCGGGCATCCCGGATTCACGGCCGTGGGCATTCCCGCCGCGATTGACCGCTTCACGGCGCTCGAGTGCTACGACAATGTGCGGCCATCGCGATTGCCGACGGCGCTGGCCGACAAGAATCCGACCGGCACGATGTGGCGGCTCATCGACGGCCAATGGACGCAAGCCGACGTAGCCTAAGAGAGTCTGCGCATTTAGGCCGATTTCTTTTTCGCCACGTCGGCCTTGGCCTTCTTGGACTTGGCGTTGTCCTTCGCGGCCGGCTTTGCCTTTTTGGCTTTCGCGGCATCCTTCTTGTCGGGCTTGCCGTTCTTGGCCTTCTTGGCGGCAGCTTCCTCGCGAGCGGCTTTCTTTTGCTCGTCGCGCACCTTGCGAGCTTCGATGCGCTTCTGCGTCGAGCTCTTGCGATCTGAGTCTCCGCCCTGGTCATCCATCTGCATGTTGCCCGGCGGCATCATAGCTTGAGGGCCGAACGGAATGAATTGCGGAACGCCCGTGCGCACCTGGCCGCGACGCCGCGACTGCAAATAGCGCAGCGTCGCCATGTCCTGAAATTGCTGCTGCGTGAGCTGTGCCTGTGCGTTGCCTGAGTTAGGTACCGACGGCGGGTTCACGACCTGTGCGGATGCGGACGTCGCCGCAATCGCCAATGCCGCCACCGCGAATAGGAAGAATCCGCGTTGAGAAATGGCACGGTTCATGAGAAGTCGCTCTGGGAAATGGATTCTGGATCGAACTTCCGCAGGTATCCCAAATTGGATATTTCGCCAAACCTTACTTTAGTTGGTCGCTCGCCATTAGGCAAATATTTGGCGAGTTTCCCGGCGATTTCGCCTTCCCTTCCGCGTCGCTCCCTGTCCGATTCTCAGCTCAGGAGACTTGCTCGCACGCCACGTCCTCGGCGAGCCTGGCAACGGCGTCGCGCTCCAGACGCGCCGGCAGCAACTGGCCGACGTTGTACGCCGCCGCCCCCATCCCCAGGCGGATCGCCGCGAGCGTATCTGATCCTTCGCC
>CAVPUD010000163.1:0-7794 GCA_963708545.1 uncultured beta proteobacterium | reverse complement strand
AATTTTCTGGGCCGGCCCGAACGCGGTCATTGGCGGCCTGCTGTTCGGCTTCGGCATCGTGCTCGCGGGCGGCTGCGAAACGGGGTGGATGTACCGCGCCATGGAAGGCCAGGTGCACTACTGGCTCGTGGGCGTGGGCAATCTCATAGGCGCCACGCTATTGGCACTCGTGTGGGATGCGCTCGCGCCCGCCATCGCCATCAACTACGACAAAGTGAACCTGCTCAAGTCCTTCGGGCCGCAAGGCGGCCTGCTGCTGACGTACGCGCTGCTGGGCGTGGCGCTGGCGCTCGTCTTGGGGTGGGAAAGGCGCTTTTTCCCGCGCAGCGGCCGCCGCCCGGCCGACTTCAAAAGCCAAAACGCCTGATGCCGGAGTGTGTTTGTGATGCCTACCCCCGCGCCTGACTTTTGCCTCGACCTGACGGGCGAGCCGTGCCCGTATCCGGCCGTTTCGACGCTGGAAGCGATGCAGCAACTGCGCCCCGGGCAGATTCTGGAGGTCATCTCCGACTGCCCGCAGTCCATCAACAACATCCCCATAGACGCGCGAAACCACGGCTACGAGGTGCTGGAAGTCGAGCAAAACGGCCCGACGATCCGCTACCTGATACGGCGCTGATCACACGCGCGCGCTCGGGCGCTCGGCGACGCGGTCGCGCCAGGCCTGCAGCGCGGCAAAACCCTCATCGGCGAGCTTGAACTTCATGAGCTTGGCGAATTCGATCGCGCAAAAGGCCGTGATGTCGGCGATCGTGAAACGCTCGCCCGCGATCCAAGGCTGGCGCGCGAGCGCCTCGTCGAACCAGCCGGCCACCTCGCGCACCTTGCGCGCCTGCGCGTGACCGAAGTCGGGGAACTGCGGCTGCTCGAGCGGCGCAAGGCCCGGGTGCGTGTGGCGCACGCAGTTGGCGATGTTGGCAAGCAAATACCACTCGGCGCGGCGGTCGGCCATTTCGATGAAGGCGCGCTCCTCGAAGTCGCGCCCCATGAGGTTGGGTTCGGGGTACAGGCCCTCGAGGTAGGTGCAGATGGCGCGCGTCTCGGTCAGCACGCGGCCGTCGTCGAGTTCGAGCGCGGGCACCTTGGCGAGCGGGCTCTTGGCGCGAAAGGCCTCGGTCTTGTGCTCCTGCGCGTTGAGGTCGACCTCCTGGAGCGCAATGTCGTGGATGCCTTTTTCGGCCAGGAACATGAGCACGCGGCGCGGGTTCGGGGCGCGGGTGGTGGTGTAGAGCAGCATCGTCGTCTCCTTTTTGTTGCAGATGAATCGAGAACTGGACTTACGCAAACAAGGATGCAATGAGGTGTTTTGCCGTGGGTCGAACGCCTTGCCTCACCCCGATTTGCGTAAGTCGTGGAGAAATATCAGCGCGCCGGCGGCGCGGCGTCTTTGGACTGGCCCATCTCGACCATGCCGCGCGCCTCCTGCGAGAACTGCGCGGCCTTGTCCTCGCCATCGCGCGTGAGGTCGATTTTGGATACGGGCCGCTCGATACCGCGCTGCACCGCGGGGCGCGCACGGATGGCGTCACGCCAGCGCTTGAGGTGCGGCAGGTCGTCGATCTCTATGCCAGACCAGCGGTGCGTGCGCACCCAGGCCCAGTTGGCGATGTCGGCGATCGAGTAGTCGCCCGCGAGGTATTCGTGGTCTTTGAGGTGGCCGTCGAGCACGCGAAACAGGCGCTTGCACTCGCCCTGGAAGCGGTCGATCACGGGCGGGATTTTTTCGGGGAAGTAGCGGTAGAACACGTTGGCCTGGCCCATCATGGGGCCCACGCCGCCCATCTGGAACATCAGCCACTGGATCACGCGCGAGCGGCCCTTGCGGTCGGCGGGCATGAGGCGGCCGGTTTTCTCGGCCAGGTAGATCAGGATCGCGCCGGACTCGAACACGGCAAAGTCGTCCTCGTCGTGATCGACGATCGCGGGGATGCGGCCGTTGGGATTGATGGCGAGGAATTCAGGCGATTTTTGCTCGTTCTTGGCCAGGTCGAGCACCTTGAGGGTGTAGGGCAGGCCAAGCTCTTCGAGCGCAATCGATACTTTGTGGCCGTTGGGCGTGCCGGCGGTGTAGAGGTCTATCATGGGTTTGCTCCGGTGGGTGGTTGGTGCGTATCGGTGCAACGATCATAGTCAAGCCCAGCGATGGATGACCCTCGTATGCCCAAGTGGCCGCGGCGCATGGGTAGTGCAGCGAAGGCGGCCATTGCGTAATACCAGCAAAAATGGCCGTTTACGCAGACACTGCAAGCGCAATCAGTTACTTCTTTAGTAGCATCCGCTGCCGCGCTGCGAGCCACAGCAGGCCCAGCGCCACGAGCGCGATGGGCGCGAGCGAGCCGTAGTTGAGCAGCACCCAGCCCTGCGTGGTCACGAGCGCGCCCGAGGAGAATGAAGTCACGGCCATGGTGGCGAAGATGAAGAAGTTGATCGCCGCCTGGGCGCGGTCTTTTTCTTCGGGGCGGTAGGCCTGCACGGCGAGCGTGGTGCTGCCCGTGAACAGAAAGTTCCAGCCCACGCCGAGCAAAAACAGCGCCACGCCGAAATGCCGCAGCTCCAACCCCAGCAGCGCCACGCCCACGCAGGCGAGGTTGAGCAGCACGCCCACGGCCATGATGCGCACGGCGCCCCAGCGCTCGATCAGGCGCCCCGTGAAGAAGCCCGGCGCGAACATGCCGATCACGTGCCATTGCAGCACTTGGGCCGCGTCGTCAAAGCTGAAGCCGCAGACCTGCATGGCCAGCGGCGTCGCTGCCATGAGCAGGTTCATGACGCCGTAGCCCAGCGCCGCGCCGAGCACGGCCACGGCAAACGCCGGCTCGCGCAGCAGCTCGGCCACGCTGCGGCCTTCGGCTGGCGCTGCGGCGGTCGCGCCCTTTTGCGCTGTTGACGGCTGTGCCATCGCAGGAAAACGTATGCCCGCCATGCAGGCCATGGACAGCAGCGCCACGCCCACCAGCGCCAGGTACGCGCCCGCAAAAGGCACGGCAAACAGGGTGCGTGTGACGCGCGCCAGGTAGGGGCCGGCCACGGCGCCGATCAAGCCGCCCGCGAGCACGAGCGAGACCGCGCGCTCGCGCGCCTGCGGCGGCGCCAGTTCGACCGCGGCAAAGCGGTACAGCTGCGCATTGGCGTTGTAGTAGCCCGCCACCACGGTGGCCGCGCACAGCAGCCAGAACTGCCGGCCCACCGCCGCCCAGGCGCACAGCAGGGCCGACAGCAGCGCCACCAGCAGCCCCGCCTGAAACGAAGCCTTGCGCCCCCACTGCGCCTGGCTGCGCGCCACCAGCGCGGTCGAAAGCGCCCCGCCGACCACATAGCCCATCACCGGCAGCGTGGCCATCCAGCCCTGCGGCGCAAGCTCCAGCCCCACGAGTCCGTTGATGGCGATGAAGACGACGTTGTTGGTCAGGAAAAGACCCTGGCACAGCGCCAGCAAGGCGAGGTTTTTATTCATGGGGAAAGATTGCGGGACGGCACGTGTTTTTCAGCCCACCGCACCCAGCGCGCGTGTTTGCGCTTCGAACTCCGGCAGCGGCACGGGGCGGCCGAAGTGGTAGCCCTGGTAGGCGTGGCAGCCCACGCGGGCCAGAAACTCGCGCTGCGCCGCGGTCTCCACGCCCTCGGCGATCACGCCCAGGCCCATGGTCTGCGCAAGGGCGACGATGGACTGCGCGAGCGCCGCGGCGCCGGGGTCGCTGAGCACGTCGCGCACGAACGATTGGTCGATCTTGAGTTGGTCCAGCGGCAGGCGCCGCAGGTAGGCGAGCGAGGAATAGCCCGTGCCGAAGTCGTCGAGTGCAAAGCGCACGCCGCGCGCCTTGAGGGCCTGCATTTTCTGCGATCGCATCTTCGACGTTGGTCACCAGCATGCTCTCGGTGAGCTCGAGCTTGAGGCGCTGCGGATTCGCGCCCGTCTCTTCGAGCACCTGCAGCACCTGCTCGACAAAATCTGCCTGGCGCAGCTGCTGTGCGCTGAGGTTGACCGCGAGCGTGAGCTGCGCCATTTCGGGCTGCCCAGCCCACGCGGCGAGCTGCACGCAGGCCGTGCGCAGCACCCACTGGCCTATGGGCAGGATCAGCCCCGTTGTTTCGGCCAGCGGGATGAAGGCGGCGGGCGAGACCATGCCGCGCTGCGGGTGCTGCCAGCGCAGCAGCACCTCGGCGCCCGTGACACACCCCGTGCCATCGACCTGCAGTTGGTAGTGCAGCGCGAGTTGCTCCTGCGCCAGGGCGGCACGCAGGTCTTTTTCGAGCGCCACGCGCTCGCGCACGGCCTGGGCCATGTCTGCGTCGAAAAAACGCAACGCATTGCGCCCGGCGTCCTTGGCCTGGTACAGCGCCACGTCGGCCTGCTTGAGCAGCTCCTCCACCGGCGTGCCGCGTCCGCACAGCAGCGTGGCGCCTATGCTCGCGGTGCAGCGAAAGACCATGCCGTCCAGCCGGTAGTTCTGGCCCAGCGCTTCGAGCATGCGCGCCCCCACGGCCTCGACGCGCTGCACGACCACCGCTTCGCTCGCGGCCTGCAGGGGCAACAGCACCATGAATTCATCGCCGCCTCCGCGCGCCACCACATCCTCGGGACGCACTGCGGCGCGCAGGCGCTGCGCCGCCTGCTGCAGCAGCAAGTCGCCCATGTCGTGCCCGGCGGTTTCGTTGATGGCCTTGAAGTCGTCGAGGTCGATGAACAGCAGCGCACCGCAAAAGCCGCTGTCGCAGGCGCCGTCGCTGCAGCACGCCATGGTCTGGCGCAAGCGCTCGAGCAGCTGCGTGCGGTTGGGCAGGCCCGTGAGGGCGTCGAAATACGCGAGCCGGTGGACCTGCTCCTGCGCCTGCTTGCGCTCGGTGATGTCGGCGTAAATGCCCAGCACGCCCGAGACCTGGCCCGCGGCGTCGCGCAGCGGCACCTTGGAGGTGCTGAGCCAGATGGTGCGGCCCTCGGGCGTGGTCTGCGGCTCCTCGTAATCGAGCTTGGGCTGGCCGCTGGCCATGACCTGCTGGTCGTCGGCGCGGTAGGCCAGGGCCTGGGCGCGCCAGGGCATCTCGGCATCGGTCTTGCCTACCAGCTCTTCGGGCGCGGATACGCCGGCATCGTGCGCAAACTGGCGGTTGCAGCCCATGAAGCGCGAGTCGCGGTCTTTCCAGAACACGCGGATGGGCGCGTTTTCGATCACGGAGGCGAGCAGTTCTTTCTGCGCGCGCAGCGCTTCGACATGGCGCTGCTGCTGCGCGAGCAGGCGGGCGAGTTGGTCCGTCATCGCGTTCACGCCGCGCTGCAGCAGCCCGAGTTCATCCTCGGCCTTGACAGGTATGCGCGCATCGAGCTCGCCCTGCTCGATGCGCTCCAGCACCCGCAGCGACAGCGCGACGCGACGCGTGATCAGCCGCTGCGCGAACAGCACGATGGCCGCCGAGGTGAGCACGATGAACAGCAGCGAACCTGCGAGCCCGCCCCAGGCGATGGCGCGCTGCGTGGCCGCGAGCGGCGCGGTACTCACGCTGAGCGCCGTGGTGTAGGTGGGCGCGGTATCGGCGGCGCTGCGCGGGCGCAAAACGAAAGTGAGCGCGTCGCCATGCGTGACGAAGCGATCCTCGGGCGCATCCGGCGCCAGCCACGCGGCCTCGAACCCCGGCACCTGCACGGCCAGGCGACCGAGCTGCACCGGGTCGCTCGCCACGATGACGCGGCCGTTGCCGCCGACCACCATGCCCTCGAGATAAGGCAGGCCCACCAGGTCGGCCATGATCGAAGCCCTTGCGACCGAACTGATGGACAGCTCTTCGGCCGCGATCATGTGCCCGACCTGGTGCAGGCGCGCATAGGTGCGCTCTGCGATCGCGCGGCTGAAGCGGTCGATGTAGAACCAGCCGAGCGCACCGAAGGCCAGCACTTCGATCGCGACCACCACGAGCGCGATGCGACCGATCAGACCAAGGCGAATCTTCCTCATCGTGCGATTTGCTGGTCAAGGCGCATAGTGGGGCATGCTGGCCAGGGGTTCGAGCTGTGTCTTGCCTTCGGGCGCGTAACGCACCTGCGCGGGCGGCAGGTGGCCGAGGATCACCTGGCTGAGCTCGGGCCGATCGGGGCGCGGCTTCCAGGTGGCGATGTAGATGGTCTGCTGCAGGTGGTGGCTTTGCGGATCCATGAAGGCGTCGTCGTGCTGCATGCGCTCGCGCGCGCTCCAGCGCATGCCCTCGAGCGCGCGGATCAGCGCGTGGTTGTCGGTACTGCCAGTGCGCTCTATGGCCGTGAGCAGCGCCTTGGTGGCCAGGTAGGCGGCGTGCGTCACGTCGCCGGGGTAGGGCAGCCGCTGCGTGTGCCGATAGCGCTCGCGGTAGCGCGCCACAAACTGCGCCGTGCCCGGCGTGTCGAGGTTCCAGGCCCAGGTGGTGCCGTAGAGCGGGCGCGGCGTGCCGGGCGCGGGGTAGAGCTCCTCCCAATCGACCTCGCCGACGACCCAGGACTGCGCCTCGAACACCGCGGGATCGACTTGCGCGAACAGACGGATCTGGTTGCTGCCGCTGACGTTCACCGCCACTACCTCGGCGCCCATGGCCGCGACCTGCCGCAGCGCGCCCGCCGGGTCGGGCAGCGCCACCGGCACCAGCACCTCGCCCACCACCGCGCCGCCGTATTCGGCCACGATGGCACGCGAGGCGGCGGCGTTGCTGCGGCCCCAGTCGTTGTCTTCGGTGAGCAGCACGACGCGCTTGCCAGGGCGCTGCGCCAGCGCGTACTGCAGCAGGGCGCGGTTGAAATTGGCGCCGTTGGCATCGAAGCTGAACTTGCTGCGGTGTGCGTTTTCGACCGATTCGGACGGCGCCGACGAATTCGTGTTGATGAACAGCACACCGTACTGCTGGCAGACCGCGGAGATGCTCGCGGCCACGCCCGAATCGATGGCGCCGAGCAGAAAGCCCACCTTGCTTTCGGTGATGAGCTGCTGCGCCACCTGCGCCGCACGCGCCTTGTCGAGCGTGGGGTCGCGCGCGACCAGCACCACCTCGCGCCCGAGCACGCCGCCGCGCACGTTGAACTCCTCCACCGCCATCTCGGCGCCGCGCCGGTCGGCCTCGGCATGCAGCGCAAAGCGCCCGCTCGTAGGCGCGACATGCGCGATCACGAGCGGCGCTTTGGCAGCGCCAGGCGAAGGCGCCGGCGTAGGCGCAGAAGTCTGCGCCCACGACACGCCGACCATGAGCAAGCCCATACCCCGCAAAGCCCACGAACGTAGCAATGTCTTTTTCACGATGACCGCGAGTTTAACCAGAGGTAACTGCGGCGCGAAACTCCTGGTCTGCACCCCCCTCGCAGGCGCATCTGCTTTGATCTCGGTAAAACTTCCTGCGACGCCGCCCAACGGCCATTTTTTACCCCATGCGCGCAATGCGTATCGCCAGCACCTCGCCGCTCACGCAGCGCTCGCCGTTGCTCAGGAGGTCGGTGTGCACCAGGTATTTGCGCCCTTCGACCTTGGCGATGCGCGCGCGCAGTTCCACCTCGCGCATGGGCACGGGCTTGTGGTACTTGATCGTCATCGTGCCCGTGACCATGAAAAGATCGGGGTCGAACACCTCTTCATGCCCAGCCTGGCGGTTGACATAGGCGACGGCGGCGTTGACCGAATGGCAGTCGATCAGGCTCGCCGAGATGCCGCCATAGAGGAAGTTGGGCGGGCCGGTCATGTAGTCCTTGGGCGTCCAGCGGCAGACGACTTCGTCGCCCTCCCAGGCGCTGTGGATCTGCAATCCGTAGGGGTTGTCGGGCCCGCAGCCGAAGCAGTGGTTGGGGCG
>CAVPUD010000162.1:0-5602 GCA_963708545.1 uncultured beta proteobacterium | reverse complement strand
CGTGGTCGTGGATGGAGCAGGGCCCGACCACGACCACGAGCCGGTCGTCGGCCCCATGCAACACGCGCGAGATCGCGGCGCGGCTTTGCTCCACGCGCTGCTGCGCGGCCTCCGGCGCGGGCAGCCACTCCTGCAGCAGCGCCGGCGTGATCAAGGGGCGCACGGCCTTGATGCGCGTGTCGTCGGTGCGCGTGTGGTCGTGCGTGGAAAGCGGCGCGGCGCTGGGGAGGACGTGGGGGCTCATGGTAGTATGCTATGAATTCAGGAGTGATTTTTACAGAAGAAAACTGCTTCTTGCGCTTGTTTGTAGAGCGCGTGCAGCTATCGAATCAGGTGCGAATTTTGCTCATTTTCGCGGCAGTATCTGCGGCCTCGTTCGCATTTGCACCTGCGCCTTCCCCCGCCGCCTGGCGCGCGAGCCAGCGCTGCACGGCGGGCCGCGCCAGGCGCTGCAATTGCTGCAGCGTGCCAAAGTCCGGCTGCGCCACGCCCCAGTGCATGCGCAAATCGTGCTGCATGCGGGTGAGCAGCGCCGCGGCCATTTCGGCGTCGGCGAGCGCGCGGTGCGCACGGCCCGTGGCCGGCAGCTGCAGGTGCGCCGCCAAGTGGCCCAGGCTGTGGCTGACCGCCTGCGGGTACAGGCGCCGCGCGAGCAGCACCGTGCAAACGAAGGGCTGCGGCGCCGCGAGCCCGGCCAGCGCGAGCTCGTGCTGCCAGAACTTGCGGTCGAACGCGGCATTGTGCGCGACCAGGGGCACGCCCTGCACGAGCCGCGCCGCCTCGCGCATCACCTCGGCCGCGGGCGGCGCCGCATCGACCATGGCCTGCGTGATGCCCGTGAGCCGCGTGATGAACGGCGACACCCAGGCGCCGCTGCGCATCAGGCTCTGAAAGCGCTCCACCACGCGCCCCCCTTCGAGCAGCACCAGCCCCACCTCGGTCGCCCGCGCCCCATCACCCGGCGCCATGCCTGTGGTTTCGAAGTCGATGACGGCGATGCGGTGGGGCATGGTGTTGCGGTGAAATTGGGGTCGGATTCGAATTATCTGACCCAGAGGACGGCGCGGCGATAAATTGGGGTCAGATTCCAATTATTTTCGGAGGTGAAGGGGCAAAGGGCGGGTGCCGGGAGTTGCGCCCGGCGGCGCACCTTCTTTTCTTGTCTCGCCAAGAAAAGAAGGCAAAAGAAGGCGACCCTACTGTCTGCGTCCCTGTGCGCCTGAGCGGCGCCCAGGGCAACCTGCGGTGCTCGCACCCGGCGGGGTCGCGCGAAACTCGCTGCAGCGGCGCTGCAGCTCAAACAATCGCGCGCCCTTTATCCGCCGGGCGCTGCGCTCCTCGGCGCATACAGAAGGGCGGGGATACCACACGGGCCATCGCTGCGCTCGGCCTTTTCTGCTCGGAAATTGGGGTCAGATTCCAATTTTCCGAGGGGCTTTCTTCGGGGGGCGAAGATGAAGCATGCGCTGGCTGAAAATCACAACCAAATATGCCTTTCGTGAAGACCCATCAAGCGCAAGCAGCTATTACAACAAGAGCAATCACCAAACCCCGCCCTCACCCCGCCGCGCGCTGCTGCAGCGCAAAGGGCGGCAGGCCCTGGAGCAGGCGCTGGCCGTAGGCGGTGCGGGTGAGGCGGCGGTCGTAGCAATAGACGTGCGCTTGGTCTTGCTCGGTGCGGATCGCGCGGCCCACCCATTGCGCGAGGCGGATCGCCGTGGCGGGCACCACGAGTTCGCTGAAGGGGTCGCGCCCCACGGCGCGCAGCCACTCGGCGCGGGCTTCGCCCACGGGGTCGTCGGGCGGGGCGAAGGGCAGCTTGGCGATGAACACCGATTCGCACAACCGCCCCGGCAAGTCCAGCCCTTCGCCAAACGACTGCATGCCGAAGATGATGGACGGCTCGCCCGCGGCCACGCGCGTGCGGTGGCGCGCGAGCAGCTGCGCGCGCGGCAGCGTGTTTTGCACCAGCACCACGCCGCGCAAGGCGGTGGGCAGCGCCTCCACGGCAAGGCGCATTTGCTCGCGCGAGGTGAACAGCACGAGTGCGCCGGCCTGCACGTGCGCGAGGTCGTGCAGCAGCGCATCGACCATCTCGGCGCCGTAGGCGCGCGCGTCGCGCGGATCGGCGCGCGTTTCGGCGGCGATCAGCGTGCCCTGCGTGCTGTAGTCGAACGGACTGGGCACTTCGAGCGTGCGCACCGCCGCGTCGCCGTGCAGGCCCGCTTCGCGCAGGAAGAAGTCGAACTGCCCGCAGCTCGTGAGCGTGGCCGAGGTGAGCACCGCGGCGCGCACCTCGCTCCACAGCCGCGCCTTGAGCGTGGGCCCCGGCAGGATGGGGCTGGCGTGCGCGCGCAGCACGGCAAAGTCGCCCGCGCCTTCGAGCGTGAACCATTTGGCGCAGGGGGCTGCTGCGGATTCGCCGCCCTCCGCAGCGCCGGGCCCGGCGTTTTCTGCTGCGCCCTCCGCCCCGTCTTTGCCTTGCGGGCGTTGCGCCTGCTGCGCCGGCGCTTCGAGCAGCAGCGCCTGCGCGCAGGCGTGCACGCCTTCGAGCCGCGGCGCGAGCGTGCCGACCTGCGCGTACAGCAGCGACAGCGTGCGCGCCTCCTGCGGGCGCTCGCGTATGGCTTCGCGCAGCGCCTGCGCGACGGCGCTCAGGCAGGCCAGATACTCCGCGGCGCTCGCGGCCAGGCGGTTCAAAGGCTCGACGAGCGCCTCGGGCAACACGCCGCGCGGCATGCGCACGCGCGCGGTGCCCCAACTTTCGCCCCACGCCTTGCCCGACTTGCCGGATTCGCCCTGCGCGGCCGGGCGCAGCGCCGCGCCGTAGTGTTCGAGCACGCAGCGCCCGAAGTCCTGCACACCCTGGCGCAGCTGCGCCGCGTGGCGCGGCAGGTCGGCGAGCTGCGGCACCTCCACGAGCGTGGCCACGCGCAGCGCGCGGCTCGTGAGCCGGTCTATCCAGCCCAGCCGGCTCAAGTCCATGCTGCTCGCGAACTGGCTCAGCGCCGTCGCCGGCAGGTGGTGCGCCTCGTCGAGCACCAGCAGGCAGTTGTGCAGCTCGGGCAGCGTGCGCGAGCCCAGCGAGGACAGCAGCAAGTCGTGGTTCACCACGATCACCTGCGCGCCCACGAGCTCCTTGCGCTTTTCGAAATAGCTGCAGTGCGCGAACGCGGGGCAGTATTTGCCCGTGCACGAGGCCGCTTCGGCGGCGACGGGCGCCCAGAGTTCGGCCTCGGGCGGCGGATCGAGCGCGTCGCGGTCGCCGTCCCAGCTGCCGCGCGCGAGCGACTGCGCCAGCGTGGCGTAAAACTGCTGACGCGCCTCGGTCTCGTGGCGCGGCTGCGCGGCGCGCGCGGCGGCTTCCTCGTCGGGAAAGAAGTCGTCCTCTGCCATGCCACCATCCCCACTCGGCGCTGCGAGGCGGTCGAGCTTGAGCTGGCACACGTAGCGCCCGCGCCCCTTGGCGAGCGCGAACTTGAAGGGCTGCGGCAGGCGCGCGGCCAGCGCGGGCAAGTCCTTGTGCACGAGCTGCTCCTGCAGCGCCACCGTGGCGGTGGAGATCAGCACGCGCGTGTTGCGCGCCAGCGCCAGCGCCACCGCGGGCGCGCCATACGCGAGCGACTTGCCCACGCCCGTGCCCGCCTGGATCACGGCAATCGAACGGGTGGCGGCGGCGCCGCTCTCAGTATCAGACAGAGATGCGGCGCTGGCTACGGTGGCGGGCGCAGCGGCGGATTCGGCGCCTGGACCCTTGCCCAGCGTGGCCACGCTGAACACGCGCGCCACCTCCTCGGCCATGCGCCGCTGCCCCGCGCGGCTGCGAAAACCCTCGGTGGCCTGCACCACCGCATCGAACGACTGCAGGGCCGCAGCGGCCCATTCACTGGAAGACATGGGCGAGAGTGTGGCACGGATGGCGACGCAGCCCTGCGCCGTATTCGGCGGCCAAGGATCGCGCGCGTTCGGCGCCGCTCAGGCCCCCGCCGAGGGGCCCATGTCCGTGCCCGTCTCCGCCCGGCGCGAGCGCGGCATCTGCACCACGGCTTCCTGCGCCACGCCAGCGGGCGGCTGGGCGGCACCGGCGCGCGTGCTGGCGCAGCCCGGCGCGCAACTGCTGCACCCGCCGCAGCCGGACGGCGCCGGCAGCGCACGCGCGAGGCGCGGGTGCATGCGCGCCAGGCGCGCGCGCCAGCCAGCCGGCAGCCAGCGCCACAGCACATAGGCCAGCGCCAGTGCGACGAGAGCGATGCTCAAGACTTGCTGCCACATACCCTACCCTCCCAAGGCCAGCGCCACGCGGTACGTGATGAAGCTCGCCAGGTAAGCGAGCGCGAACAGGTAGCCCGCCAGAATCAAGGGATAGCGCCAGCCGTTGGTCTCGCGCCGCACCGCCGCGAGCGTGGAGATGCACTGCGGCGCGAACACGTACCACACGAGCAGCGCCAGCGCCGTCGCCAGCGGCCAATCCTGCGCGAGCACCGGGCCGAGCTGCTCGGCCACGTCGTCGCCCGTGGCCGAGAGCGCGTACACCGTGCCGAGCGCGCTCACGGCCACCTCGCGCGCAGCCATGCCGGGCACCAGCGCCACGGCGATCTGCCAGTGGAAGCCGATCGGCGCCACGAGCGGCTCGAGCAGCCTGCCTATGCGCCCGGCGATGCTGTATTCGATCGCCGCCCCGCCAGCCCCCGCGGGCGGCGCCGGGTACGAGGAGAGGAACCACAACAGAATGGACACGGCCAGGATGATGCCGCCCACGCGGCGCAGAAAGATCAGCGCGCGCTCGTACAGCCCGAACGCCAGGCTGCGCAGGTTGGGCCAGCGGTAGGCCGGCAGCTCCATGAGCAAGGGCGTGGGCCGCGGGTTGCGCCGCGCCCACTGCGCGAGCGCCGCCACGGCCATGGCGCTCACGATGCCGCCAGCATAGAGCGCAAACAGCACCAGCCCCTGCAGGTTGAAGAGCCCCCAGACACTGCGCGCAGGGATGAAGGCGCCGATCAGCAGCGCGTACACCGGCAGCCGGGCCGAGCAGGTCATGAGCGGCGCGATCATGATGGTCACGAGCCGGTCGCGCCAGTGCGTGATCGAGCGCGTCGCCATCACGCCGGGCACGGCGCAGGCAAAGCTCGACAGCAGCGGGATGAACGAGCGCCCCGAAAGCCCCACTTTGCCCATCAGGCGATCCAGCAAAAAGGCCGCGCGCGGCAGGTAGCCCGAATCCTCGAGCGCGAGGATGAACAAAAACACCCGTTGCAAACATGCGATCGACGGCAACTCCATCAAGATGTATGACAAGCAAGACCAGGTGCTGCGAATCGAGCCCACCATCAACAACCCGCGGCAGATGAAGGTCTACCGTCGTCGGGGAGACGATGCTCATGGAGAATACGCCTGGCAACGATTGCGAAAAGGAGTCGCCGATTTGCACCACCGCGCCGAATTGAGCCAAGCCTCGAATGAACGTTACCTTGAAGATCTCGCCAGCGTGGAGCATTCCGAACCACTGTCCCAAACTGTGGCCAAGGTGTGCCAACCCACGAGCCGTAATGGACGTCGAGTTCGAGCCTTGAATCCCTGGCAAGCTGCAGATGCGGAGAAGTTA
>CAVPUD010000161.1:0-3136 GCA_963708545.1 uncultured beta proteobacterium | reverse complement strand
CATCGGCCGCGAGGTGCTGGGGATTTCGGCTTTTCACTAACCCACGCATCGAGCCCCCAGGAGGTGACGCCATGGGCATGAGCCTGCTCAAAGCCTTGCGCTTGAACGCGCGCCGTGTGCCGCAGCGCACGGCCCTGCGCTTTCGCGACACGCGGCTGAGTTACGCCGAGCTGCTGCAGGCCACCGAACGCGCGATGTGCGCGCTGGCTGCGCTGGGCATTGCCCCCGGCGAGAAGGTGCCGCTGCTGTCGTTCAACCACCCGGACATGCTCGTGGCCTACTTTGCGCTCACGGGGCTGGGCGCGGTGCCGGCGCCGCTCAACTACCGCCTGAGCGACGACGACCTGCGCTACGGCATGGACGCCGCGCACGCGCGCTGGGCCTTGCTGGGCTCGGGCTTTGCCGAGCGCGCCGAAGCGCTCGCGAGCCCCGCGCGGCGCTGGGTCTGGTTTGGCGACGCGGCTGCGCAGGCGCCGCAAATTCCGCACCGGGAGCTGCGCTGGGGCGAGCTGCTCGCGCAGGCCCGCGGCGCGCCGCCCGAGGGGCGCGACGGCAGCACCATCATGCTGCACACCTCGGGCACCACGGGCCGGCCCAAGGGCGCGCTGCGCTCGCGCTTCGGCTTCGAGGAGCGCGCGATCGAGCAGGGCTTTGGCATGGACGACCACACCTTGTGCGTGCTGCCGCTGTGCCTGTCGGCGGGCTGCGTGTATGCGCTGCTGCCGCTGTACCTGGGCGCGAGCGTGTCGCTGCACGAGCATTTCGACGCGGGCGCGGCGCTCGACGCGATCGAGCGCGAGCGCATCCATTCGGCCATGCTGCTGCCCGCGATGCTGCAGCGCATGGTCGAGCACCCGCGCTTCGCCACGGCCGACCTGAGCAGCCTGCGCGTGATCCAGTCGGGCGGGGGCGCGATGTCCGCCGCGCTCAAGCGCACGCTGCTGGAGCGGCTCGGCGACGGCGTGCTCAACATCTATGCGGCCTCGACCGAGGTCGGGCCCTACGCCAACCTCAAGGGGCCCGAGGTGCGCGCGCACCTGGAAGGCAATTGCGTGGGGCGGCCGTTTTTCGGCGTGGAGCTCAAGCTGCTGGCCGACGACGGCCACGAGGTGCCCACGGGCGAAGTCGGCGAAATCTGCTGCCGCAGCGATTCGCGCTACGACGGCTACTTCGAGGACGAAGCGCTCACCGCGAGCACGCGGCGCGGCGAGTTCCTCTCCGTGGGCGACCTCGGGCGTTTCGACGCGGACGGGCTGCTGTATTTCGTGGGCCGCAAGCGCGACATCATCAAAAGCGGCGGCATCAACGTGCATGCCTCCGAGGTCGAAGAGGTGCTGCAGCAGCACCCCGCCGTGGCCGAGGCGCATTGCATAGGCCTGCCCGACGAGCGCTGGACGGAGCTGATCTGCGCCGTGATCGTGCTGCGCCCGGGCGCGCAGGCCAGCGCCGACGAGATCGTCGCGTTTGCCGCCGAGCACCTCGCGCCCTACAAGAAGCCGCGCCGCGTGGTCTTCGTCGACGAGGTGCCGCGCAACCTCACGGGCCGCGTGCTCAAGGCCCAGCTGGTCGAACAGGTGCTCGCAGGGGCGCACCGCTGAATAGCTATTGAATACGAAGCTATCAGCGCTTGATTTAACTAGTCAAAAGCCGTTTTTTATTTAAATTTTGTGAGGAATCCGCATGACCACCCCCAGCCTGCAAGCCCGCCCGTTCTTCTTTGAGGACCTGAACGTGGGCGACTGCTTCGACAGCCCCACGCGCACCATCACCGAGGCCGACGTGGTCAACTTTGCCTGCCTGTCGGCGGACTTCAACCGCCTGCACGTCGATGCCGAATACGCCAAGGGCACGGCCTACGGCCAGCGCATCGCGCACGGGCTGCTCGTGCTCGCGGTGATGTCGGGCCTGGTCACGCGCATGCTGCTGAACCAGCACCTCGAGCCCAACCTCGTGGGGCTGCTCGACATCCAGTGCCGCTTCCCCAAGCCGACCTTCATCGGCGACACCGTGCAGGTGCGCGTCTTCGTGGCCGAAAAAACCCCCACCTCCAAGCCCGACCGCGGCGTGGTCGCGTTCCGCCGCGAGGTGCTCAACCAGCGCGGCGAAGTCGTGGTCGAAGGCGTGTGGAAGCTGCTCGTGCGCCGCCGGCCCATCGAAGCGTGAAGCGCCCGTTCGCCTTTCTTTTTCTGGAGCCCGCCCCATGAGCATCAAGACCGACATCGGCTTTACCACGCAAGACCAGATCTTCGTGCGCGGCCGCAATCTGAGCGAAGACATCATCGGCAAGATGGACTTCATCGACATGATCTATTTCACCGCCACGGGCCAGGAGCCGAGCGCCCCCATGCGCGCGATGATGAACGCGATCATCGTCACCGCGACCGACCACGGCCTCACTCCCAGCGCGATCGCCGCGCGCATGACCATCCTGGGCGCGCCCGAGTCGCTGCAGGGCGCCGTGGCCGCGGGGCTGCTCGGCGCGGGCAACCACTTTCTCGGCACCATGCAGAACGCCGCGCAGTTCGCGCAGGAGCACATCGGCAGCCTGACGCTCGACTCGCCCGACGCCGAAGTCGCCGCGCAGGCGCGCGAAGTCGTCAAAAGCTACCGCGCGGCCAAGCGCATCCTGCCCGGCATGGGCCACCCCATCCACGTCCACGGCGACCCGCGCACGCCGCGCCTGCACCAGATCGCGCGCGACAACGGCTTCGACGGCAAGCACTGGCGCTTCATGTGCGCGGTGGAGCAGGCCGCCAAGGAGGAATACGGCCGCCTGCTGCCCATGAACGCCGCGGGCGCCGTGGGCGCGAGCGTCTCGGACATGGGGCTCGCGCCGATCTGGGCGCGCGCCTTTGCGCTGATCGGGCGCTCGGCCGGGTTGCTCGCGCACCTCATGGACGAGGCCGCAAAGCCGCTCGGGCAAAAAATCTGGGACTTGATCCTCGCGCAGGACGACTCGGCCCAACTCGCCGGGCTCGCGCCGCGCAAGTGAGGGCGGCGCGGGCCGTCCTGCGCACGATTTTGCTGCCCTGTTTGCCCTGTTTGCCCTGTTGCTGCCCGCCTCCCGCTGCCGACGGCAGCCGCCGCAAGTCGCCATCAGCCATCAGCCATCAGCCATTCCATTTCACCACCCTTT
>CAVPUD010000160.1:0-6564 GCA_963708545.1 uncultured beta proteobacterium | reverse complement strand
CGATCCGCCCGAATCTCCACCCCCGATTGCTCTCGTCTGAGCGAGCCCGACCCATCTCGCAGAACTCCGGCGCACACTGACGCCCGGGTGCGCTTCCGCGCACTTCGTGACGTCGCGCCGGAGTCGTCACCCGGCAGACGCAGGTCTCCGGGTTCCGGGCAGAGGAGAGCAATGCATGAAACGGGAGTATGTCCCGTGGCGGGCGCCGTTCCGCCACGGGCGACTACGCGCGGCGATCGCGTTCGCCGCGGTGCTGGCGACAGCACCGGCGGTGGGGTACGCTTGCGATCTGTGCGCGATCTACAGCGCGACGGAAACGGGGCAAGCGCAGAGCGGATTCCGACTCGGCACCGCCGAGCAATTCACCCGCTACACCACCCTTCAGGACGGTAGCGAGGAAGTGCCCAACCCCTACAACGAGCGGTTGCTCTCCGGGCTGGAACTCGGGCGCATCAACGTGGCGGCGCGCGGCGTGGGCGTGGCGCGCGCTGCGCTGCAGGACGCCGTGGCCTATGCGCAGGTGCGCAAGACCTTCGGCAAGCCGATCTGCGAGCACCAGGCGATCCAGCTCAAGCTCGGCGAAATGGCCACACGGCTCGAAGCTGCGCGCCTGCTGGTCGAATCCGCGGCGCGCGCCTACGACCGCGGCGAGCGCTGCGACATGGAAGCCGGCATGGCCAAATACTTCGCCACCGAGGCGGCGATGGAAAATGCCCTCGAAAGCATGCGCATCCACGGCGCCTACGGCTACTCCAAGGAATACAACGTCGAGCGCTACTTCCGCGACGCGCCGCTGCTGCTGATCGGCGAGGGCACCAACGAGATGCAGCGCATCATCATCGCCAAGCAGCTGATCGCGAGGAACCCCGCATGAGCCTGCCACTGCGCGGAGTGCGCATCCTCTCGGTCGAGCAGTACGGCGCGGGCCCGTTCGGCACGCTGCACCTGGCCGACCTCGGCGCCGAGGTCATCAAGATCGAAAACCCCGCCGAGGGCGGCGACGTGGGCCGACTGGTCGGGCCGTTTTACTTCGGGCCGGGCGACAGCCACTTCCACGAGGCCTTCAACCGCAACAAGAAAAGCCTCACGCTCAACCTCAAGCAGGCCGAGGCGCGCAGCGTGCTCGCCGACCTGGTGCGCAACGCCGATGCGGTGTTCGACAACCTGCGCGGCGACCTGCCGCAAAAGCTCGGGCTGACCTATGAGCAGCTCGCGCCCTACAACCCGCGCATCGTCTGCGCGCACCTCTCGGCCTACGGGCGCACGGGCTCGCGCACCGCCTGGCCGGGTTACGACTACCTGATGCAGGCCGAGGCCGGCTATCTGTCGCTGACCGGCGAGCCCGAGGGGCCGCCCGCGCGCTTTGGTCTCTCGATCATCGACATGATGACGGGCGTGACGGCCGTGACGGGCCTGCTCGCAGGCATCATCGAAGCGCGCAGCACGGGCCGCGGGAGGGACATCGACACGAGCCTGTTCGACGTGGCCATGGGCAACCTGAACTACGTCGCCGCCTGGTATTTGAACGAGGGCTACAAGGTCGGGCGCGCACCGCGCTCGGCCCACCCCTCGCTCACGCCAAGCCAGCTCTACCGCACGCAGGACGGCTGGATCTTCATCATGTGCAACAAAGAGAAGTTCTGGCCCGCGCTGTGCGCAGCCATCAACCGCCCCGACTGGGCCGCGCACCCCGATTACGCCAACTTTGCAGCGCGGCTCGCGCACCGCGAACAGCTCACCGAAGCGCTCGACGCGGTGCTCGGCACGGCGAGCACCGCCGAGTGGCTCGCACGCTTTGCCGGCAAGGTGCCCGCCGCCCCGGTCTATGACGTGGCGCAGGCGCTGGACAACCCCTTCGCGCACGAGCAGGGCCTGATCCTCGAAGCGCCGCACCCCGCGCGCGGCAGCATACGCACCGTGGCCTCGCCGATCCGCTGCCCTGGCGAGGCGCCGCTGGTCGGCATCGCGCCCACGCTGGGCGAGCACACGCAGGCGCTGCTCGCCGAACTCGGCTACGACGCGCAGCGCATCGCGCAGCTCGAAGAAAAAGGGGCGGTTTGAGCGATGTGAGCAGCAGGCGTTAGCCGACGTGCCGGCGCAAGCGGATAGGATCGCGTCCGTAACGCCGCGATTGTTCGCGAAGCCGCCACGCCCGCCACGCCGAAACCGCGCATGACCACCGCCACACCGCCCGACGCCGCTACCGAAAGCGCAGCGCCTGCCGCAGACGCCGCGCCCGCGCCGCTGCTCGCGAGCCCGCCGCAGTACCTGCTGGTGGCGCAGCGCCTGATCGCCGACATCCAGTCGGGCCGCTACCCCGTGGGCGGCTATCTGCCCACCGAAATGGAACTGTGCGCGCAGTTCGGCGTGAGCCGCCACACCGTGCGCGAGGCCGTGCGCCAGCTGCAGGAGCGCGGCCTGGTGCTGCGCCAGCGCGGCGTGGGCACGCAGGTCAAGGCCAGCCGCAGCGAAGGCCGCTACGTGCAATCGACGGCCACGCTGGTCGATCTGCAGCAATACGCCGAGGACACCCGCCTCGTGACCACCGAGGCCGAAGACGTGATCGCCGACGCGGCGCTCGCGCAGCTGTTGCAATGCGCGCCGGGCCAGCGCTGGCTCAAGGTCATGGGCTACCGCTACGCGGGCGACAACCCGCTGCCCATCGCCTTCACGCAGATCTACATCCATGCCGCCTACAGCAGCATCCGCGCGCTCATAGGCACGCAAAAAGTGCCCGTGCATACGCTGATCGAAAGCCAGTGGGGCGTGCGCATCCACGAAGTCGCGCAGGAGATCGACGCCGTCACGCTCGATGCCGCCGCCGCCGCGCGCCTGCAGGTCGAGCCTGGCTCGGCGGGCCTGCTCGTCACGCGCCGCTACCTCGGGCCCGACGGGCGCGCGCTCGAGGTCGCGGTCAACCTGCACCCGGCGGATCGCTTTTCGTACCGCATGAGTTTGCGGCTGCAGCTGGGGTAGCTGCGCGCAGTTCACCCCGATTTGCGTAAGTCGGGTGGGGTTGACATGCTTGCTAACATGGGTTGGGCCAATGGCTGGCGTCCAAATTTTGGTCCAAATTGGCACTTAACCAAGATACAGAAAGCACAAGCAGCAATGGTATTGATAGCAACCATCGTCGCCACCCTCGTGGCGGGCATAGGCAGTGTGTGGCTCGCGGCGCTGCTTTTGCGCATGGGATTGGGCGGGGAGCAGGGCGCGGCGGGGCCGCAGAATTTGCTGAGCCTGGCCGCGGGCGGGCTGCTTGCGACCTCGTTCATGCACCTGCTGCCCGAAGCCTTCGAGAGCCAGGCCGACGTGCACGCCCTGTTTGCCACGCTGCTCGTGGGCGTGGTGTTTTTCTTTTTGCTCGACAAGGCCGAGCTCTGGCACCACGGGCATGAGCACGGCCTCGCGCACGCACACGGCCAGCCGCACGGGCACGGGCACGCGCACGACCATACCCACGACCCTGCGCACACGCAGGCGCACGAGGCGGGCCGCGGCCAGCGCGCCGTGGGCGGCTGGGCGGTGCTCACGGGCGACAGCGTGCACTGCTTCGGCGACGGTGTGCTGATCGCCTCGGCCTTCATGGCCGACCTGCGCCTGGGCGCCGTCGCGGCGCTGTCGGTGCTCGCACACGAGGTGCCGCACCACATGGGCGACCTGGTGGTGCTGCGCCAGGCGAGCGCGAGCCGCTCCGTGGCGCTGCTCAAGGTGTCACTCGCAGGCGCAGTGACCGCGCTGGGCGGCGTCGTGGGCTATTTTCTGGTCGATCGCTTGCACGGCGGCCTGCCGTACTTTCTGGCCGTGGCGTCGAGCAGCTTCATCTACGTCGCGCTCGCTGACCTGATCCCGCAGCTGCAAAAACACCTCACGTTGC
Organism: uncultured beta proteobacterium; assembly: GCA_963708545.1. GTDB lineage: Bacteria > Pseudomonadota > Gammaproteobacteria > Burkholderiales > Burkholderiaceae_C > Extensimonas. The sequence continues at coordinate 2,687 of CAVPUD010000160.1, read as the reverse complement.
GCCAGACTGCGGGCCAGGTGTTCTGGCTGCTCGCCGGTATGGCGCTCGTGATGCTGGTGAGCGCCGGGGTGCATGTGCATTGAACCCAGATTGTCCATTAGGCGGTGCTGCGCACCTACGCGGGCGCTGGCGGGCGTCTGCCGGTCATTTTGGCCGCTGCTTCGGCGAATCAGTCCCCATGTAGGGTGCATAGAAAAAGAAGACGCGAGATACCAAACGTTGGAGCAACTGCACGAGCGGCGCAAGCAAGTCGTGAGGTTGCACAAGAAAGGCATCAAGGTGATGCAGATCGTGGCGATGACGGGGCTGAGCTATCCCAAGGTGCGCGGTGTGATAGACCAGCTCGGCTGGGGTGCGACTCGCCCGGCCTTGTGCGGACGCAACCGTGGCGATGGTCGCGTGCTCAGTGCTGCGCAAGAGCAGGCGATTCAGCGCCAGATCATCGACCAGCGCCCCGAGCCGCTCAAAATGGACTTCAGTCTTTGGAGCCGGGCGGTCGTGGGCCAGCTCATTGAGCAGGAGTTTGGCATCCGGCTGCAGGTGCGCATCATTGGCAAGTACCTGGCGCGTTGGGGCTTCACACCGCAAAAGCCGATCAAGAAGGTCTACGAACAACGCCCCGAGGCGGTGCAGCAGTGGCTACAGCAAGAGTACCCCGCCATCGAGCGGCGCGCCCGTGCAGAGGGTGCGCAGATACATTGGGAAGACGAGACCGCGCTGGTCAACACCGACGTGCGCAGGCAGGGCACGGCCGGCACGCTCGACGCCACGGGCCTGATCAGCAAGGTCGGCTTGAGGCTGGAAAGCGCTGAACTGGCCTTCGATGCCCCCGCCCTGGCGCCGCTGTTTGCGACCGATGTCCAGCCCTTTCTGATTGGAACGCCGCTCGACGGCCTGCTTGCCCAGGGCGCGGCACGCGGCAGCGTGTCGCTGCGTGGCGGCAGCCCGACGGCGCTGGCAGCCGAATTCTCCGGGGTAGCGCTCAGCGCCGGCCGACTCGGGCTCTCCGTGGATGACCTGTCCGGACAGGTGCACTGGGCAGGCGCCGGTGCCAAACCGTCGTCCCTGCAATGGAGCGCGGGCAGCATCGGCCGCATCCCGCTGGGGCCATCCGAAGTGTCGTTCCGGGCGCAGGGCCGCGACCTCGAACTGCTGGCGCCGTGGCGTCAGCCGCTGCTCGAAGGAGCGGTGCACGTGCAGCGGCTTGCCCTGAGCAAGGTCGGATTGCCGCAGCTGGACGCCGATTTTCGCGCAGTGCTGGAGCCGATCGATCTGGCCGCACTGTGCCGGGCGCTGGACTGGCCGGTGTTCGGCGGCACGCTGGCTGGGCAGTTGCCCGGCCTTCGCGTGCAAAACGAGGTCTGGTCCATCGATGGCGCGCTAGAGGCACAGGTCTTCGACGGCACCCTGCGGCTTGAAAATTTGCAGGCGATAGAACCCTTCGGGGTGCTGCCGCGGGTCACCGCCGACATCCACCTGCGGCGGCTCGATCTTGAAGCGATCACCGGCACCTTCAGGTTCGGACGCATCACCGGCCGGCTGGATGGCGACGTCGAGGGCCTGCGGCTGCTGGACTGGAAACCGGTCGCCTTCGACGCGCGTTTCCACTCCACGCCCGGGGATGACTCGACACGACGCATCTCGCAGCGCGCAATCGACAACATTTCTGCCATCGGGGGCGGCCCCACGGGCCTTCTGTCACGGGGTTTCATGAGCATCTTCAAGGACTTTTCCTACGACCGCATGGGCGTCGGCTGCGTGCTGCGCGATGGGCGCTGCCGGATGGACGGCATCGAACCGGCGCCGCCCCACGATGGCCAGACCGGTTATTACCTGGTCAAGGGGCGACTGCTGCCCAGGATTGATGTGATCGGCTACACGCGGGAGGTGTCGTGGGACACTCTGGTGCAACAGGTCGAGGCGGCGCTCGCCTCCGGCGGCCCGCAGACGCAGTAGTTGCGATCGCCATGGCGATGCGCTCGGCAGTACTTTTCAAGTGGTGACGGAGGTTTTCATGAAACGGGCAATTTCGGTGCCTACCCTGCTGGCGCTGTTTCTGTGCACAGCCTGCGTCACGATCAACGTCTACTTCCCGGCCGCGGCGGCCGAGAAGGCGGCCGATCGCATCATCGATGACGTCTGGGACCAGGGCGCGCCCAGGCCCGGTGGCACCGTCGTGCCGCCGCAATCGAGTCTGCCGTCGCGCTTCCTGTTCGCGGCGCTGGATTTCGTGATCTCCCCGGCACATGCCGCGCAGCCGGACATCGACATCTCCTCACCGGAGGTGCAGCGCGTCAAGGCCTCGCTGGAAGCCCGTTTCAGCTCACTGAAGCCGTATTTCGACTCCGGCGCTGTCGGCCTCACCGGCGACGGGCTGGTCGCCGTGCGCGATCCAAACGCCGTGCCGCTGGCGCAGCGCAACGCCGTCAAGGCGCTGGTTGCGGACGAGAACCGCGACCGCCTGGCCCTGTACCAGCAGATCGCCAACGCCAACGGCCAGCCGCAGTGGGCAGGACAGATCCAGAGCGTGTTCGCGCAGCGCTGGGTGGCCAAGGCCCAGCCGGGCTGGTGGTACCAGGACTCGAGCGGCTGGAAACAGAAATAAGGCCGGCGCAAAAACTCTTCGCCGCCAGCCCACGGCAAGAAGAACGGCGCACCCGCCCGGCCGGCGTGCGCCGTTGCGGGTC
>CAVPUD010000159.1:0-17178 GCA_963708545.1 uncultured beta proteobacterium | reverse complement strand
CACGCTGATGAGACAGGTGAGCAAAGCGTTGCCCAAGCTTCAGTGCTCGTTGCAGGTGCGGCAACAGCAGCGACGCTTGTCGGCGATCACTGTCGACGTATGCGCCGGCTTCACGTGGACGGTGGATACCGAACACACCAACCACATTCTGCTCAATCGGAAACACAGCTCCGAGCATGTGGTGGATGTCCAGGTACGACAACCATTCCTGGTAGAAGCCACTTTGCGACTGCTCGACAGGCGTCACCAAATCTTCGTCCGTAATGACACGGGACATGCCGTAGGACAACGAGCGCTCAACCCAAAGGTCACGGCGATGCCAGTCGTCGGCCCAAGCTTGGTCGCGCTCGGGCACCAAAAGATTGGCGGTGCATTCCAGCAAGCGCACTTGCCCGCCGTCCCCGTGCCACTTGAGTACGGCACTGGTCGAGCCCAAGGACTGAGCAATCTTGCTTGCAGTACCCGGCCATAGGGATGCGTCCATCGCCGCGTCATAGAGATGCGCGATCAGAGCGGACACCGAGGCAGCTTCACGTGTGGGCGAAGACGGCATGGTCTGGCTCTACCCTATTTGGGGGTCGAATCTCATCTGGCGGGGTGATAACATCAGCGGAATGAGATTTTCAATGGGGAGAAGCAAAAATGCAAACCTTGCATTCCTTGCACGAAAGAGTTCTCTGGTGCGCCCGCATTGCGGTCGCGATGCTTGTTGGGTTCGCCTCAAATGCATTCGCTGTCAGTTTGGATCTGCCTGCTGACGTCTACGGCACCTATGCCCCCAGTGGCGACTGCACTTTGCAACCTCGCATCAATGTGAACAAGAGCGGTGTTTATCTTGATACCGCAGCGGGCAGGCGAGGTCCGTTGCCGATCATGGTCAGCTACACCTTCGTGGGGGGAGCACGTTACAGCGGCATCCAAGTTTGGGCATTGGTCAAACATGGTGGCAAGAATCGTTGGGGTGATGACAATACTCCTGTCATCCTGACGTTCAATGCGAATGAACAGCGAGGGATGCTGACAGCCGAGCGAGAAAACCCTGGTACAGAGCCACCTGTTGCGCTCGACGGGCCGCTGACGAGCATTTCCCGGGCGGGTCTTTTCCGCATCTGCAGGGAAGCGGGTAGATAACCCAACTTCTGTAAGCCGAGCGATTTCAATCGCCGCGAGATGGCTACTGCAAGCATGGTCACTTGCGCATCGGGTGCAGCCAATCCACAAATCCCTTCATTTTCATCCGAAAAGGAGTTGTCACATGGATTACGCCATTCGCCAATCAACTCGTCTCTTTACCAGGTTGCGCACCGCATTTTTCATTGCGTGTGTGATGACCGGGGCAAGTGTTCTGCCGGCGGCTGCTCAGTCCACTTTTGATGTCGTTGGCGTGCGCCCAGGCATGACGGAGGCCGAAGTCATGTCTGCACTGACCGCACACCGGCCAGGCATGCGCGTGCGCAAGCGGAGCATGAACTTCAGCTTCAGAGACGGTGTTCAGCAAATCAATACAGAGTCATTTCTGCACGAGCTTTGGGTCACCTACGACGACAACCAGGGACGGGAAGAATTCAGGCTGTACTTCGCACCACTGCCCAGCGCTTCGCGGGTTGTCAGCGTTTCCCGGACAGTGGCATTACAAGCACCACCAACTCAGTCACAACTGAGCGCGCAATTGACGCAGAAGTACGGCACCCCCACGGTGTCGGGGAAGAACTACGCTGATCTCAATTTAACCTGGGGCGAGCCAGGCAAGCCTATGTGTTGGCGCTCCACCCCAAAAGCAACCGTCATTGGCGACGGTCAAGGGGATATCACGGACTACTTGAGAAAAGAGCAGGCCAAGGGGCGTGTACCGAGCGATTTCTCCCAATGTGGCGTCGCCGTGGCTGCCAACTTGGTCGGGGAGCCCGTTAGACAACTTGTAGTGCGTATCACTGATTACGGAAGTTGGGCTACAACCCAACAAAAGGCGAAGGATTGGGTAGAGCGGCAAAGGCAAGATGCTGTCAAAGCACGGCTGTCCAAAGGCGCCGGACCCAAGCTGTAAATCGCCTTTCGATCCACCCACGGCCGGCCTGACCTTGCCCCTGAAAAGTGGAGTTCTTAGTCCTTGTTGAAAATGCCGACAAGGAGTCAAGGAATGAAAGCCAAGCAGGTGCCCTTCCTGCTCATCGAGGAACGCATCTTCCAGTCTTTCAAAGCATCCTGGAACTCGCCGCTGCAATACTGGCTGCCCCTGTCGCTGTGGAATATCAGACCGGGTGGCGGTCGGCGCCGCCACCACGCCATGGCCAGAGCATCCTTGACCAAGCTCGCCTGCATGTGCGGCTGCAGGCTCCAGCCCGCCACCTGGAGACTGAACAGGTCGATGACCGCAGCCAGGTACAGCCAACCCTCGTCGGTGGCGATGTAGGTGATGTCGCCACTCCACAGCTGGTTGGGCTCCTCGGGGGTGAAGCGCCGCTGCACCAGGTCCGGTGCCACCGGTAGGCTGTGTTTGCTGTCAGTCGTCACCACAAACTTGCGCTTGGTCCTGGCTCGGATGCCGTGCTGTTTCATCAGCTTGCGCACCCTGTCCTTGCCCACCCTGATGCCCCTGGCCAGCAGCTCCTTGTGCATCCGGGGCCAGCCGTATTCACCCTTGACCTCCGTATGGATGGCGCGGATGTGGGCCAGCACAACTTCATCGCTGTGGCGCCCGCCAGGACGACCTGCCTTCTCCTGTGGGCGGCGCAGCCAGTTGAAGTAGCCGCTGGCGCTGACCTCCAGCACGCCATACGAGACGCTCACCGGGTACTGCTGCCTCATTTGGTGAATCCAGGCGTACCTCGCAGCGTGTCCTGCGCGAAGTACGCCGCGGCTTTTTTTACGATGTCGCGCTCCATCCGAAGCCGGGCCACCTCAGCGCGCAAGCGCGCTATCTCCATCTGCTCTGGCGAGACCCGTGCAGCCTTGTCCTCTCCCCCGGCCCCGCTCAATGCCCCTTTGGCTGCCTGGCAAACCCAGTTGCCCAGACTGGCCTTGGGGATACCCAAGACCTTGGCCACCACCCCGATGGCCTGACCGGCCTTCACTTGGCGCACCGCCTCCAACTTGAACTCCTGCGTGTACTGCGCACGCACTTGCTTTGCTGCTGTCATTCATTGACTCCTTGTCGGTATTTTCAACAAGGGCTAAGAACTCCATTTATCAAGGGCAAGGTCACCTGCTGGGGCAGGTGCGCGAGGTATTTCGTTACAAACACTATAACCTCAAAACCGAGCAGGCTTACCTTTACTGGGTTCGCTTTTCCATTCGCTGGTGTGGCCATGGCGGGCAGATGCGGCATCCCCGCGACATGGGTGCGATGGATTTGGCGTCAGGGCAAGGCGCAAACCACAGCGATACCCGAAGGTATCGCGCGGATTTGCAACGCCGCCATGGCGCCAAAGATGCGTTTTTATGTTCCAGATAGCGTGCAACACTACACTAGCAGCCTGTCGGACTTTGGGCGTCGAAAGCGAGAATGCGCCGCAGCCGACGATTCCAAAGTCCGGCAGGCACCTAGGAAAGAACCGGGAAACAATGCACATCTTCCAGTCCCTGCCCGTTCCCCTGCAGACCGTGCTGCTGCTCGTGGCCAGCAATGTCTTCATGACCTTTGCGTGGTACGGGCATCTCAAGAATCTTGCCACCGCGCCCTGGTATGTGGCTGCACTCGTCAGCTGGGGCATCGCCTTGTTCGAATACCTGCTGCAGGTGCCGGCAAACCGCATCGGCTTCAGCCAGTTCGACGTGGGCCAGCTCAAGATATTGCAGGAGGTCATCACGCTCACGGTGTTCATGCCGTTCGCGGTGTTCTACCTCGGTCAGCCGCTGCGTTGGGATTATCTCTGGGCGGCGCTGTGCATGGTCGGCGCGGTGTATTTCGTTTTTCGTGGGGCTTGACGCCGTTGGGCGGCGGCGTCGCCTCGTGCGTTGGGGAAATGGGGCGCGGTTAAACTCGCATGTCACACATTTGTCACCAATGCGTCGTCTTTCTGGCCCATTCCGGGTAGATGAGGTGCCCGCGTTTGTACCCCTGGAGCCCCCACCCATGCTGTTTGGCAAGCTGTTGCCGCGCGAAGGCAATTTTTTCAAGATGTTCGACCAGCATGCCGAGCGCATCGTCGAGGCCGCGCATGCCTTTGCCCAATTGGTCGCGAATTACAACGACTTGCACCTGCGCGAAAAATACAACCAGGATGTGGACAACGCCGAGCGCGCCGCGGATCGCGTGACGCACGAGGTCAACAAAAGCATCCACAAGACCTTCATCACGCCCATAGACCGCGAGCAGATCCACTCGCTCATCAACACCATGGACGACGTGGCCGACCTGATCCAGGACTCGGCCGAGACCATGGCGCTTTATGACGTGCACCACATGACGGTGGAAATCTCGCGCCTCACCGATTTGAGCGTCAAGTGCTGCGAGCGCCTGCGCGACGCCGTGCACCTGCTCGAAAAAATCGCCGAGCCCGCCGTGGCCGAGGCCGCACTCAAGACCTGCGAAGAAATCGACCGCCTCGAAAGCGACGCCGACCGTGTAATGCGCAGCGCCATGAGCAAACTGTTCCGTGAGGAGCCCGACGTGCGCGAGGTGATCAAGCTCAAGGCCATTTACGAGCTGCTCGAAACCATCACCGACAAGTGCGAAGACGTGGCCAACATCATCGAGGGCATCGTCCTCGAAAACTCCTGAGCAGGGCAGGGAGCCAAGGCGCATGCAAACCGTCCCTACAGCCCTTTGGGTGGTGATTCTGCTGGTCGCGCTCGCGATCCTGTTCGACTTCATGAACGGCTTTCACGACGCCGCCAATTCGATCGCCACCGTGGTGTCCACCGGCGTGCTCAAGCCCGCGCAGGCGGTGCTGTTTGCGGCGTTTTTCAATATCGTGGCGGTGTTCGTGTTCCACCTGAGCGTGGCCGCCACGATTGGCAAGGGCATCGTGCAGCCAGGGGTGGTCGATACCCACGTGGTGTTCGGCGCCCTCGTGGGTGCGATTGCGTGGAACATCGTGACCTGGCTGTACGGCATTCCGAGCAGTTCTTCGCACGCGTTGATCGGCGGCATCGTCGGCGCGGTGATCGCCAAGACCGGCGCGGGCGCGCTGATTGGGGCGGGCATCCTCAAGACGGTGCTCTTCATTTTCGTCTCGCCGCTGCTCGGCTTTTTGCTCGGCTCGCTCATGATGGTGCTGGTCGCCTGGATTTTCCGCCGCACGCGCCCGAGCCGCGTTGACCACTGGTTCCGGCGCCTGCAGCTGCTGTCGGCGGGCGCCTACAGCCTGGGGCATGGCGGCAACGACGCGCAAAAGACCATAGGCATCATCTGGCTGCTTTTGATCGCCACGGGCTACGCCTCTGCCGGCGATGCGGCGCCGCCCACCTGGGTGATCGTGAGCTGCTACCTGGCCATAGGTCTGGGCACCATGTTTGGCGGCTGGCGCATCGTCAAGACCATGGGCCAGCGCATCACCAAGCTCAAGCCCGTGGGCGGCTTCTGTGCGGAAACGGGCGGGGCGCTGACGCTGTTTCTCGCGACCGCGCTCGGCATCCCGGTTTCGACCACGCACACCATCACGGGCGCCATCGTCGGCGTAGGTTCGACGCAACGCGCGAGCGCGGTGCGCTGGGGCGTGGCGGGCAACATCATCTGGGCGTGGATATTGACCATCCCGGCGAGCGCCTTCGTCGCAGCGATTGCGTACTGGCTGAGCTTGCAGCTTTATTGATTGCTATTCTATTAATAGCTATTAGCGCTTGATGGATAAGGGCTATAGCCATTTTTCATTAGTATTTTCGCGCTCACTGCGAAATGCGGCGCGCCTCTTCGATCTGGTACTCGAAATAGCGCTGGAAGCTGAATGCAATGCTCGCCATCAGCACCGCCGTGCCCACCATCAGCGCGCCGGCAATGGCAAAGATCGTGAACCAGTTCGTGCGCCCCGGCGCGGCGTCGGGCGCGGCCTGGGGGTTGAAACGGGCGTTCCACTTCTCGGGCGTCATGAGTCCGTACAGGATGGCGCGCAGCGCGCAGCCCGCGATCGTGAAGCCCAGCAGCGGAATCAGCAGCCAGCTCAGCGCGTCGTCCTGCCCCAGCTGCTGCACGCGCTCCATGCCATAGAGCCCGAGCGCCGTGGGAATGGGCAGCAGCCAGCCGAGCCAGTCGCCCAGGCCGTGCAGGTAAAAACGGTGCAGCCCCAGCGGCCCGCCCACGAAGGCGAGCCAGGCGGCGATGGTTTTGTTCTTGGTTGTGGGTTTTTTCGTGGTCATGGTGCGCGATTATTCCGGCGAACTGCAGTCGCCATCGCCCAGAGGCTTTTCCATGAGCACGATGTCGCGCCAGGCGCCAAACTTCCAGCCGGCCGAGCGCACGATGCCCACGTCGGTGAAGCCCAGCGCCCGGTGCACGCCGATCGAGCCCGCGTTGGCCGAGTCGCCGATCACCGCGAGCAGCTTGCGCACGCCGCGGGCCTCGCATTGCGCCACCAGCGCCGCCAGCAGTGCCCGCCCCAGCCCCTGGCCACGCGCCGCGTCTGCGAGGTAGATCGAATCCTCGCAGCAATAACGGTAGGCCGGGCGCGGCTTGAACCAGTTGGCATAGGCAAAGCCCAGAATCCGGCCGTCATTTTCCGCCACCAGCCAGGGCAGCCCGCGGGCTTGCACCTCGGCGTGGCGCCGCAGCATTTCGGCGGCGTCGGGTGGGTCGATTTCGAAGGTGCCCGTGCCGTGCAGCACATGGTGGGCATAGATGGCCGTGACGGCAGCCATGTCGTCAGAGGAGTAGGAACGGATGGAGAGCATGGAGTGCGAGCGGGGGAAAACCAGGAATGTCAATCGGCCGGACTCGATATAATCAGCGGCTTTGCAGCGTGTGGCTGGCTGGGTGGTCATGCCGCGTGTCTCAACGCTGCGCAATCGCCGTTTTGGGTCATGGCTTTGACCTAGGGCGGCATGAAACCGAGGCTCGACGCATACAGACGGTTTTGCTGGATTTGTGGCGCGAGTTTTTGTACCCCGAGGATAAATCAACATGGTCGTCATTCGACTCTCCCGCGGCGGCTCCAAAGGTCGTCCGTTTTACAACATCGTCGTTGCCGACAAGCGTGTGCGCCGCGACGGGCGCTTCATCGAGCGCTTGGGCTTTTACAACCCCGTGGCCAAGGAAGGCGAAGAGGGTCTGCGCATCGCCCAGGACCGTCTGGCCTACTGGAAGAGCGTGGGCGCACAAGCCTCGCCCACGGTCGATCGCCTGATCAAGCAAGCTGCCAAGCAGGCAGCCTGAGCTTTGGCGCGCGCAGCGGGCTCCGTTGGCTCGGGCTGACGGGCCCGTTTTTTCTTTTCCCTGGGGCTTCGTTCCTTCTTCCTTATGTCCGCCGCCTTGCCGCTCGATCTGGTTGACCTGCCCGCCGACGCCGTGGAAGTCGGGCGCATCGCGGACGCGTGGGGTGTGAAGGGCTGGTTCAAAGTGCTGCCCTACAGCGCCACGCCCGAGGCCTTGTTTTCGTCCAAGCGCTGGTACTTGCAGCCGGCAGAGCGCGGCGTGCGCGGCTTCGAGGGCACGCGCCTGTTGCGCATCCGCGAGGCCAAGGAGCACGCAGACACCATCGTCGCCTGGGCGCAGGACATTCCCGACCGCGGTGCTGCCGAGGCCCTGCGCGGCGCACGCGTCTTCGTGCCGCGTTCTAGCTTCCCGAGCACCGGCGCCGACGAATACTACTGGGTCGATCTCATAGGCCTCGCCGTGGTCAACCGTGAAGGCGTGGAACTGGGCGAAGTGCGTGAGCTGCTCTCCACGGGCCCGCAAACCGTGCTCGTGCTGAGCTACCAGCAAGAGGGCAAAGCGCTAGAGCGCATGATTCCCTTCGTTGCTGCCTACGTCGATCGGGTCGATCTCGCGGCGCGGCGCATCTTTGTCGATTGGCAGCCCGATTATTGAGTTGAGCGGAGTTGCTCAGACTGCCGCATGCGCTTCGACATCATCACCTTGTTCCCCGAGCTGTTTGCGCCCTTTCTTGCCAGCGGCGTGACGCGCCGCGCCTACGCGAGTGGCCAGGTGCAGGTGCAGCTGTGGAACCCGCGCGACTACGCCGAAGGTGCGTACCGCCGCGTCGATGACAGGCCCTTCGGCGGCGGGCCGGGCATGGTGATGCTGGCCGAGCCGCTCGCGCGCTGCCTTGCCGCGATCCGCGCGGCGCGTCGCGAAGGCGAAGGCGAAGGCGCGCAGGCGCCCGTGCTGCTTTTTTCCCCCATAGGCAAGCCGTTGAACCAGGCGCAGGTCGAAAACTGGGCGGCCAGCAGCGGCGCCATCTTGCTGTGCGGCCGCTATGAGGGCATAGACCAGCGCTTCATCGACGCGCACGTCGATGTCCAGGTCAGCCTGGGCGACTTCGTGCTCTCGGGCGGCGAAATCGCAGCCATGGCTTTGCTCGACGCCGTGGCGCGTCTGCAACCCGGCGTACTGCACGACGCACAAAGCCACGCCTACGACAGCTTCAGCCAGGCGCTCGATGGGCTGCTCGACTGTCCGCACTACACCCGCCCTGAAGAATGGGCTGGCCGCGCCGTGCCCGCCGTGCTGCTGTCGGGCCACCATGCCGAGATCGAGCGCTGGCGGCGCGCCGAGCGGCTTTTCCTCACGGCCCGGTACCGCCCCGACCTGATCGATGCGGCGCGCGCGGCGGGGCGACTGAGTGCCGAGGACGAGTCCATTCTTGCAAAAACCCTGCAAGAAAAGACGGCGGGCTTGCTATAATTGCCGGCTTTTCGATCCTCTGTTCGGCCGTTTTGCGAGCAGGAAGTTTGCTGCAGTGCAGCGGCAAAATTACTGCATTTCTCTTGCAAAGCCTTGAAACGTCAATCCCGACGCAGCCGCTTGTGGCGCGGACATGATCCTTGGATGGCACACATGAACCTGATTCAAGTCCTCGAAGCGGAAGAAATCGCCCGCCTCAACAAAAACATCCCCGAGTTCGGCCCCGGCGACACCGTGGTCGTGAACGTCAACGTGGTCGAAGGCACGCGCAAGCGCGTGCAGGCCTACGAAGGCGTGGTCATCGCCAAGCGCAACCGCGGGCTCAACAGCGGCTTCACGGTGCGCAAAATCTCCAGCGGCGAAGGCGTGGAGCGCACTTTCCAGACCTACAGCCCGCTGATCGCGAGCATCGAAGTCAAGCGCCGCGGCGACGTGCGCCGCGCCAAGCTCTACTACCTGCGCGAGCGCAGCGGCAAGTCGGCCCGCATCAAGGAAAAGCTGCCGGCACGCAAGGCCTCGGCCCGCACTGCAGCCGCCGAATAAGCCGCAGGCGCAATCGCAAGCAAGCCGCTACAGTAGGTGCTGTAGCGGCTTTTTATTTGTGCCGCGGCTTTTCTCCTCATTGCTGTGACTGCTTCCTATCCTTCCTCCTCCACCGTGCGCGCACCTTCCTTGACCCAGCCCGGGTTCGATCCGCGCCAGGTTCCCGTTGCCGGTGTCGATGTCCACCTGCCCGCCGTGCCTGTGCAGGCACAAACGCCCGAGGCTCTGCGCGCACGCTTTGCGCAGCCGCCGCAATGGACGCCCGAAGTGGCGCAGGAGCCGGTATTTACCAACCGCCCGCTGGCGCAGGCCGCGGTGCTGCTGCCCATCGTCTTGCGCCAGGAGCCGACCGTGTTGCTCACGCAGCGCACGCCGCACCTGTCTTCGCATTCAGGGCAGGTGGCCTTTCCGGGTGGGCGTGTCGATCCCGAAGATGCCTCGCTCGTGCATACCGCTTTGCGCGAGGCGCAGGAAGAGGTGGGGCTGCCGCCCGACGTCGTCGAAGTGCTGGGTTTGCTGCCGACCTACATTACGGGCTCGGCCTTTGCCGTCTCGCCCGTGGTGGCGCTGGTACGGCCGCCTGGCCAGCTGCAGCCCAACCCGCATGAAGTGGCCGAGGTTTTCGAAGTGCCGCTGGCATTTTTGCTGAACCCGGCGCACCATAGGCGCCATGTGTACGAATCGGGTGGAATCCGGCGTGAATGGTTCTCCATGCCCTATGAATATGGAAGCAAGAGCTACTACATATGGGGTGCCACGGCAGGCATGCTGCGCAATTTTTACCGGTTTCTGATGGCATGAGATGCAGGAGGCGATGGGCGCTCGCCCGACCTCAGTATGATTCCGGCCCATGAGCTTTTTCGCCATTTTGCTGGCCTTGCTGATCGAGCAGGCGCGCCCGCTTGCCCGCAACAACCCTATCCATGCCGCTTTGCGCGCTTGGGTCTTGACCGTGGGCCGCAACTTCGACGCCGGCAAAGCCCATCATGGCTGGGTGGTGTGGAGCCTCACGGTGCTGCCGCCCGCATTGCTGGCGCTGCTCGTGCACTGGCTGCTGCTGGAGTGGGTGGGCTGGCCCGTGGCGGTGCTGTGGAATGTGGCTGTGCTCTACGTCACGCTGGGGTTCCGCCAGTTCAGTCACCACTTCACGCGCATTCGTGACGCCCTCGAAGAAGGCGACGAAGACACGGCGCGCGCGCGGCTGGCGCATTGGCAGCAGGTCGATGTGGGTGACTTGCCGCGCAGCGAGATCGTGCGCCACGTGCTCGAATATTCGGTGCTGGCCGCGCACCGCCATGTGTTTGGCGTGCTCGCCTGCTATTCCATCCTGGCGGCTTTCGGCCTCGGGCCTGCGGGGGCTGTGCTCTATCGCATGGCCGAATTTGTTGCGCGCTTTTGGCACCACAAAAGCGTCAGCTTGGTCCATCCGGCCAGCGAGGCTTTGCAGCGTGCGGCAATGCAGGCCTGGGCGTTCATCGATTGGCTGCCGGCCCGCTTGACCGCGCTCAGCTTTGCCGTGGTGGGTGACTTCGAGGAGGCCGTGGAGGGTTGGCGTTTTTATGCGCAGCACTTCCCGAACGACAACGACGGCGTGATCCTGGCAGCCACGGCGGGTGCGATCGACGTGCGCCTGGGGGGCGCTGCACTCAAAGCCCGCGCCGAAGTGCCGTCGCTGCAGGACTTCGAAGCCGATGCGGACACGGACGACAGCGGCAGCACGCCGGGTCGCGAGGCTGAACTCGGCCACTTGCGCAGCGTGGTCGGCCTGGTGTGGCGCTCGGTAGTCGTCTGGCTGCTGCTGCTGGCCTTGCTGACTTTGGCGCGCTTGCTCGGCTGATGGCGCACAAAGTTACGTCTTTTATGCGCCGTGGTGCCTGTGTTCGTGCCTTATTTGCTACAAACGGCGGCAATCACTTTTTGGGAGGAACGTCGTGAAGCTTCGATTTTTTTGGGGCCGTGCATGGGCCGGCGCTTTGGCCTTGACGGCGCTGTCAGCGGCCAATGGTGCCCACGCGCAGACTTACATCAACGCGACCGTCGGCGGCGAACTGTCGCCGGGCGTCTATGGCCGCATCAATATCGGCAACGGGCCGCCGCCTGCGGTGATTTACCCCCAGCCGATGATCATCCATCGCCCTGCCGTGCTGGTGCCGCGCTCGCCGATCTATCTCTACGTGCCGCCGGGCCATGCAAAAAACTGGAGCCGCTACTGCTCTCGCTACGCCGCATGCGACCAACCGGTGTATTTTGTGAAAGAGCCGCCGCGCCGGGCGCCTCCAGCCTATCGGCCAGCGCCCGCCTACCGCCACGATGGCTACGGCCCCCACGAGAACCCTCATGACCGTGGACGCAAAAATGGCCGCGATCACGGGGACGAGCATGGCAACGGCCATGGCCATGGCAATGGCCGCGGAAAAGGGCCCGGCCGCCACGACTGAGCCAGGCGCTTTGGAGGCCGTTTCCCGGTTTTTCCGGCCTGCCGGTGCTACTCCACCACTTGACCGCGCAGTGCGCGCACCTCGGCGCGCAGCATGCGCACATCCTCGCGCAGCAAAATGAGTTCCTGCATCAGCGCTTGTTCAATCTGATTTTCTTCGATCTCCACCTCTTTTTCGACGAAGATCGCCGCGAGCGAGGCCGTGGCGATCGACAGCACGGCCAGCCCCAGCAGCACCACGACGACGGCAAACACGCGCGAAAAATGGGTGCTTGGAACCAGGTCGCCATAACCCACCGTGGCGGCCGTGGTGAAGGCAAGCCACAAGCCGTCTGAAAAAGTCTCGACCTGGGGGTCGAGAATCCAAAAACCGATGCCGCCCAAGCCCAGGATCAGCGAACACAAAATTAGTGAATAAACCACGCCCTGCCGGGCCAGGTGGATTCTTTTGGATGGGGCGGGTCGTTTCATGGTGGCAGTTGGGGGAGTGCATGCGGCATGCCAGCGCATTATCGATTCCCTGGCTGAGCGACAATAGCCGCGCTGCATTCACTATGCTTTTGGGAATTTTCTACGATGAAACGCTTCTGGCTGCTGTTTGCCCAAACCGTTACGGTATGCGTCGCGGTGTATTTCGTGATCGCCACCTTGCAGCCAGGCTGGGTGCGGCAATCTCCCTGGTCATCCGGGGCCGGCGTGGCGCTGTTCGAGGCGCCGCCCAGTACCAGTACCGGCGCCACGCCTCCGCCGGGGAGCTTCCGCGCCGCGGTGCACAAGGCCCTGCCGGCCGTGGTGAGCATCACCACGAGCAAAGAGGTGCGCATTCCACGGGCCAACGACCCGTGGTTCCGGTTTTTCTTCGGTGACATGCCCAACCAGACCCAAATCGGCCTGGGCAGCGGCGTGATCGTCAGCGCGACAGGCTACATCCTCACCAACAACCACGTCGTCGAAGGCGCGGACGAGATCGACATCTCGCTCATGGATGGGCGCCGCGGCCGCGCGCGCGTGGTGGGCACGGACCCGGACACCGACCTTGCCGTGCTCAAGATCGAGCTCGACAAACTGCCCGTGATCGTGCTGGGCCATTCCGACGGCCTCGACGTGGGCGATCAGGTGCTGGCCATAGGCAATCCTTTTGGCGTCGGCCAGACCGTCACGGGCGGCATCGTGAGCGCGCTGGGGCGCAATCAGCTCGGCATCAACACGTTCGAAAACTTCATCCAGACCGATGCCGCGATCAACCCGGGCAACTCGGGCGGCGCGCTGATCGACGTACAGGGCAACCTCGTGGGCATCAACACGGCCATTTATTCGCGCTCTGGCGGCAGCATGGGCATAGGCTTTGCCATTCCCGTGGCCACGGCCAGGCAGGTGCTCGAAGGCATCGTCAAAGAGGGCCAGGTGACGCGCGGCTGGATCGGCGTGGAGCCCAACGAACTCTCGCCCGAACTGGCCCAGACCTTCGGCGTCAAGGCAAACCGGGGCGTGATCATCACGGGCGTGCTGCAGGGCGGCCCGGCCGCACGCGCTGGCATACGCCCTGGCGATGTGATCTTGGAGCTGGATGGAAAACCCGTTTCGCACGTGCCCGAGCTGCTCAACATGGTCGCGGCGCTCAAGCCGGGGGTGCCCAGCACTTTCGCTGTGCAGCGCGGTGATGAAACGCTGGAGCTCAAGATCGTGCCGGAGCTGCGCCCGCGCATGCCACGCCCGGCGCTGCGTTAGTCAGCGGCTGGTCAGCGGTTGGTCAGCGGTTGATCAGCTGTCGGTCAGCGGTTGATCAGCTGTCGGTCAGCTGTCGGTCAGCTGTTTCCAGGGCGAGAATCTGCTGCGCCAATGTGTCTATGTGCGCTGGCGTGAGGGCGTCTGCGCTCACTGTGTGGCGTTGCGGCCATTGGTACAGGTGGGCGTTTTGCGAGCGCGCGTACAGCGGGTCGTAGTGCAGCGTCATCAGCTCGGCAAACAGTGGCGCCAAGGCGCGTTTCTGCGCCCAGGCTTGCCAGCGTGCGATCACTTGTTTGCCGTGCAACTCCTTGAGCGCCGCGATCCGCTCGGCCAGCAGCGCGGGGTCATCGCCCAGGTGCGTGTAATCGCGCAGCAAAAAATCCAGCCGTGCGGGCGCGCCGGCCTGGACTTCGATGCAAGGGCTGGCGCGCAGACGCTGCACCAGGGGCGGCGGAACATTCAGGCAGCCTATGCGCGCGCTCTCGGCTTCGATATAGACGGGGCGGCGCGCGTCCAGCGCCTGCATGGCATGCACGAGCCGGGTTTCAAAGGCCGTCTGCGTGGGCTGCGCCACGCCGGGCAGGGCGCCCAGCACCGAGCCGCGGTGCTGCGCGAGCGCTTCCAGGTCCAGCACCTGCGCACCTTGCGCCGCCAGCGCCTGCAGCACGCGCGTTTTGGCGCTGCCGGTGGGGCCGCAGAGCACGCGCAGATCGAATTGCGGCGGCAGGGCCTCGAGCTGGTGCAGCACGTGCCGGCGCCAGGCCTTGTAGCCGCCCGCGAGCTGCTGTGCGTCCCAGCCCACCATGCGCAGCCAGGTCACCATGGCGCCGCTGCGCAGGCCGCCGCGCCAGCAATACACGAGCGGACGCCATTGCGGCGGGCGCTCGGCAAACTGCGTGCGCAGGTGGCGCGCCAGGTTGGCCGCCACCATGGCCGCGCCCACGCGCCGCGCCTCGAAAGGCCCTTGCTGTTTGTAAAGGGTGCCGACGATGCGGCGTTCCTCGTCATCGAGCACCGGGCAATTCACGGCGCCGGGAATGTGGTCGCGCGCAAATTCGGCGGGCGAGCGCGCGTCGATCACGGTATCTAAGCGGTGGATCGCATCCACGGAAACGGGGCCACGCCGGTTCATGGCCGCGGGGAAAAAGCAAGGGCTGGCACAATGGCTGGCACTATGACGGAGCTACAAAACATCCAAAACATTCAAAACATTCGACTCACGCAGTTTGCGCATGGCGGTGGCTGCGGCTGCAAGATTGCGCCGGGGCTGCTGGGCGAGATTCTGGCACGTGCGCCGCAGGGCCTGGTGCCGCCCGAGCTGCTCGTGGGCACCGAAACCAGCGATGACGCGGCCGTGTACCGGCTGAACGCCGAGCAGGCGCTGGTGGCCACGACGGACTTTTTCACGCCCATTGTCGATGACCCTTACGACTTCGGCCGCATTGCCGCCACGAATGCGCTCTCCGACATCTACGCCATGGGCGCGCGCCCCATTTTGGCGCTCGCGCTCGTGGGCATGCCCATCGCCAAGCTGCCGCCCGAAGTCATTGGCCGCGTGCTCGAAGGCGGGGCGGCAGTGTGCCGCGACGCCGGCATCCCCATTGCGGGCGGGCATTCGATCGACGTGCTCGAGCCGATCTACGGCCTGGTCGCGCTGGGCCTGGTGCACCCCGGGCGCGTGCGCCGCAACGCCGATGCGCAGCCGGGTGACGTGCTCGTGCTGGGCAAACCGCTGGGCGTGGGCGTGCTGTCGGCCGCGCTCAAGCAAGGGCTGCTGGACGAAGCCGGCTACGCCGAGATGCTGCGCCACACCACACAGCTCAACCGCGTGGGCGCGGCGCTCGGCGAGCTCGCGGGCGTGCACGCGATGACCGACGTCACCGGCTTTGGTCTGGGCGGGCATTTGCTTGAAATGTGCCGCGGCTCGGGCCTGTCGGCGCGCCTGCGTCTTGCGCAACTGCCCTTGATTGCCGCGGCCCAGGGCTTTGCCGCGCAAGGCGTGGTCACGGGCGCGTCGGGCCGCAACTGGGCATCGTACGGCGCGCAGGTGCAGTGGCCCGAGGCCGCCCCGCCATGGTTGCGTCACATGCTCACCGACCCGCAAACCAGCGGCGGCCTGCTCGTGAGCTGTGCGCCCGAGGCGCTGGGTGCGGTGCTGCAAGCCTTCCGCGAAGCAGGCTTTGCGCACGCCGCTGTCATTGGTGAAATGTACGAAAAAGCGCAAAACTCAGCGGTGGGTATTGAGTGTTCGCTCTGAATTCGTGAGCGCATGAGCCAGGCACACGCCTGCGCTCAAGCGGCGCGCGCAGGCGGTGGCGCTTCGAGCATGCGCGCCACGTAGCGCGCGATCAAGTCCACTTCGAGGTTCACGCGCGCTCCGGCCTGCAGATACTGCAATGCCGTGTTCTGCACCGTGTGCGGGATCAGGTTGATGCTGAGCTCGCAGCCCGTTGGCAGGTCGGCGGTGCGGTTCACGGTCAGGCTCACGCCGTTCACGGTGATCGAGCCCTTGTAGGCCAGATAGCGCGCCAGCTCCTGCGGCGCCAGGATGCGCAGCTCCCAGCTTTCGCCCACGGGCGCAAAGTGGCACACCTGCCCGATGCCATCGACGTGGCCCGAAACCAAATGGCCACCGAGCCGGTCGCTGGCGCGCAGGGCTTTTTCGAGGTTCACGGGCCCCGGCGCCTCCAGCCCCGTAGTCTTGGCGAGCGATTCGGCCGAGACATCGACGCTGAACTGCTGCTTGTCCGCATCCAGCGTGGTCACGGTCATGCAGGCACCATTGAGTGCGATGCTGTCGCCCAGGCCCACGTCGTCAAGGTAGTGCGGCGGGGTGGTTGCTATGGTCAAGCGCTTGCCATGCGTGGGCGTATCGCCCAGGGCTTGCACGGTGGTGATGCGGCCTAGGCCGGTGATGATGCCTGTGAACATGGGGGGATTGTGCTACCTGAAGCGAGAGAATATGAATGTTCGTGGATCGATTACTGGGTTGCTGTAGCAGTGCAAGTGGTTTCTAGTGATGGATTGCAAGCCCTGACGCGGCCTGTCCTTGCAACGATAATAAATCTTTTTTCATTTGCGCTGGATACATCGGTGCGCTCTATTTTAAGAGTCAGGTTAGGAACACCAGAGGAGTAACTTCTGGCAAATCCGGAGCTGTCGAACATAATATATGAGCTCGAAAGATTGGCATTCCCAGTGCCGGTAACGCCAAAATAACTCGGAAGTGCTCCTTGTTTTTGAATGGTAACGTCGGTAGATTCATCGTAGGAATTGTTTCTGTTGCTATCAACAAAAACGATCCATCCCTGAGTCCAGTCGTTCCCGCCATTGGCAGGAATCACCAAAGCATTTTGGCCGTATTTCATTGCTTCACTTCGTGCCGCGTTGATGGCCGCGAGTAATTTGTTTGTCAGTGACGTTAATTCTGAGTTTCTAATAAAATTTCTAAAACTCGGAGCCGCAACGACAAGCATTATTGCAACTATGGCAATGGTTACCATCAGTTCTATCAAAGTAAAGCCGATGGTGGTTGCGCGGGATGGTTTCATGGCCAGCACAACTTTGGATTAGTGGATGATGCAGTGCCGGTGCATGTTTTGCTGCCAGTGCTGGTCATTTCGAGATTGCCTACTGCGGGATCGGGCTTTGTGGGGGTTGCAACTACTTTGACACAATCTGCAATGGACAAGGT
>CAVPUD010000158.1:0-5043 GCA_963708545.1 uncultured beta proteobacterium | reverse complement strand
TCGGATATTCAGGTTAAAATGTGCGCCGTGGATAAAACGACCGGGGCTGTTCGGGTTCATGGTTGGACGGGTATTCCCTCAATGACCCGCACCGATCGTGCCGAACAGTATATTTTCATCAACAGCCGTCCCGCTTCGGCTGCGGTGATTAACTACGCCCTCAATACGGCCTATCCCAAAAACGCCGACGAGTCAAATCCGATTACGGTCCTCTTCATCGATTTACCCCCGAAGATGTGGATGTGAATGTGCATCCCGCCAAACGGGAAGTCCGTTTCGAAAACCGGCCGAACTGCGTGCCGCGGTTTACGAGGCGGTCCGAGAGGCGTTGGAGAAAAAGGGATTCGTCCGGACGGACCCGTTGCCCGAGTTCATTGTCGGAACAGGTCGATTGCTTCCGCCGTCCTCGGCGACCAGCAGAAACAGCTCGATTTTTCGGAAGCCCCTATTCCCGCCGCGCAATCTGCTCATCAACCCCTTGCACCCACAGGCCACCGCGTTGCGTGCGCGCAAGCTGCGGCGCTGGCAGTACGATCCGCGCGTGCGCCGCAAAAGCTGAAAACCGCAGTGGGATGCCCGAAGCCTGCCTCAAGTGACATGCGGATCATTCCCCGCCGCGCTCTTTTCTCCTTGACTCAAAGCGCGCCACGCCCCGCAGCACCGCGCGTGGCTGGCCCTGTAGGCACCAACCCATGATCTACGGCATAGGCACCGACATCTGCGACATCCGCCGCATCCGCGCGAGCCTGGAGCGCCACGGCGACCGCTTCGCGTGCAAAGTGCTGGCCGAGGGCGAGCTCGCCACCTGGCGCGCGCGCTCCGAGCGCTGGCCCGAGCGCGGCGTGCGCTACCTGGCCACGCGCTTTTCTGCCAAGGAGGCCTTCAGCAAGGCCATAGGTCTGGGCATGCGCATGCCCATGACCTGGCGCCACTGCGAAGTCGCCAAACTCCCCACGGGGCAGCCGGTGATCGTGCTGCACGGCGCGCTCAAAGACTGGTTCGAATCCCGCGGCCTGCGCGCACACCTGAGCGTGACCGACGAGAGCGACTATGCGGCGAGCTTTTGCATCGTCGAAAAATAAGTGCCAAATCGCCTTCAAATGCGCGTACAGTAAGCGCAAGCAGCTATTGTTACAAGAGTAAACCAGCCATGCAACACGCCCCTTTGATCCTCGACATCGCCGGCACCACGCTCAGCGCTGCCGACCGGCGCCGTCTTGCGCACCCGCTCACGGGCGGGGTGATTCTGTTCACGCGCAACTGGCAAAACCGCGCGCAGCTGCTCGAACTCACGAGCGCGATCAAGGCTGTGCGCGACGACTTGCTGATTTGCGTCGATCACGAAGGCGGGCGCGTGCAGCGCTTTCGCAGTGACGGCTTCACGCAGCTGCCGGCCATGGCGGCGTTTGGCCGCATGTGGATGGACGACGGCCGCGGCGCCGCGGCCCGCCCCGGCAGCGGTGCGCTGCGCGCCACCAACGCCGCCACCGCGGCCGGTTACGTGCTCGGCGCCGAGCTGCGCGCCTGCGGTGTCGATTTCAGCTTCACGCCGGTGCTGGACCTGGACTGGGGCCGCAGCGGCGTGATCGGCGACCGCGCCTTTCACAGCGACGCGCGCGTGGTCACCTTGCTCGCCAAAAGCCTAATGCACGGCCTGTTGCAAGCCGGCATGGCGCACTGCGGCAAACATTTCCCGGGCCACGGCTGGGCCATGGCCGATTCGCACACCGACGTGCCCGTGGATGAACGCAGCCTGCGCGCCATCCTCGCCGACGATGCCGCGCCCTACGGCTGGCTCAGCAGCACGCTCAGCAGCGTCATGCCCGCGCACGTGATCTACCCCAAGGTCGATCGCCGCCCCGCAGGCTTTTCGGCACGCTGGCTGCAAGACATCCTGCGCAACCAGCTGCGCTTTCAGGGTGCGGTGTTCAGCGATGACCTCAGCATGGAAGGCGCGCGCCGGCTCGACGGGCAGATCGTCAGCTACACCGACGCCACCGTGGCCGCACTGCAGGCCGGCTGCGATCTGGTGCTGCTGTGCAACCAGAGCCTGGGCGACGGCCACCCAGTGGATGCCTTGCTGCAAGGGCTGGAGTCGGCGCTGGCCGCTGGCCGCTGGCAGCCAAGCAGCGCGAGCGAAGCCCGCCGCCTGGCCCTGCTACCGCAGACCGCGCCCTTGCCCTGGGACGAGCTGATGTTCCACGGCGCCTATCTAGAAGCGCTCGAGCTGCTGCCGTGAGCTGGGAAAGATCCGCATGGCGACGCCGCACGCCCAAAGCACAGTAGCGCGTGCCATGGCAAAAAACGCCGGAGTCGACAAAGTGGCCGATTTTTTGCGTATATAATTGCGGGCTTATTCCTCGATAGCTCAGTCGGTAGAGCGCCGGACTGTTAATCCGTAGGTCCCTGGTTCGAGCCCAGGTCGAGGAGCCATATAGATCAAGCAATTAGCCCGCCTTTTGGCGGGCTAATTGCTTTTGGGCGCAGCCTTTTTGCTGCCGCTCGATCGTTGGTTTCGGGGCGCTGGCTTCGTCAGCGTTGCCATCGTCCCCCTCTGGGTTCAGCGTTCTTCCGCTCCAAAACACAGCGCGTAATCCGGGCAGATGCCGCAGCTCGGCGCCTTGCAAAGGGTCAGGCCTTCGCGCAGGCACAGCTGCTTGTAGAGGAACTTCTTCCACTTCATGTTGCCGGTGTTGCGTGCGGCCAGCAGCGGGAACCAGTGCGCGATCAGCTGTGTGAGCTCGGCGCGCGAGGGCAGGCGCAGGTCTTGCCACAGGTGCTGGTCGCCTAGGCTCGCGCAGGCCAGCGCCCAGGCCACGGCCTCCATGTCGGCGGCGGAGCCGGCGGCGGGGTCGGCATGTTCACGCAGCAGGTTCAGCAAGTCCGTCACCTCGTCGTGGCGGCTGGCCATGCGTGTGGCCAGTGCCGCCCAATCGGGGGCGGGAATGGCGGGAAGGAGCGTGGGCGCAGCCATGGCGGGTTTCTCGAGGTCAGACAGGGTCTGAGAGATAGTTAAACGGCTGCGGGCGCGTGGGTGTAGCACTTCTTCGGGCAGATGCGGGCGCAGGCAGTGCAGCCTATGCACAGCTCCTGGTGCGCGATGGTCATGACCTTTTTTTCGTATTCGGCATCGTCGTCATCGTCGTCATCGAGGTCCACGTGGATGCGTTCGCCATCCTCGGTGAGGCCGACGAGTTCCAGCACGCCGCGCGGGCAGACTTTGAAGCAGCGGCCGCAGCCTATGCACTTTTCTTCGTTGAGCGCAGCCACGAAGGTCGGGGTCCAGGTGGCGCCGCTGGGCAGGGTGACGTTGAAGGTGGTGCTCATGGAGTCCTCCGGTTCCGGGTGGCGTGGGCTCATCCGCCTGCGGCGGCCTGTTCCTGGCGGGCCTGCATGAGCTCGGCATGCGCGGCGTAACAGCGCTGGGCCACGGTGAGGATGTTTTCCCAGTTCTGGGGCAGTTCCTCGGACAGGTCGTGCAAGTCCATCTTGGCCTGGGTGGCGCGCGCGTTGAGCTTTTTCAGCTGGGCTTTGCGGTCTTCGGTGTCGGTGGACATGTTCAGGCTCCGTACTGCGCCACCGCGGGGTAGGCGCGGATCATGGCGATGGCTTCGTCGAGAAACTTGTTGCCCGCTTCGGCCAGCTTGGCCAGCGAGGGGAAGCCAAAGCGGTGCACGTCGCGCAGCTGCTTGTTGACCACCACCAGCCGCCCGGCGATCAGCACCATGCGGCCAAAGCCCTCGTGGCTCATCTTCATCATGGGCGAGACCATCTGCCCGGTGGCGCGCTCGATGGCCACGGCGATGGCGCTGTAGAAGAGCTCCAGGCGCCACAGCGTTTCCGGGTCCGGGTCGCCCAGAATGGGCAGGGCGCGACGCTCTTCGGCGCTGAGGAGGTAGGGCTTGAGCAATTGCAGGTCGCTCTTGCCCTCCCAGGCGCCGTGGGTGTCCTGCGCGCGCAGCTGTTTGATGAGCTGCTGCACGAAGGGCGTGGCAAGCAGGGTTTCGTCCGCGTTCATATCTGCATCTGCAGGGGCGGTCAGGGTGGCGGGTGCGTTCATGGGGTGACCTCGTCGTCTTCAAAATCGAAAGTTCTCTCGCCGCTTTTGGCCATGGCCTTGCTCAGCCAGGGCGGCGGTGTGCCCTGCAGCACGGCCTGCAGCTTGTCCAGGATGTCGGCAATGGGCTCGGGCTGGGGCACTTTGATCGGGTGGATCTTCATGGCCACGACACGCGCGGCGCCCGAGCCGCCGATGGCGGCCACGTACAGGATGGCCGCGTCGTGGATCGCTGCGAGCTTGGGCGCGAGCTTGTCTTCGTCGCCGTCTTCCTCGAGCTTGCCGCCGAAGTCGAAGCTCTCGACGAAGTGGTGGCCCTGCGGGCCGACCTCGTATGGAGGGCTCTGAAATGGTCCAGATGGTCGCGCTTCGTGGTTTTCACGACGCGCAGATTGGTAGTGTGTCTCGTGGGTCGCAGTTCACCGCGACAGAACACACTGCGAGCGTCATGGAACGGCGAGGTATTGCATCTCGTGCTGAGCGTTATCAGCCTGAGGATGTAGATGTGGGAAAATCTCCGGCCGCTGGCGAGGATCGGTTGTCGTTTGCATCGCCAGCGGCCCGAGTCTCACCGCCGCAGATTGCGAATCCGTCAGACGTTGGCGTGAAGCGCAAGCGGGGACGGCCGAGGAAAGACGCGTCATTGTCGTCAACAGCAGCTACCGGCTAGCCGAGTATGCCGACGTGCTCTACGGCTGCGATTACGCGTGGTGGAAGGCCAATATACCGGCGATACGCAGTAGTGGATTCTCAGGTGAGATGTGGACGCAGGCTACCCAGGCAGCACAACAGTGGGGATTGAATCGAGTCGTGATCCATAGGCACGCTAGAGGTCTATGCATGCTCCCCGGCAGTATTGCTGGTGGCAGCAACAGCGGCTACCAGGTTATCAATCTGGCCGCTCAGTTCGGTGCACGCACGATCATTCTGCTCGGATACGATTTTAAGCGCACTGGTGGGAAATCACACTGGCACGGCGATCATCC
>CAVPUD010000157.1:0-26407 GCA_963708545.1 uncultured beta proteobacterium | reverse complement strand
CGACGATGTCGTCTTTTTGCAGCATCTGCCCCGTGACCACCTTGCGCTTGAGCGCTTCGGGCGTGTTCGCCTGGAACCAGGCGCGCACCTCGCGCTGGAACTCCAGGTCTTGCGGGCTGAAGTCTATGTCCATGGTGTCCCTCCGTCTCGTGAACTAAGCTCAGATCGTGATGCCGCCACCGCACACCAGCGTCTGGCCGCTGACGTAGTTGGATTCGGGCGTACACAGCAGATAGACCGAGCCCGCGGCCTCTTCGGGCGTGCCCGCGCGGCCCAGCGGAATGCTGCGTTCCATCATGGCGAGCAGATCCGGGTTCACGCCGACCTTGATCTTGCGGCCCTCGATGTCGATGGAGGCATCGCCCTTGGCCGGCGCCTCGGTCAGGCGCGTCTTGATCATGCCGAAGGCCACGCAGTTGACGTTGACCTTGTAGCGCCCCCACTCCTTGGCCATGGCCAGCGTCAGGCCCACGATGCCCGCCTTGGCCGCCGAATAATTGGCCTGGCCTGCGTTGCCGCCCAGGCCCGCGATCGACGAGATGTTGACCACCTTGCGGAACACTTCCTGGCCCGCGTCGGCCTCCTTCTTGGCGGCAAAGCGGATGTAGTCGGCGGCGGCGCGCAGGATCTTGAACGGCGCCGTCAGGTGCACGTCGATGATCGCGTTCCACTGCTCGTCGGTCATCTTCTGGATCACGTTGTCCCAGGTGTAGCCGGCGTTGTTGATGATGATGTCCAGGCCGCCAAAGCCCTCGGTGGCGGTCTTGACGAACTGCTCGGCAAAGCCGTCGGCCGTAACGCTGCCGGGGCAGGCCAGCGCCTGACCCCCTGCAGCCTTGATGTCGGCCACGGTCTGCTCGGCAGGCGCCGCGTCGAGGTCGTTGACGACCACTTTGGCGCCTTCGCTCGCGAGCTTGAGCGCGATAGAGCGGCCGATGCCGCGCCCGGAGCCGGAAACGATGGCAACCTTGCCTTCGAGTTTTTTCATGGTGTTGATCCTTTGTGTAAGAGGGAAAGAAAGGCGCGCGCGCAGCCTGCCTGGCGCTGCCGCTGCGCACGCTGGCGCAACGGCAACTCGGCCGGCACGGGCCTGGAGAAAGAAAATGCGCTGTGCTTTGGGCGCGCCTACAACCGTCAGCTCAGCGCGATCAGGGCCTCGCCGGCGAGGGTGATCTCGCCCGTGCTCTTGGCCGCGGTGATGTCCACACGCACGCACGGACGCCCGCCGCGCTCGGTCTTTTCGACCACCTTGCCCGAGCAGCGCACGCGGTCACCCAGGTGCGTGACGGCGGCAAAGCGCACACCGAAGCTCATGAGCTGGCGCTGCGGCACCCACTCGGTCAGCGCGCGCCCGAGGTAGGCCATGGACAGCATGCCGTGTGCGAACACGTCGGGCATGCCAGCCTTGCGCGCAAAGTCGATATCGATGTGGATGGGGTTGTGGTCGCCCGAGGCGCCCGCAAACAGGGCGAGCGTGGTGCGCGTGATCGGGGGCAGCTCCAGCACAGGCATTTCATCGCCGACCTGGAGCACTTTGACAGGGGTATTCATGGTGGAAGCTCCTTCAGGCATGGCGCACGACGATGACCGAATGAATGTCGGCGACATGCTCGCCGAGCTGGTTGGTCACGCGCGTGTCTTTGACGACGAACTCGAGCGCGCCACCTTTTTTCTCATAGATGTCGGTGATCTTGGACTCGAGGCGCAGCGTGTCGCCCGCGCACACCGGCGCGTAATAGTCGAAGCGCTGCTCGCCGTGCAGCACTTTGCCCAGGTCGATGTTCAGCGTCTCGATGAGCTGCATCATGGCGCCCGAATCGCCCTCGGCACCGAAGAAAAAGGTCGGCGGTGCCACCACGTTGCGGTAGCCCGCGGCGCGCGCGGCCTCCACGTCGGTGTAGATCGGGTCCTTCGCACCTATCACGTCGGCAAAAAAGGCGATGCGCCCTTTTTCCACGTCCCACAGCGTGGGCGGCTGCTGGTAGCCAATGAATTTTTTATCGATCATGTTCGCGTCTCCTTGGATCACGCGGCGAATCAGTTGGCCTGGTACATCGTCACCACGCAGGCCCCGCCCAAGCCGAGGTTGTGCTGCAGCGCGATGCGCGCGCCTTCGACTTGGCGCTTTTCGGCCGTGCCGCGCAGCTGGTGCGTGAGCTCGTAGCACTGCGCGAGGCCCGTCGCGCCCAGCGGGTGGCCCTTGGAGAGCAAGCCGCCCGAGGGGTTGGTGACGACCTTGCCGCCGTAGGTGTTGTCGCCGTCGAGCACGAACTTCTCGGCGCCGCCCTCGGGGCACAGACCCAGCGCCTCGTAGGTGATGAGCTCGTTCTGCGCGAAGCAGTCGTGGAGTTCGACCACATTGACGTCCTTCGCGCCAATGCCGGTGCGCTCATAGACCTGGCGTGCCGCGTCGCGCGCCATGTCGTAGCCGACCACGCGCATCATGTCCTTGGACGTGAAGGTGCTCGGGAAGTCCGTGGTCATGGCCTGGGCGGCGATCTTCACCTTGGTGTTGAGGCCGTGCTTCTTGGCGTATTCCTCGGAGCAGATCACGGCGGCCGCAGCGCCGCATGTGGGCGGGCAGGCCATGAGGCGCGTCATCACACCGGGCCAGACCGCGGGCGACTCCATCACATCCTGCACCGTCACTTCCTTGCGGAACAGCGCGAGCGGGTTGTTCACGGCGTGGCGGCTTGCCTTGGCGCGGATTTCGGCAAAGGTTTCGAGCTTGGTGCCGTACTTGTCCATGTGCGCCTTGCCCGCGCCGCCGAAGTAGCGCAGTGCAAGCGGGATTTCGGGGTGGCCCACGAGCGCATCGGTCACGTTGTCGAACTCTTCGAACGGCGTGGGCCGGTCGGTGAACTTGGCCTTGATCGCGCCCGGCTCCATCTGCTCGAAGCCCAGCGCGAGCACGCAGTCGGCCGCGCCACTCTCCACCGCCTGGCGCGCGAGGAACAGCGCGCTCGAGCCGGTCGAGCAGTTGTTGTTGACGTTGATGATGGGAATACCCGTCATGCCGACAGGGTACAGCGCGCGCTGGCCGCAGGTCGAGTCGCCATAGACGTAACCGACGAAGGCCTGCTGCACGGCAGCGTAATCGACACCCGCATCGGCCAGGGCCAGATGCACGGCCTTGCCACCCATGACGTGGTAATGCTCGCTGGCGCCGGGCTTGGCGAACGGAATCATGCCGACGCCGGCAACGATGACTTTGTGGCTCATGAAAATCTCCTAACTAAAGATGAAAGGGCGCCTACGTCACGCAAAATGAACAACGAGGACTGTGGCAGTCTATCTAACGCTTGACAGTTCTGCAAGCCCCGCCTACATTTCGCCTCGACCAAACGCTTGGTCAGTTTCTTGTCTGGCAGTTTGTTTTCTGCCGACGGATCCATCCCTTCACTTCCCTGTTTCAGGAGCCCGAGAATGCCTGCCAGCCGCCCCGCCTCGTTCGGCCTGACACCGGACGACCATGCCGTTTTGGAAGCCGCCGACAAATTCGCGCGCAAGGAGTTTCCCCCGCTCGCGCGGCGCATGGACGACGAGGAGTGGTGGCCGCCCGAAATCTTCCCGAAGATTGGCGCTGCCGGCTTTATGGGGGCCACGGTGGCGCCGGAATATGGCGGCGCGGGCATGGACTTGTTCAGCTCCGGCCTGATCTGCCAGGCCTTTGCACGCTGGAGTCCGGCGATCGCCCTTTCGTGGGCCGCACACGACAACCTGTGCGTGAACAACATCTTCCGCAACGCCAACGAGGCACAGCGGCGCAAATACCTGCCAGGCCTGTGCGACGGCAGCAAGATCGGCGCACTTGGCTTGACCGAGCCCGGCGCCGGATCGGACGCGCTGGGCAGCATGCGCACCACGGCGCGCCGCGAGGGCGACCACTACCTGCTCAATGGCAGCAAGATCTACATCACCAACGGCCCCGTGGCCGACGTGCTGCTGGTCTATGCCAAGACCGCGCCCGAGCGCGGCGCCAAGGGCATTTCGGCCTTCATCGTGGAAAAGGACTTTCCTGGTTTTCGCGTGGCGCAAAAGCTCGTCAAGATGGGGTTTCGCGGCAGCCAGACAGGGGAGCTCGTGTTCGAGAACTGCCGCGTGCCCGCAGCCAACCTGGTGGGGGCCGAAAACGAAGGCGTCAAGGTGGTCATGAGCGGGCTGGACCTGGAGCGCGCCCTCGTGGCAGCCCTTTGTGTGGGAATCAGCGAGCGGGCGCTCGAGCTGTGCGTCGAATACGCCAAGACGCGCGTGCAGTTCGGCAAGCCGATCGGCAACTTCCAGATGGTGCAAGCCATGCTGGCCGAGATGTATACCGAACTCGAAGCCATGAAGACCCTGGTCTGGCGCACGCTGGCCGAGGTCAACGATCTCGAGGTCGGCGGCGGTGGGCGCGGCGCTGCGCACAAGATCACCGCCGCGTCCATCCTGTACGCGGGCGAGGCTTGCAACCGCATCCTCAACCATGCCGTGCAAATTCACGGCGGCAGCGGCTACATCTGGGAGTCCGAAATCAACCGGCTGTTCCGCTGCATCAAAATCCTCGAAATCGGTGCGGGTACTTCCGAGGTGCGCAAAATGATCATCGCAGAGGAACTGTTGCGCGGCTAATCTGCCTTCTGCACTAACAAAAGCGCCCGCCCTTTGCCCGGAGCGGGACGTACAACGACTTTCAGGAGACAAAACAAAATGGCACCCCCTGCCACCATCCTGTTCGAGCAGCGCGGCGCTGCTGCCTGGATCACGCTGAACCGGCCCGAGGCCATGAACGCGCTCTCCGACGCCATGTGCGCCGAGCTGCTCGAGGCCACCGAGCGCTGCGAGCGCGACGCCTCGATCCGCGTGATCGTGCTCACCGGCGCCGGGCGCGCGTTCTGCGCGGGCGCCGACCTCAAGGGTGTGTTCGAAAACACGCAAAACGGCCCAGGCCCGCGCGATCCCATGGGCGAGTTCCTCGACCTGGTCAACCGCATGATGGACAAGCTGCGCTTTTGCCCCAAGCCGACCATTGCCGCACTCAACGGCCTGACCATGGCCGGCGGGCTCGAGCTGGCCATGGCGTGCGACCTGATACTGGCCGCTGAGAGCACGCGCATAGGCGACGCGCACGCCAATTTCGGCGTCTTTCCCGGCGCCGGCGGCGCGGCCATCTTGCCGCGGCGCATAGGGCCGACGGCGGCCAAGTACCTGCTCTTCACGGGCGACACCATGCCCGCGCGCGACCTGGTGCCGCTGGGCCTCGTGAACCGGGTCGTGCCCGACGCCGAGCTCGTGCCCGAGGTCGAAAAGCTCGCCGCACGCATCGCCAGCAAGAGCCCGCTGGTGCTGCGCCGCATGAAGCAGACCGTGGCCGACGGGCTCGAGCAGCCGCAAGCCGCAGCGCTGCGCCTGGAGCGCCTGGTACTCGAGGCGCACAGCCACTCGCACGACATCCAAGAAGGCCTCGCCGCCTTCATCGAAAAGCGCACGCCCGACTTCAAGGGCTACTGAGCCGCCGCTGCGGCGCGCAGCGCTCAAAGTCGATCGCGCAGGCCACGGCAATATTTTTGAGAAATCAATCCCAAAAGGATAGCTGCTTGTGCTTTATACATAAGCGATACAAGCGCATTTTTATCCTGCATTTTTGCTATTGTTTTTGAAACTCAGGAGCCCTCCATGAGCCACGCCCAGCCTCCCGTTTACATCGCCGGCATCGGCATGACGCCGACCGGCAAGTTCCTCGACCAGAGCATCAAGCAACTCACGGCCGACGCCGTGCGGGCAGCGCTCGCGGACGCGGGCCTGTCGCTGGCCGACATCGAATCGGCCTTTTTCTCCAACGCCACGCAAGGCGCGCTCGAAGGGCAGACCATGGTGCGCGGCCAGATCGCGCTGCGCAGCATGGGTTTCGAGGCCATTCCCATCTTCAACGTCGAGAACGCCTGCGCGAGCGCGAGCTCGGCCTTTCACCTCGCGGTGCAGTATGTGCGCTCGGGCGCGGGCGAGATCGCGCTCGCCGTGGGCGCCGAAAAGATGTTCTGCACCGACAAGGCCAAGATGTTCGGTGTGTTCGACGGCGCCTGGGACGTTGCCACGGTCGAACAAAACAAAAGCACGCTGCTGCAAATGGGCCACGGCGTCGTGCCGCCCGAGGGCAGTACGTCCAAGGCGCCGTACAGCCTGTTCATGGACATCTACGCGGCCTTTGGGCGCTTTCACATGCGCGAGTTCGGCACCACGCAGCGCCAGATCGCCGCCGTTTCGGCCAAAAACCACGGCCACTCGGTGCACAACCCGCTTGCGCAGTACCGCAACGCCTACACCATCGACGAAGTGTTGGCCGCGCCACCCATCACCTACCCGCTCACGCTGCCCATGTGCGCGCCCGTCAGCGACGGCGCCGCCGCGGCCATCGTCTGCTCCGAAGCCGCGCTCGCAAAACTTGCGCAGCGCCAGCGCGCGATCCGCGTGCTCGCCTCGGTGGTCGCCACGGGCACCAACCGCCGCCCCGAGGACATAGGCCAGCACCTCACCGTGCGCGCCGCCAAAAAAGCCTACGAAATGGCCGGCGTCGGCCCCCAGGACATCTCGGTGGCCGAGGTGCACGACGCCACCGCCATCGGCGAGATCATCCAGAGCGAAAACCTCGGCTTTTGCGGCTTCGGTGAAGGCGGGCCACTCGCCGAACGCGGCGAAACCACGCTCGGCGGGCGCATCCCCATCAACACCTCGGGCGGCCTCGAATCCAAGGGCCACCCGATTGGCGCAACCGGCATAGGCCAGCTGCATGAACTCGTGCAGCAGCTGCGCGGCGAGGCCGGTGCGCGCCAGGTGCAAGGCGCGCGCCTGGCCATCGCCGAAAACGGCGGCGGCCTCTACGGCATCGAGGAAGCCGTAGCCGCGATCACCATCCTGGGCCGCTGACAGCGGCGCTTCCCGGCCCTACCCGCCCCCTTTCACCAACGCACCCGCACGGAGCCCATCATGAACTTTCTGCCCACCGAAGAACAACGCATGGCCGTCGAAGGCTTCACCCGCTTTCTCGAGGACAAGCTGCGCCCCATCGTGCAGCGCTACCAGCCCGACAAGCTCATCGAAAAAGAACGCATGCTGGAGATTTTCCAAATGATGCTGCCCTACGGCATGGGCGGCAACGGCCTGATCTCGGAAGCAAACGGCGGCATGGGGCTGCCCTGGCTGACCTACGCGCTGATGTACGAGCAGCTCGCGCGCATTTCGGGCGACGTGGCGATTTCGCTCTTGATCCAGCAGCTCGGCGCGTATTCGCTCGAGGTCTGCCCGAACGAGGCCATGCGCAAGAAATACCTGCCGCGCATGGTGCGCGCCGAGATCATCGCGTGCAGCGGCATCAGCGAGCCGGGCGTGGGCTCGAACGTGGCCGAGGTCACCTGCCGCGCGCAGCGCGACGGCGACCACTACATCGTCACGGGCGAAAAAACCTGGATCTCAAACGGCCACTACTCCGACTTTTGCATGGTCATCGTGCGCACCTCGAGCGAAGGCTCGGGCAACCTCTCGATGATCCTCGTGGACCGCGCCGAGCACGGCTACGAAAGCCGCAACATCGACAAGCTCGGTCTCAACAGCACCTCGACCGCGCAGCTCTTTTTCGACCACGTGCGCGTGCCCGCCGAAAACATGATGCTCACGCCCGGCGCGGGCCTCAAGAACACCATGGTGCTGTTCGAAAAAGCCCGCCCCATGGTGGGCCTGACCTCGATCGGCATCGCGCAGGCCGCGCTCGACAAAGCCGTGGCCTACGCCAAGGAGCGGCGCCAGCACGGCAAGCCCATCGGCGGCCACCAGTTGATCCAGGGCATGCTGGCCGAAGCCGCCACCGAGCTCGACGCCGCCCGCCTGCTCGTGTACCGCGCGTTTAACCTAATTGACCACGGCGTGCGCAGCGAAGTACAAAGCGCCATGGCCAAGTGGTATGCCACCGAAATGGCGGTGGATGTGGCCTCCAAAGCCCTGCAAGTGCACGGCGGCAACGGAATCACCAAGGAGTTCGGAGTGGAATTGCTGTTCAGAAATGCCCGCATGATGCCCATCCCCGATGGCACGACGGAGATCCAAAAACTCATCATCGGCCGCGCGCTGACCGGCATCAATGCCTTCTCTTGATGGCGCCTGATCGCTCCTACTCCATGGACAAAAATACCTCTGCGGGGGCCGCCAAGGCCACCGTGCTGCAAGCACAAAACGTCACCCTGCGCTTCGGCGGCGTCACCGCGCTGTCCGAAGTGTCGGTGGACGTGCGCGACGATGAATTGCTCGCCATCATCGGCCCCAACGGCGCCGGCAAGAGTTCACTCATGAACGTACTCAGCGGTTTTTACCTGCCGCAGGAAGGCACGGTGCATTACCGCGGCAAAAGCATCAAGGGCCGTGCGGTGCACCAGATTGCGCGCGATGGCATCGTGCGCACCTTCCAGGGCACGCACCTGTTTTCGAACATGAGCGTGATCGACAACATCCTCGTGGGCCGCTACAGCCTCATGCGCTCGGGCCTGCTGCAGGCCTTCCTCTACTTTCCGTGGACGCAGCGCGAAGAGTCGCAGCACCGCGAAGTGGTCGAGGACATCATCGACTTTCTCGAAATCGAAAGCATCCGCCACCAGCCCGTGGGCACCCTGGGCTACGGGCTGCGCAAGCGCGTGGACCTGGGCCGCGCGCTCGCGATGGAGCCCCAAGTCTTGCTGATGGACGAACCCATGGCCGGCATGAACACCGAAGAAAAAGAAGACCTTGCGCGCTTCATCATCGACGTGCGCGAAGCCAAGCACATCCCCGTGGTGCTCGTGGAGCACGACATGGGCGTGGTCATGGACCTGGCCGACCGCGTGGCCGTGCTCGACTTCGGCCGCAAGATCGCCGACGGCACGCCCGCGCAGGTGCAGGCCGACCCGGCCGTGGTCAAAGCCTATCTGGGAGCCGCGGCATGAGTGTTCGCCCCTCCACCCCCGCTGCCGTGCAAACCATTCCCACACTGCCGCAAACCCTGCTCGCACACGCGCAAAACCACCCGCAGCGGCTGGCGCAGCGCGTCAAACGCAAGGGCATCTGGCGCACCTACACCTGGAACGACGTGTTCGAGCGCGTGCGCAACATCGCGCTGGGCGCGGCGGCGCAAGGCCTGCAGCGCGGCGAGACTGTCGTCGTGATCGGCGAAAACGAACCCGAACACTTCTGGGCGCTATTTGCCGCGCAATCGCTCGGCGCCAAGACCGTCTCGGTCTATCCCGACGCCACGCCCGACGAACTCCACTACCTCAGCGAAGACTCCGAGGCGCGCTTCATCTTCGCGCAAGACCAGGAGCAGGTAGACAAGGCGCTCGCGGTGCTCGACCGGCTGCCAGACATCCGTGGCATCGCGTACTGGGACGACGCGGGCATGTGGTCGTACCGGCACCCGCTGCTGCACTCGCTGGACGCTTTGAGCGCCGAAGGTGCGCGCCTGCACGAGCGCCAGCCGCAGCGCTTTGCGCGCGAAGTCGCCGACGGCCAGGCCGACGACCTGGCGCTGCTGACCTACACCTCCGGCACCACAAGCAAGCCCAAGGGCGTGATGATCAGCCACCGCTGGCTCATAGACAACGCGCTGCGCATGAAAAGCACGCTGCCGCTGCAAGAGGGCATGGAATATCTCTCGTACACGCCGCTGGCCTGGGTCACCGAGCAGTTGCTGGGTGTGACGCTGGGCCTGATCACACCCCTGGTGGTGAACTTCCCCGAGGCGCCCGACCAGGTCTTGCCCAATCTGCGCGAACTCGCGCCGCACATCGTGCTCTTCGGCCCGCGCCAGTGGGAAAACATCGCCGCGACCATAGAGGCGCGCATGCTCGACGCTGGCTGGCTCGCGCGCCGCGTTTACCGCTGGGGCCTGCGCGTGGGCCACGACGTG
Organism: uncultured beta proteobacterium; assembly: GCA_963708545.1. Classification (GTDB taxonomy): domain Bacteria; phylum Pseudomonadota; class Gammaproteobacteria; order Burkholderiales; family Burkholderiaceae_C; genus Extensimonas. The sequence continues at coordinate 16,503 of CAVPUD010000157.1, read as the reverse complement.
CACGTGGCCCGGCTCGAAGGGCGCGCGGCGCCGTTCGCCTCGCGCCTGCTGCTGCCGCTGGCCGAGGCGCTGGTGCTGCACCCGCTGCGCGACCAGTTCGGCTTCATCCACAGCAAGATCGCCGTCTCGGGCGGCACTGCCATGGCGCCCGACGTGTTCCGCCTGTTCCATGCCATGGGCGTGGGTCTGCGCAACATCTACGGCTGCTCGGAGTTCGGCCTGATCGCGGGCCACCGCGGTGAGCGCTACGACCTCGAGACCGTGGGCCCGCTGCTCGACGTCGATCCCACCTTCGGCGAGCCGCTGCAGGCGCGCATCGCCGACAACGGCGAACTGCAACTGCGCGGCGGCACGGGGTTTCTGGGCTACTGGCACAAGCCCGACAAAACGGCCGCCATCCTGCGCGACGGCTGGTACCTCAGCGGCGACGCGGTGCGCCAGACCGAGCGCGGCGAGCTCGTCTATCTCGACCGTGTCGAACACCTCGTCAAGCTCGCGAGCGGCCACCTGTACCCGCCGCAGTTCATCGAGACGCGGCTGCGCTTTTCGCCCTACATCAAGGACGTGATGGTGCTCGGCGACGCCACGCGCCCCTGGGTCGGTGCGCTGATCAACATCGACATGGCCGTCACGAGCCGCTGGGCCGAGGAGCGGCGCATCGCGTTCTCGACCTTCACCGACCTGTCGCAACGCCCCGAGGTGCGCGAGCTGGTGCGCGAGGAGATTCGCCGCATCAACCAGTTCTTGCCCGAGGGCTCGCGCGTGGTGCGCTTTGCCAACTTCCCCAAGGAGCTCGACCCCGACGAAGGCGAACTCACGCGCACGCGCAAGCTGCGCCGGGAATTCCTCGAGGTGCGCTACCGCGCGCTCATCGAGGGCCTGTACGCGGGCGCTGACGACATCCCCTGCGAGATCGCCGTGACCTACCAGGACGGCCGCCAGGGCGTGCTGCGCGCCACCGTCGTCGCCACCGACATCGACCCCCCAACCGCACGGGAGCGCAACACCCGGAGTGCCCAAGCATGATGACCGAATTCTTCAACTACGCCCTCAATGGCGCCCTGCTCGGAATGCTGTACGCGCTCGTTGCCATGGGCTTCGTCGTGATCTACCGCGCGAGCAAGGTCTTCAACATGGCCGTGGGCGAGATGATCGTGCTCGGCGCGTTTTTGCTGTGGTGGGCAATCCAGTCGCGCGGCATGCATCCGGCGCTGGGCATCGGTGTGGCGCTGCTGATCGCGGTCGTGGTCGGTCTGCTCATCGAGCGCTTGCTGTTCAGACGCCTGATCGGCGAGTCGGTGTTCTCCATGATCATGGTCACGATCGGGCTCTTGATCCTCATGCGCGGCCTGGTGCTCGTGATCTGGGGCCCGCAGGAGCGGCAGTTCCCGGCGATCTTCCCGCTCGCGCCGCTGATCGTGTTCGACATGATCGTGCCGCGCGCACTCGCCGCGGGCGGCGTCATCGCGGTGCTCGCCGCCTTGGGGCTGCACTGGTTCTTTAACCACAGCCGCAGCGGCCTGGCCATGTCCGCGGTGGCCGAAGACCATCAGATCGCGCTCTCCATGGGCATCAGCGTGCGCCGCTCCATCGCCTTTGCCTGGGCGCTCGGCGGCGTGCTCTCGGTCGTCACCGCAATGGTCTATCTGAGCGGCAAGTCGCTCACCTTCCTGTCCTCGGAAATCGGCTTTGCCGCGCTGCCCGTGGCCTTGCTCGCGGGCCTCGAGTCGATCGCCGGGCTGCTGCTCGCCGGCCTCATCGTCGGCATCGTACAGGGGCTCACTGCCGCCTATATCGACCCACTCATCGGTGGCAACGCCGCTGCGGTGGTGCCCTACATCTTCATGCTGGTGGTGCTGGTGGTGCGTCCTACCGGCATGTTCGGCTGGAAACGCATCGAAAGAGTCTAAAAACATGGATCCCTCTGGCATCTTCCCCACGAGCTACGCGCAAGACCGCGCGCTAATACGCACGCGCCCGCAATGGGTGGTGTTCTGGCTGTTTGTCGCTTTGCTCTTTTTGTACCCCTGGCTGGCATCGGCACGCCTGGTGGCCGTGGCCAACCTCATGCTGGTGACCTCCATCGTCGTGATCGGCCTGCAGATCACCACAGGCTACGCCGGGCAGATCAACCTTGGCCAGGCGGCCTTCATGGGCGTGGGCGCCTACGCTGCGAGCGTGATCGCCACCAAGACGGCGCTGCCCTTTTGGATCGCGGTTCCCGTGGGGGGGCTGGTAGCAGGGTTCGCAGGCTGGCTGTTCGGCCTCACGGCGGCGCGCATCAAGGGCTTTTACTTGGCCTTGACCACCATTGCGGCGCAGTTCATCTTCCACTTTTTGGTATTGAACCTGCCCTCGGCCTGGCTCGGCGGCGTGACCGGCTTCAGCCTGCAGCCCGCGCGCCTGGGCAGCATCGTGTTCGACACCGACCGCTCGCTCTACTACCTGTTCCTCGTCGTCACCATGGTCATGGTGTTCGGTGCCTTCGGCATCCTGCGCAGCCGCCACGGCCGCGCCTTCGTGGCCGTGCGCGACGACGACGTCGCCGCGGGCATGATGGGCATAGACGTGGCCGGTGCCAAGTCACGCGCCTTCGTGCTCGGCGCGTTCTACGCGGGCATAGGCGGCGCCCTGTGGGCCTACCAGGTGCGCTATGTCTCAGTCGATCAGTTCACACTGTTTCATTCGATTTGGTTCATCGCGATGATGATCGTGGGCGGCCTGGGCTCCATCGTCGGCGCCGTACTCGGCACGGTGTTGATCCGCGGCGTGCAGGAAACCATCACCAGCCTCGGGCCCGATCTGGTCGAGCGCATCCCCAGCCTCAGCAGCGACCTGATCTTTGCCAGCATGAACGTGTTCCTCGGCCTCATCATCACGCTGTTCCTGCTGCTCGAACCCAAGGGTCTGATGCACCGCTGGAACATCCTCAAACTCAACTACCGGTTCTGGCCGTTCCATCACTGACACGACTTACGCAAATCGGGGTTAGGCAAGGCGTTCGTCCCATGGCAAAACACCTCGCTGCATCCTTGTTTGCGTAAGTCCAGACTGACTTTTTGGCACCCATCCTTTTCCCCTCGCCCTGCAACTACCAGGAGACTTTCATGCAACGCAACACCTTTCTCAAACTATCGGCCGCGCTGGCCGCGGGCCTGGCCCTGAACGCCCCGGCGCTGGCCCAGACCAAGACCATCAACATCGCAGGCCTGGCCGACTTCGCCGGACCATATGCCAACGTCATGCCTGAAATGGCCAGTGCGCGCGCGGCCGTGTTCGAGTGGTGGAACAAAGAAGTCGGCAGCAAGCTCAACGCGCAGATCGCCATCAAAACCTTCGACACGCGCTACGACGTCGCGCAGACCTCCAGCCTGTGGCCCGGCATCAAGGCCGAGCTCAAGCCCGTGCTCGTGCTCGGCCTGGGCGGCCCCGACGCCGCTGCGCTGCAGCAGCGCCTGCCCGAAGACAAAATCCCCATGCTACTGGCCACAGCCACCTACGGCTTCGGCTGGAAGCCCAACCAGTGGGCCTTGAACCTGCGCCCCACCTACGCGCACGAAGCCGGCGGATTCATCGAGTGGTACCGCAGCACCAAACTCGAGGGCAAGCGCCCGGTCAAGGTCGGCGTCATCACCTCCGAGGCCACGCCTGCTTATGCCGACCAGGCCAAGGGCCTGCAAAGCTATGCCAAAGCGCACCCTGACAAAGCCACGTTCGTCGAAGCCATCTGGACCGAGGTGCAGCCCACCGACATCACGCTGCCCGTGCGCCGCCTGGCCAACGCTGGCACCGACGTGATCTTTATCCAGAGCAATACTGCGCAGGCCGTGGCCACCAAGCGTGCGCTGCAGGCGCTGGGCAAAAACATCCCCATCGTGTTGTCGCTGCACAATGGCCTCGCCGCCTCTTCCAAAGCCCTGGGGAGCCCGAACGGCTTTGCCGGCGACTACGAGGTCGGCGCCATCGCCGACGCGAGCGAGAGCGACACGCCGGCGCGCAAGTTCTACCGCATGCTGCAAGAAAAATACGGCCTCAAGTCGGGCTGGAACGCCATGACCATCATGGGCTTGGCACAGAGCATGGCCGCCGCGCGTGCCGTCGAGCACACGATCAAGAGCCAAGGCGCCGACAAGGTCACGGGCCAGGCGGTGCACGACACACTCATGAAAACCCAGTTCACCAGCGCCGAGCTCATGGGCATCTTGCCGGGCATGGACTTCAGCCCCGAAAACCCCTTCCCCACGGGCAGCTCCAAGCTCAACATCGTGACCATGAAAGAAGACGGCAAGGTGGTTCGTGCCGCCGGCGACGTGCCCATCCCTACGGTGCCCAAGTGGTGACAGCGCAGGTTCAGACCGGAGCCGGGGCCGCAGCCCCGGCAGCACTGCTCACGCTCGCCAACGTCGAGGTGCTCTATTCGGAGGTCATCCTCGCGCTCAAGGGCGTGTCGCTGCAAATTCCCGCGGGCGGCTGCGTCGCGCTGCTGGGCGCCAACGGCGCTGGCAAGAGCACCACGCTCAAGGCCATCTCGGGCGTGATCGACTCGGAAGACGGGCGCGTCTCGGGTGGCGCCATCACCTTCGAGGGCCGGCCCATTCACGGGCTGGACCCGGCGACCGTGGTGCGCAGCGGGCTCGTGCATGTGATGGAAGGCCGGCGCGTGCTGCAGCACATGACGGTGGAGCAGAACCTCATCATCGGAGGGCACATGTTCCCGTCTGCAAGCGCGATGCGCCAGGCGCTGGAACGTGTCTATGAAGCCATCCCGCGCCTGGCCGACCTGCGCAAGCGCACCTCGGGCTACCTTTCGGGCGGCGAGCAGCAAATGCTCGTGATCGGCCGCGCCATCATGGCCCAGCCCAAGCTCATGCTGATCGACGAGCCCTCGCTGGGCCTCGCGCCGCGCATGACCGAAGAGGTCTTTGCCGTGCTGCACAAACTGCGCACGCAAGGGCTCGCGCTGCTGATCGTCGAGCAGAACACGCGCGTGGCGCTCGAAATCGCCGACTATGGCTACGTCATGGAAAGCGGGCGCATCGTGCTCGAAGGGCAGGCGCAGGAGTTGCGCGACAATGAAGACGTGCGTGAGTTCTACCTCGGCCTGGACCGTGAAGGCGCACGCAAGAGCTTCCGCGACATCAAACACTACAAACGCCGCAAACGCTGGCTCGGCTGAGAAGGTGCCGCAGCGGCATCGAACCCAAGGAGAATTTTCATGAGTGGCCCTCTCAAAGGCTTGAAAGTCATCGAATTCGGCGGCATCGGCCCCGGCCCCTTTTGCGCCATGCTGCTGTCGGACATGGGCGCGGACGTGATCCGGCTCGACCGCAAGGCCGACAAAGGCAAGGACCGCGGCCAGGGCACCTTTCTGGCGAGCGGCCGCCGCGGCGTGCTGCACCGTGGCCGACGCTCGGTCGCGGTCGATCTCAAAGACCCGCAGGACAAAGAAAAAGTGCTTCAGTTGATCGACGGCGCCGACGCCATCATCGAAGGCTTCCGCCCTGGTGTGATGGAGCGCCTGGGCCTGGGGCCCGACGTGCTGCTGGCGCGCCAGCCGCGCCTGGTCTATGGCCGCATGACCGGCTGGGGCCAGGACGGCCCCATGGCGCAGGCCGCGGGGCACGACATCAACTACATCGCGCTCTCGGGCGCGCTCAGCACCATTGGGCGCGCGCAAGGCGGCCCGGTGGCGCCTCCAGCGATGATCGGCGACCTCGGCGGCGGCGGCATGATGCTCGCGTTCGGCATCGTGTGCGCGCTGCTCGAAGCGCGCAACTCGGGTAAAGGGCAGGTGGTCGATGCCGCCATCGTCGATGGCGCGGCGCTGCTCACCTCCATCGTCTGCGACCTCAAGTCGCTGGGGCTGTGGCAGAACAAGCTGCAGTCCAACCTGCTCGACGGCGGCGCGCATTTTTACGACACCTACGAATGCGCCGACGGTCAGTGGATCTCGATTGGCTCGCTCGAGCCGCAGTTCTACACCATGCTGCTCGAAAAGCTAGGCATCACCGACCCCGACTTCGCGCTCTCGCGCCAGCGCGACCCGGCCGCCTGGCCCGGGCTCAAGCGCAAGATCGCCGACATTTTCCGCAGCCAACCCAGCAGCCACTGGCGTGCCCTGCTCGAGGGCACGGACGTATGCTTTGCGCCCGTACTCACGCTCGAAGAAGCGGCGCAGCACCCGCACAACCGCGCGCGCGGCACCTTCTTCGAACGCGAAGGCATCCTGCAGCCTGCGCCCGCACCGCGCTTCAGCCGCACCGTGCCCGAGCAGCCCGGCCCGGCGCCCTACATCGGCGAGCACGATGACGAAATTTTGAAGTAACCGTAAACACTTCGCACTACGAAAGCCGCAGCACGCTGCGGCTTTTTCATGGGCCTGTGCTTTACAAGACTGATGTTTCATAAGGGGTATCTACTTAGCTCCAGTGGCACTCCTAATGCTGTGTTTTTATCCAGCAATAGTATCTGACTCCCGCTCGTCTGTCTTCTTGCTCACCACATCCGCATAAGTCACCGGCGGCGTGACCACCGCTTGCTGCAGCAAGCGATAAAACAGCATTCCCCGTGAGTTGGAGGTGCGCCGGTTGAAGCGGAACACGAATTCATCGAGATAGGCGTCCAGGTGCTCGGGCTGCACGGCCCCGTGGTGCGTCCCCAGCACCCAGCGCTGCACCAACGAGGCCACCCGGTGCACTCCCGCCATCGACACATGGGCTGGCACACCGGAACCCAGCATGACGGTGCGCTGGTGGGTGTATCCCAGCTCTCCCAGCGCGCGGTAGGCCGCCGAGCCGTCCGTGCGTACATGGGCCCCGGGCTCGACCACCTCCTGAACAAAGGGAATGACGCAGGAGGCGGAATCTCGGGCTATGCGACGCAGCCGGATGCGTCCAAACCCCTTGGGCTCCACGACCTCTACTGCCATGGCCACCAGCACTTTGGTGGTGCTGCTCTTGCGCCCTACAGGGGTGATGGGGTTTTTGCGGTCCGTGATGGACAGGTAGGTTTCATCCACCTCGACAAGCCCCTTGAGCTTGTCCCTGCCTGGTCGAACCATGGCACGTCGAAACCGGTGAAGCATGGTCCAGGCTGTCTGGTAACTGCCCAAGCCCAAAACGCGCTGCAGCCCCAAAGCGCTCACGCCTTGCTTCTGATTGGTCAGATACCAGGCCGCTGCCAACCACACCCGCAGGGGTGTACGTGTCTTGTCAAAGATGGTCCCGGAGGTCACTGTTCCCTGGTACTGGCAAGCCCGACACATCAAGCGGGTGCGGCTGGCTCGGTACACATCCCCCGTATTGCCACAGCGCGGACAGATGAAGCCATGGGGCCAGCGCAGCTTCTCCAGGAAGGTCAGGCAGGCTTCTTCGGTGGCAAACCAATCAAGAAATTCGTTCCAGGTGCGGGGGTAGTCCTGACCGGGAGTGGGCGTTAGTATCTGAGTTTCCATCCAGTCATTTTGACATTGCTGGAGCTAAGTGGATATCCCTTTGTTTCATACAGCTTTTCGTCCCGCCGCACTACAATCCGCGGCCATGGCCAGCAAAGCTTCAACCGTTTCCACCAGCGCGTATGCCGAGGGCTCGATCCGCGTGCTCAAGGGGCTGGAGCCCGTCAAGCAGCGCCCCGGCATGTACACGCGCACCGACAACCCGCTGCACATCGTGCAGGAAGTGCTGGACAACGCCGCCGACGAGGTGCTCGCGGGCTTTGGCCGGCGCATCAAGCTCACGCTGCACGCCGACGGCTCGGTGAGCGTCGAGGACGACGGGCGCGGCATCCCCTTCGGCCTGCACCCCGAAGAAAACGCCCCGGTGATCGAACTCGTGTTCACGCGCTTGCACGCGGGCGGCAAGTTCGACAAGGGCCAGGGCGGCGCGTACAGCTTCTCGGGCGGGCTGCACGGCGTGGGCGTGAGCGTGACCAACGCGCTCGCGCGCCGGCTCGAAGTGACGAGCTACCGCGACGGGCAGGTCGCGCGCATCGTGTTTGCCGGTGGCGACGTGCTCGAGCCGCTCAGCGTGCGCCCCAACCAGGGCAGCGCCGAGGGTGACCGCAAGCAGGGCACCACGGTGCGCGTGTGGCCCGATGGCCGCTACTTCGAGTCCGACGCGCTGCCCCTGGGCGAACTGGTGCACCTGCTGCGCAGCAAGGCCGTGCTCATGCCCGGCGTCACAGTACAGCTCATCGACGAGAAGAAAAAAGACAGCCAGACATGGCAATACAAAGGCGGCCTGCTCGACTATTTGCAGCAAAGACTGAGCGCCGAGCCCGTGATTCCGGTGTTCGAAGGCGCGGGCTATGCCGACGCCGGCCACGACAGCTTCGCCGAGGGCGAAGGCGCGGCCTGGGCCGTGGCCTTTACCGAAGAAGGCGCTCCGGTGCGCGAGAGCTACGTCAACCTGATCCCCACGAGCGCCGGCGGCACGCACGACAGCGGCCTGCGCGACGGGCTGTTCCAGGCCGTGAAGAGCTTCATCGAACTGCACGCGCTGCTACCCAAAGGCGTGAAGCTCCTGCCCGAGGACGTGTTTGCACGCGCGAGCTATGTGCTCTCGGCCAAGGTGCTCGACCCGCAGTTCCAGGGCCAGATCAAGGAACGCCTGAACTCGCGCGACGCCGTGCGCCTGGTTTCCAGCTTCGTGCGCCCGGCGCTGGAGCTGTGGCTCAACCAGCACGTCGAACACGGCAAAAAGCTCGCCGAACTCACCATCAAGGCCGCGCAAAGCCGCCAGAAGGCCGGCCAGAAGGTCGAAAAGCGCAAGGGCTCGGGCGTGGCGGTGCTGCCGGGCAAGCTGACCGACTGCGAAAGCCGCGACCTGCGCCACAACGAGCTTTTTCTGGTCGAGGGCGACAGCGCCGGCGGCAGCGCCAAAATGGGCCGCGACAAGGAGTCGCAGGCCATTCTCCCTTTGCGCGGCAAGGTGCTCAACACCTGGGAGGTCGAGCGTGACCGCCTGTTCGCCAATGCCGAGGTGCACGACATCGCCGTGGCCATAGGCGTGGACCCGCACGGCCCACACGACAACCCCGACCTGTCGGGCTTGCGCTACGGTAAGGTCTGCATCCTGAGCGACGCCGACGTCGATGGCTCGCACATCCAGGTGCTGCTGCTGACGCTGTTTTTCCGCCACTTTCCCAAGCTCATCGAAGCCGGGCACGTATACGTGGCGCGCCCGCCGCTGTATCGCGTCGATGTGCCCGCGCGCGGCAAAAAGCCCGCGAGCAAGCACTACGCGCTCGACGAGGGCGAGCTTGCCGCGATCCTCGACAAATGCGCCAAAGACGGCGTACCGCGCGAAAAATGCCCGATCAGCCGCTTCAAAGGGCTGGGCGAAATGAGCGCCGAGCAGCTATGGGAAACCACCCTCAACCCCGACACGCGCCGTCTGCTGCCCGTGCAGCTGGGCGACCTCGACTTCGCCACCACCGAGGCGCGCATCACCCAGCTCATGGGCAAAGGCGAAGCCGCCGCACGCCGCGAACTGATGGAGCTGCGCGGGGATGCGGTGGAGGTCGATGTGTGATCCGGCGCCCGGCCACGCAGTTCTTCAACACCCCACCCGCCCCTGCGCAGCACCTTCGACCAGGGCCGCCATGGCTAGGTCATCGGCGCCCGCCCGCTCGCGCAGGCCGCGCGCCACGCCGGCCTGGTTTTCCGGCACCTGGTTCTGGCTCGTTTTCCACTTGCCCGTGAGGCGCGTGATGGTGATCTCTATGCCCACGACAGCACCCAGCATCTTTTCGATGTAGTCGGCCGGTGCGTCCTCGATCTGCCAGGGCTGGGCGGACGCGGCCTCGTGCTGCGCGGTGAGCGCCGCGAGGTGCGCGCGCAGCCAGGCCCGGTCATCAACCGCGCGCAGTGCTCCATGGGCATGCACCACGGCGTAGTTCCAGGTCGGCACGGCCTTGCCGGTTTGCGCCTTGGTCGGGTACCACGCGGGCGTGATGTAGGCATCGGGCCCGTGGAAGATCGCCAGCGCAGCGACGCCCGAGGCGCATTCGCGCCAGAGCGGATTGACCCGCGCGACATGGCCGCGCAGTGTGCCCAGCGGGCCGTCCTGGGGCGAGAGGTGCAGCGGAATGTGATTGGCATCGAGCCCGCCCGCCGCCAGCGTGACCAAGGTGGCCAGTGGCCGCGCACGCATGAGCGCATGCAAAACTTCGGTGCGCGTCTCGGAAAAATGGGCGGGCAGGTACATGGCGGACGATCCTCAACAAAACCGTGCGTAACATTCTCAAGACTTACGCAAATCGGGGTTAGGCAAGGCGTTCGCCCATGGCAAAACACCTCGCTGCATCCTTATTTGCGTAAGTCCAGATTTTTACAAAGGCCTTTGCAGCAGATGCGTGCTTTTCCAGCAAACCGTTGCCCAGCACAGACAATACGCCCATGTCAGAAACACCGCCTCCCACGCTGAACCCCGCCCAAGCCCCACCCGCCGACCCCGACAGCCTGGCCGCCTATGCCGAGCGCGCTTACCTCGAATACGCTTTGAGCGTGGTCAAGGGCCGGGCGCTGCCCGATGTCTGCGACGGACTCAAGCCCGTGCAGCGGCGCATTCTGTACGCCATGCAGCGCATGGGCCTGGGTTGGGGCGGCGCGAACAGCAACACTCCGCCCAAGCCTGTGAAAAGTGCGCGCGTGGTTGGCGACGTGCTCGGGCGCTTTCACCCGCACGGCGACCAGGCGGCTTACGACGCGCTGGTGCGCCTGGCGCAGGATTTTGCGCAGCGCTACCCGCTGATCGACGGCCAGGGCAACTTCGGCAGCCGCGACGGCGATGGCGCCGCGGCCATGCGCTACACCGAGGCGCGGCTCGCGCGCATCAGCACGCTGCTGCTCGACGAGATCGACCAGGGCACGGTGGACTTCGTGCCCAATTACGACGGCTCCACCGAAGAGCCGCGCCAGCTGCCTGCGCGCCTGCCCTTCGTGCTGCTCAATGGCGCGAGCGGCATCGCCGTGGGCATGGCCACCGAAATCCCCAGCCACAACCTGCGCGAAGTGGCCGACGCCTGCGTGGCGCTGGTCAAAAACCCCACGCTGAGCGACGAGGAAATTTTCACCCTGCTGCCCGGCCCCGACTACCCCGGCGGCGGGCAAATCATCAGCCCCGCGGCCGACATCCAGGACGCCTACCGCACGGGCCGCGGCAGCCTCAAAGTCCGCGCGCGCTGGAAAATCGAGGAGCTAGCACGCAGCCAATGGCAGCTCGTGGTGACCGAGCTGCCGCCCGGCGTGAGCGCGCAAAAAGTGCTCGAAGAAATCGAGGAGCTGACCAACCCCAAGCTCAAGGCGGGCAAAAAAGCCTTGAGCCAGGAGCAAACGCAGCTCAAGGCCAGCATCCTGACCGTGCTCGACGGCGTGCGCGACGAATCGAGCAAGGACGCGCCCGTGCGCCTGGTGTTCGAGCCCAAGAGCAGCCGCATCGCGCAGGCCGAGCTCATCACGCAACTGCTCGCGCACACCAGCCTGGAAACGTCCGCGCCCATCAACCTGACCATGGTGGGGCTGGACGGCAAGCCCACGCAAAAAAGCCTGCGCCAGATGCTGCAGGAGTGGGTCAGCTTCCGCCAGGACACCATCACGCGGCGCTCGCGCCACCGCCTGGCCAAGGTGCTCGACCGCATCCACATCCTCGAAGGGCGGCAGACCGTGCTGCTGAACATCGACGAGGTGATCGCCATCATCCGCGCGAGCGACGAACCCAAGGCGGCGCTGATGGCGCGCTTTCACCTGAGCGAGCGACAGGCCGAGGACATCCTCGAAATCCGCCTGCGCCAGCTCGCGCGGCTGGAGGCGATCAAGATCGAGCAGGAATTGAAGGAGCTGCACACGGAGCAAGCGCGCCTCGAAGACATCCTGGCGCAGCCGGCCAGCCTGCGCCGGCTCATGGTCAAGGAGATCGAAGCCGACGCCAAAACCTTTGCCGACGCGCGCCGCACGCTGATCCAGGCCGAGAAAAAAGCCGTGGCCGAGGTCAAGGTGATCGACGAGCCCGTCACGGTGGTGGTGTCGGCCAAAGGCTGGGTGCGCGCGCGCGGCGGCCACGGCCACGACGCCGCGGGCTTCGCCTTCAAGGCCGGCGACGGGTTGTACGGCACCTTCGAATGCCGCACGGTGGACACGCTGCTCGTGCTGGGCAGCAATGGGCGCGCGTACAGCGTGCCCGTAGCCAGCCTGCCCGGCGCGCGCGGCGACGGCCAGCCCATCACCACGCTGATCGAGCTCGAACCCGGCACGCAGCCCGTGCATTACTTTGCCGGGCCGGCGCAGGCCACGCTGCTGCTCAGCGGCGCGGGCGGCTACGGCTTTTTGGCAACCGTCGCAGACATGGCCTCGCGCCACAGGGCGGGCAAGGCCTTCGTCACGCTGGCCGAAGGCGAGGCGCTGTGCGCGCCGGCGCTGGTGAGTGGCGGCCAAGTCGTGCGCCGTGCCGCGCTCGATGGCAGCATCATCGCCCCGCCCACCACGCCCGAGGGCACGCCGCTACCCGGCGCGCTCGCGCCAGCGACGCAGGTGTGCTGCGTGTCGGCGCTCGGGCGCATCCTCACGTTCGACCTGGCCGAGCTCAAGCTCCAGCCCAAGGGCGGGCGCGGCTTGCTGCTCATGGGCCTGGAAGGCAGCGACACCCTGGCCGGCGCCGTGGGCTACACGCGCAGCGTGCGCGTCGAGGGCCTCGCGCGCGGCGGCAAACCACGCGCCGAGACGCTGGAGATCCGCAGCCTGAACAACGCCCACGCCGCGCGCGCGCGCAAAGGGCGCGACGCGAACTTTGGCTTCAAGCCCACGGGCGTGATGCGCATCGAATGAAAAAGAAGAAGCACACGCGCGCCGTGTGACGTCGCTGTCTGACATCGCTCCGCTCCCATTTCGCCACCCAATCCCGCACCATGACGACACCCCCGATCCCCTCCACTTCGGCCCCCACGGCCACCCCACGCCCCGTGCGCTCGCAGTACGAAGACTTCATGCGCCACGTGTTCACGCACGGCGTGCACAAGGGCGACCGCACGGGCACGGGCACGCGCAGCGTGTTCGGCTACCAGATGCGCTTCGACCTGCGCGAGGGCTTTCCGCTGGTCACGACCAAAAAGGTGCACTTCAAGTCCGTGGCGCTCGAGCTGCTATGGTTTTTGCGCGGCGATAGCAACGTGCGCTGGCTGCAGGAGCGCGGCGTGACGATCTGGGACGAATGGGCCGGCCCCGACGGCGACCTCGGCCCCGTCTATGGCGTGCAGTGGCGCAGCTGGCCCGCGCCCACGCCCGAGAACCCGCATGCCGCCATAGACCAGATCAGCGCCGTGATCGACACGCTCAAGACCAACCCCGACTCGCGCCGCATCATCGTGAGCGCCTGGAACGTGGCCGAGCTCGACAAAATGGCCCTCATGCCCTGCCACGCCCTCTTCCAGTTCTACGTGGCCCCGCCGCAAACGCCCGGCGCGCGCGCCACGCTGAGCTGCCAGCTCTACCAGCGCAGCGCCGACATCTTCCTGGGCGTGCCCTTCAACATCGCGAGCTACGCGCTGCTCACGCACATGGTGGCGCAGCAGTGCGACCTGGCCGTGGGCGACTTCATTTGGACGGGCGGCGACTGCCACATCTACAGCAACCACACCGAGCAGGTGCAAACCCAGCTCGCACGCCCGCCCTACCCCTACCCCGAACTGCACCTGCGCCGCCGCCCGCCGAGCATCTTCGACTACGCCTTCGAAGACTTCGAGCTGCGCGACTACCAGCACCACCCGGCGATCAAGGCGCCGGTGGCGGTGTAGGGGCCTCGAAAATAATAGTCAAATGTGCCGATAGCGCTTATCCAACAAGCGCAAGCAGCTATCAATAGCGTAGTTTCAAGCATTCTTCCCCTTCCCCTCAAGGACTCCCCCATGGGCGACCCCGGACTTTTCTTCATCATCAGTACGAGCGTGCTGCTCGTGCTCGTCGTACTGCTGCAACTGGCGCTGCTGCTGCGCAAGCCGCGCTGGGAGACGCCTGCGGACTTGCTCGCGCGGCTCGGGGTGCTCGAGCAGAACCTGCAGGCGCTCGCGCAGGCCAGTGCGCGCAGCGAGGCACGCAGCGAAGCGGGCAGCGAGCGTGTGGAGCAGCAGCTGCGCGCCTTGACGCAGAGCACCGCGCAGAGCCTGGAGGCCACGCGCGAGGCCGTGGGCGCGAAGCTCGACGGCAAGCTCGACCAGACGCTGGCCGAGGCGCGCAGCGGGCGCGGCGAGCTGCTCGCGGCGCAGCGCAGCTTCGAGGCCAAGATCGAACAGCGCTTCGAGGCGCTGCGCAGCGCCACGCAGGCCACGCTCGATTCGCTCAAGGCCGACGTAGGCACGCAGCTGGGCGTGCTCTCCACCGCGCTCAAAGGCCAGCTCGAAGGCAACGGCAACCAGCTGCACCAGCAGTTTTCCACGCTGCAGGAGACGCTCGCGCAGCAGCTCGCCGCACTCACGCAGGGCGCGCAGCACAATTCCGAGCAGCTGCGCGCGGCGCTCAACGAACGCCTCGCGGCGATCCAGGCCGACAATGGCGCCAAGCTCGAGGCCATGCGCCGCACCGTCGATGAAAAGCTGCACGCCACGCTGGAGCAGCGCCTGGGCGACTCGTTCAAGCTCGTGAGCGAGCGGCTAGAGCAAGTGCACGCGGGCCTGGGCGAGATGAAGACCCTCGCGGGCAGCGTGGGCGACCTCAAGCGCGTGATGACCAACGTGCGCACGCGCGGCACCTGGGGCGAGATCCAGCTCGGTGCGATCATCGAGAACCTGCTCACGGCCGAGCAATTCGGCCAAAACGTCAAGACCGTGCCCGGCAGCAACGAGCTGGTCGAATACGCGATCAAGATGCCCGGCAAGAGCGCCGACGAGACGGTGTGGCTGCCGATCGACTCCAAGTACCCGATCGAGCACTACCAGCGCCTGCTCGACGCGCACGAGGCGCTCGACGGCGCGCAGGTGCAGCAGGCGGCAGCGGCATTCGAAGCCTCGATCCGCCAGGAGGCGAAAAAAATCGCCACCAAGTACCTGAGCCCGCCGCACACGACCGATTTCGCCATTCTGTTTTTGCCCACCGAGGGCCTGTTTGCCGAAGTCTGCCGCGTGCCGGGCATGGTCGAGGCGCTGCAAAACGACTACCGCGTGGTCGTCGCAGGCCCGACCACGCTCGCCGCCATGCTCAACAGCCTGCGCCTGGGCTTTCGCACGCTCGCGATCGAAAAGCGCTCGTCCGAGGTCTGGAACCTGCTCGCGGGCGTCAAGACGGAATTCCGCAAATTCGGCGAGATCGTCGATTCCACGCGCCGCTCGATCGACGCCGCGGCGAACAAGTTCAAGGACATCGGCGTGCGCACGCGCGCCATCGAGCGCAAACTGCGCGACGTGGAGGAACTGCCCGCAGCCGAGGCCGCGGAGCTGCTGGGCGCCGAGGCGTTGGGGCTGGATGAGGAAGAGGACGCGGGCGAGGCGGAAAAGACCCGGTGAAACCGCGCCACAATGCCCAACACCTTTCGCCCAACCCCAGCCGCCCAACCCGCCATCGCACCGCGCACCATGATCACCCGCCGCCAACTCTGGGGCCTGCTCGTGCTCACGCTCATGTGGGGCATCAACTGGCCCATGATGAAGCTGTCGCTGCAGCAGCTCACGCCCCTGTATTTCCGCGCGAGCACCATGCTGCTCGGCGCGGCCTGGCTGTTCGTCTATCTGGCCCTGCGCACGGGCGCGCGCATGTGGCCGCGCGGGCGCGAGTGGGGCACCATCGTGCTGCTGGGCCTGCCCAACGTGCTGGGCTGGCACACCTTGTCGATTTTCGGCGTGCAGGAGCTCGCCTCGGGGCGCGCGGCCATCCTGGGCTTTACCATGCCCGTCATCACCGTGGTGCTGGGCGCCTTGTTCTTTGCCGAGCCCATCACCCCGCGCGTGCGCCTCGCGGTGCTGTGCGCGGCGCTCGCCATCGGCCTGCTGCTGTGGAACGAGCTGCAGCGCCTGAGCGGCCGCCCCACGGGCGTGGCCTGGATGCTGGGCGCGGCGCTGTGCTGGTCGCTGGGCACGCTGATGTTCCGGCGCGCGCACCTCACCCTCTCGCCCCTGGTGGTCACGGTGTGGATGCTGCTGCTGGGCGCGCTGGTGCTGTGGCCGCTCGCGCTGCTGCTCGAGCCCGTGCCGCGCGTGGCGGCGTTTTCTGCGCCGATGTGGCTCAGCCTCGCGTATGGCGTGCTGGTCAACTACGGCGTCGCGCAGCTGATCTGGTTCAGCCTGGCACGCGCGCTGCCGCCCGCGACCAGCGGCATGAGCGTGCTGGCCATCCCGCTCGTGGGCACGCTCAGCGCCACCTTCATCGTGGGCGAGCAGCCACACTGGCAGGACTGGCTCGCCATGCTGTTCGTGATGCTGGCCATCGCCAGCGTGCTCTGGCCCGCGCGCCCGGCCAAGGCGACTGCCGCAAAGCCCTCGTCCGAACCGCAAGCCGAACCCGCCATCAAACCACCACCCGCACCA
>CAVPUD010000156.1:0-32223 GCA_963708545.1 uncultured beta proteobacterium | reverse complement strand
TTCGAGGTGTTCGATCTCCTGCGCGCGCGCAAGCAGCCCGGCCTGCTCGGAATCGGGCGCGTAAAAGTCCACGCTGTGCGCGCTCACGGCGTGGCCGCTGGGCAGGTAGATGCGCTCGCCGGGCGCGAGCTGCTCTCGTTGCGCGAGCGCCTCGGCCAGCGTGTGCGCGGTGTAGCAGCCGTGCAGCCAGTCGGCCAGCACGGCCTGCAGCCCAGGGGCGTGCAGCCGCAGCAGGTCGGACAGGCGCGCGCGCGTGGCTGCTGCGGCAGGCTTGGGCGCGAGCGGCGGGCTGAAAAACACCAGCCGCGCGGGCGGGCCTTCGCCCCCATCCGCCTTGCCCGCCCCGGCAAAAAAACCATGCACGCGGTCGAGCTGGCCGACTTCGAGCGCGCCCAGGCGCTCGCGCAGTGCGGCTTCGAGCGCGCTTTCCCAACCGCTCGCAATGTGCAGGCGCCGCCACAGCGCGGGCAGGCCATCGAGCCCGTGGCTTGCGAGCCAAGGGCGCAGCTTGCCGCCGCTTTGCACCTTTTCCTGCAGCGCCTGCAGCGCTGCCAGGCGCGCGGCGAGCGTGGCCTGGTGCGCGGCCTCGGCCTGCACCGCCTGCTGCTGCGCCTGCCGCTCGGCGTCGCGCTGGGGCAGGCTGTCTTGCAGCTCGGCCAGGCGCGCCTCGGCCTGCGCCGCGGCCTCTTGCGCGGCCTCGTGCTCGGTGCGCAAGGCTTGCAGCTGCGCCTCGTCGGGCGGCGCGAGCTGGCGCTGCTCGCCGTGCAGGCGCTCCAGGCGCAGGTCGAGCTGGCGGCTTTGCTCGCCCAGGCTGCGCTGTTCGGCCGCGAGCAGCTGCAATTGCTGCTGCAGTTGCAGCACGGCGCGGTGCTGCTCGCCCGCACGCGCCTGCGCTACGCGCCAGGCTTCTTCGAGCGCGGGCAATTGCTCGGCCTGCTCTGCCAGCTGCGCCTCGAGCACGGCAGACTGCTCCTGCGCGGCCTCTACGCGCGCGCCAAGGTCTTCGCCCTCTTGCGCGGCTTCTTGCGCGTGCTGCTCCCAGTGCGTGATCTGCTCGCTCAGCGTGGCCAGGCGCTGCGCCACGCGCCCGCGCCCTTCGACCACGTAGCGGATTTCGGCCTCCAGCCGCCCCACTTCGGCCGAGGCCTCGTAGAGCTGCCCCTGCGCCTGGTTCAAGGCCTCGCCCGCGGCGTAGTGCGACTGGCGCAGCGCTCTCGAGCGCGGCTTCGAGCTGGCGCAATTCGGCCGTGCGCGCCTCGAGATCGTGCACCGCCTGCAGCCCCTCGGCGCGCACGCGCTCTTGCTCGGCCGCGGCTTCCGCGCGCTTCAAAAACCATTGCTGCTGCTGGCGCAGCGTGACGGCGGCTTGCAGCGCCTGGTAGCGCTGCGCGACTTCGGCCTGCGCTTCGAGCCGTTCGAGCTGGCCGGCCAGCTCGCGCACGATGTCTTCCACGCGCAGCAGGTTGTCGCGCGTGTCGGCAAGGCGGTTTTCGGTCTCGCGCCGGCGCTCCTTGTATTTGGACACGCCCGCAGCCTCTTCGAGAAAAAGGCGCAGCTCCTCGGGGCGCGACTCGATGATGCGGCTGATGGTGCCCTGGCCGATGATGGCGTAGGCGCGCGGCCCCAGGCCCGTGCCCAGGAACACGTCCTGCACGTCGCGCCGGCGCACGGGCTGGTGGTTCAGAAAGTAGCTGCTGCCGCCCTCGCGCGTGAGCACGCGGCGCACGGCGATCTCGGCGTACTGGCTCCAGGGGCCGCCCGCGCGGTGGTCGGCGTTGTCGAACACCAGCTCCACGCTCGCGCGGCTCGCGGGCTTGCGCGTGGTGGTGCCGTTGAAGATCACGTCCTGCATGGACTCGCCGCGCAGCTCGCTGGCCTTGCTCTCGCCCAGCACCCAGCGCACCGCGTCCATGATGTTGGACTTGCCGCAGCCGTTGGGCCCCACCACGCCCACGCGCTGGCCCGGCAGCGCGAAGTGCGTGGGCTCGGCAAAGGACTTGAAGCCGGAGAGCTTGATCGAGGTGAGGCGCATGGGTCAGTGCACCGCGACCGACACGTACACGGCACGGGCATTGCGAGATGGGCGCGCATGATACCTGCTTGCCATTTTCAGCATGAAAAATGCCTCTAGCGCTTGTCAGAAAAGCGCTGGCAGCTATCAAATCGAGAAATCCGCACCACGCTCCGGCCCCTGCTGCGCCTGCACCTGCGCACGCACGATGTGCTCGAAGTCCTGCACGGGCATGGGGCGACCCAGCAGGTAACCCTGCCAGATGTGACACTGGTGGCACTCCAAAAAGGCGCGCTGCGCTTCGCTTTCCACCCCTTCGGCCAGCACGCTCAGGCCCAGGCTCGCGCCCAGGGCCACGATGGTGCGCGCAATCGCCGCGTCGTTCGGGTCGGTGAGCACGTCGCGCACGAAGCTCTGGTCTATCTTGATCTGGTCGAACGGCAGGCGCTTGAGGTAGGCAAGCGACGAATACCCCGTGCCGAAGTCGTCGAGCGCAAAGCCCACGCCATAGCGCTTGAGCTCGCCCATCTTGGCAATGGTGGCTTCCGTGTCCTCGAGCAGCAGCCCTTCGGTCAACTCGAGCTTGAGGCGGCGCGGATCGGTGCCGTGGCTTGCCAGGGCCGCCAGCACCTGCGCCACGAAGTCGCTTTGCCGGAACTGGCGCGGGCTCACGTTCACGGCCAGGGCGAGCTGCGCGAGTGCCGGCTCCTGCGCCCAGCGGGCGAGCTGCGCGCAAGCCTGCTGCAACACCCAGGTGCCCAGCGGCACGATCAGCCCCGATTGCTCGGCCTGCGGGATGAACTGCGCCGGCGAGACGAAGCCGGCGCGCGGATGCTGCCAGCGCAGCAGCGCCTCGGCGCCGACGATGCGCTCGCGCTCCCACTGCGGCTGGTAATAGAGCACGAACTGGCCCTCGGCCAAGGCCGAGCGCATGTCGGCCTCGAGCGCTGCCCGCGCCGTGACCGATGCCTGCATGGCGGGCTCGTAAAAACAGAGCGTGTCACGCCCGGCCGCCTTGGCCTGGTACATGGCAAGGTCGGCGCGCTTGAGCAGCTCATTGACGGTTTCTGCGGCCTCCTGGCCGCTGAACAGCGTGACGCCCATGCTGATCGAGCTGTGGTGCATCTCGCCGTCGAGGTCGAAAGGCTTGCGCAGCGCGGCGAGGATTTTTTCGCCCACCTCGCCGCTGCGTGCCGCAGCCTCGCTGGCCGTGTCGCCGAGGTCTTCGAGCAGCACCGCGAACTCGTCGCCCCCTAAGCGCGCCACGGTGTCGTCGGCATGCACGGCCTCACGCAGGCGCTGCGCGACCTGGCGCAGCAGCGCGTCGCCTTTTTCGTGTCCCTGGGTTTCGTTGATGGTCTTGAAGTCGTCGATATCGAGCAGCAGCAAAGCCCCCAGCGCATCGTGGCGGTTGGCCGTCACGAGCGCCTGTTGCAGCCGGTCGCGCAGCAGGCGACGATTGGGCAGGCGCGTGAGTAGGTCGTAGAACGCGAGGTGGTGGATTTCTTCAGCGGCCGCCTTGCGTTCGCTCAGGTCCAGCATGGACACCAGCATGCGCTCTCCCAGGGGCACCCCCGTGACTTCGACGGGCCGCTGGCGGCCGTCTTTGCAATGGATCAGGTACTCGGCCGGGGTAATCACACCGTCGGAGAGCATGGCAGAGTGCGAGAGCTCGGCCCACAACTCCTGGTAGTGGGCGCGCATGGCCAAGTCGGGGTAGGCGCACTCCCACCAGGCGGCTAGCGTGGGCACATCTTGCTCGGTGTAGCCGCAGATACGCACGAACTCCTCGTTGCGGTAGCTCAGGCGCCCATCGGCCTCCATCAGGCACACGCCCACGG
This sequence comes from uncultured beta proteobacterium, assembly GCA_963708545.1. Taxonomy (GTDB): domain Bacteria; phylum Pseudomonadota; class Gammaproteobacteria; order Burkholderiales; family Burkholderiaceae_C; genus Extensimonas. Next base: position 28,371 of record CAVPUD010000156.1, on the reverse strand, counting down.
GCAGACGCTGCAGCACCATGCGCAGGCGGCTCTCGCTCTCGCGCAGGGCCTGCTCCATGTGCTTGCGCGGCGTGATGTCCTGCACCACGGCCACGTGGTAGTCGGGCGTGGCGCCTGGCTCCCACAGCGCGGACACGCTCAGGTCCACCCAAATTTCATGCCCGCTTTTGTGGAAATAGCGCTTTTCCATGCGGTATTCGCTGATTTCGCCCGCGTGCAGGCGCCGCATCTGCGCCAGGTCCTGCGCCAGGTCGTCGGGGTGGCTGATGCGCGCAAAGTCGAGCTGCAGCAGCTCGTGCATCGGGTAGCCGACGATGTTGCAAAAGCGCTGGTTCACGCGCTCGAAGCGGCCTGTGCGGGTTTCCGAAAGGCTGATCCCCACGGCGGCCTGGTCGAACAGGCGCAGGAAACGCTGTTGCGTCGCGCGCAGGGTGGCCTCGGCGTCGCGCACCTGCAAATGCTCGCGCCACAGCAAAACGATCAACAAGGCCAGGGCCAGCGAAAGCGCAATGACGAAGCCGCTGCCCAACGAATAACCGAAAGCTCCCCCCGCCAAGGCCACGAGCAGGCCGGGCAACAAGCCTGGCCCATAGCGCTTCAAAAGCGCGCCAAGGCCGCTTGCGTGGCGATCGGCGGGAAACGCCCTGGGAGATGAATCCATATGCCTTACAAGCTATGTAATTCAGAACAAGAAAGACAAAAAATAAGCCCTGGCTGCTCATGGTGCCAGGGCTTCATGGAGACGCAGCAATGCGCGGCGTCTGAGGCTCACATGTTATCTATCATGACCTGCCCAAATCCCGAGCAGCTCACCTGCGTCGCGCCTTCCATGAGGCGCGCGAAGTCGTACGTCACTTTCTTGCTCAGGATGGACTTCTTCATCGAAGCGATGATGACGTCCGCGGCCTCGGCCCAGCCCATGTGGCGCAGCATCATCTCGGCCGAGAGGATTTCCGAGCCGGGGTTCACGTAGTCCTTGCCGGCGTACTTGGGCGCGGTGCCGTGCGTGGCCTCGAACATCGCTACCGAGTCCGACAGGTTGGCACCAGGCGCGATGCCAATGCCGCCCACTTGCGCGGCGAGCGCATCAGAGATGTAGTCGCCGTTGAGGTTCAGCGTCGCGATCACCGAGTATTCGGCCGGGCGCAGCAGAATCTGTTGCAGGAAGGCGTCGGCGATGCTGTCCTTGATGGTGATTTCCTTGCCCGTCTTGGGGTTCTTGAACTTCATCCAGGGGCCGCCGTCGATCGGCTCGGCACCGAACTCGCGCGCCGCGAGCGCATAGGCCCAGTCGCGAAAGCCTCCTTCGGTGAACTTCATGATGTTGCCCTTGTGCACGATGGTCACGCTGGGCTTGTCGTTGTCGATCGCGTACTGCACGGCCTTGCGCATCAGGCGCTCCGTGCCCTCGCGCGAGACGGGCTTGATGCCAATGCCCGAGGTCGCGGGAAAGCGGATTTTCTTCACGCCGAATTCTTCTTGCAGGATTTTGATGAGCTTCTTGGCCTTGTCGGACTCGGCCTCGAACTCGATGCCGGCGTAGATGTCCTCGGAGTTCTCGCGGAAGATCACCATGTTGGTCTTGTGCGGCTCTTTCACGGGCGAGGGCACGCCGTCGAAATACTGGATCGGGCGCAGGCACACGTACAAGTCGAGCTCCTGGCGCAGCGCCACGTTGAGCGAGCGGATGCCGCCACCCACGGGCGTGGTCAGCGGGCCTTTGATCGAGACGACGTAGTCGCGCACGGCGTGCAGGGTCTCATCAGGCAGCCACACGTCGGGGCCATAGACCTTGGTGGATTTTTCACCGGCATAGACCTCCATCCAATGGATCTTGCGCTTGCCGCCATAGGCCTTGGCCACCGCGGCATCGACCACCTTGATCATCACGGGCGTGATGTCCATGCCCGTGCCGTCGCCTTCGATGAATGGAATGATGGGCTGGTCCGGCACATTGAGTGACATGTCAGCGTTGACGGTGATTTTTTGGCCCTGCGCGGGCACTTTGATGTGCTGGTAGCTGGTCATGAACGGGGTCTCCGTGAGAGTGCTGAAAGGGGCGAGGGGGATACCCTCTGGCTCGGGCATTCTACCGACAAAAATTTGTTCGCCAGCGCCCGCGTCCTAATGAACAATCTGGGTTCAACCCAGGATTTTGCATATATAAAAAACTCCTCGCCGCCCCCTTCACCGACACGGATTCCCATGCATACCCATCCCGCTTTTGCCATCCTCTTGCGTCGTCTGGCACTTTTCCTTGCGTTCTTTGGCCTGACTGGAGCCGCGCTCGCGCAGACGCCGCAGCTCGACCTGCCGCACGTGGAACTTACCGCAGGCATGTACCGCATCGATGCGCAGGTGGCGCGCACGCCCGAGCAGCGCGAGATCGGCCTGATGTGGCGCAAGCAAATGCCCATGCACGAGGGCATGCTGTTCGTCTTCGAGCAGCCCGCGCAGCAGTGCTTCTGGATGAAGAACACGCTGCTGCCGCTCACGGCGGCTTTCGTGCGCGACGACGGCACCATCGTCAACCTGGCCGACATGCAGCCGCAAACCACGAACTCGCATTGCTCGGCCGAGCCCGTGCGCTACGTGCTCGAGATGAACCAGGGCTGGTTCGCGCGCCACGGCATCAAGCCGGGTTTCAAGCTCGGCGGGGCGCCGTTCGCGCGGCGCTGATCTTCGCCAGCACCCCACAAAAAAACGGCCCGTAGGCCGTTTTCATTGCGCGAGAAAAAGCTCAGGCGAAATTTTCTTCCGCAAACTTCCAATTGACGAGCTTGTCGAAGAAGGTTTCGACGAATTTCTGGCGCAGGTTGCGGTAGTCGATGTAATAGGCGTGCTCCCACACATCGACCGTGAGCAAGGCCTTGTCGGCCGTGGTCAGCGGCGTGCCGGCCGCGCCGGTGTTGACGATATCGACGGTGCCGTCGGGTTTTTTCACGAGCCAGGTCCAGCCCGAGCCGAAGTTGCCCACGGCCGACTTCACGAAAGCCTCTTTGAACGCCGCATACGAGCCGAACTTGGCGTTGATGGCCGCCGCGAGCGCGCCCGAGGGCTCGCCGCCGCCCTGGGGCTTCATGCAGTTCCAGAAAAAGGTGTGGTTCCAGACCTGGGCCGCGTTGTTGTAGATGCCGCCGCTCGACTTCTTGACGATGTCCTCGAGCGCCATGTTCTCGAACTCGGTGCCTTTTTGCAGGTTGTTCAGGTTGACCACGTAGGCGTTGTGGTGCTTGCCGTGGTGGTATTCGAGCGTTTCCTGGCTGTAGTGGGGAGCGAGCGAATCGATGGGAAAAGGCAGCGGGGGCAGTTTGTGTTCCATGGTCGATTTCCTTTCATGGGAGGTGATGGGCCCGGAACGTCCGGGAAGCCGTGGCGAGCTGCGATTGTAGAAAGGAATCAGTATCAGCGCGGCGCTGCGACCAAAAGGTCCAGCGTGCCGTCAGCCAGGCGTGCGCGCACGGCGTCGCCGGGGCGTGCGGCATGCGCGCTGGTGAGCACGTGACCGCGCGCGTCGCTGAGCAGCGCATAGCCGCGCTGCAGCACCTGTTGCGGGTCGAGCAGTTCCAGGCGCAGCGCGAGGCGCTCCAAGCGTTCGTGCTCGCGCGCGAGGCGCTGCTGTGTTTTTTGAACGAAATCGGCCTCCAGCGCTTTCCCTTCATGCGCAAGCCGCTCCAAATGAAGGAGCATTGCATGGCGCAGGCGCTGTGCCTGCTGCGCGAGCCGCAGCTGCGCGCGCGCGGCGCAGGCCGAAGGCCGCCCCAGGCGCGCCGCGGCCTGGTCCAAGCGCTGCCAGCGCGCATCGAGCTGGCGCTGCACGGCGTCTGCAAGGCGCTGCTGCAACAAGTCGAGCGCGCCCAGCCAGACCGAGCGCGGCTGCGCCACGAGTTCGGCCGCGGCCGTGGGCGTGGGCGCGCGCAGGTCGGCGCAGAAATCGGCGATCGTGAAGTCGGTCTCGTGCCCCACGCCGCTGACCACGGGCACGGGGCTTTGCGCGATGGTGCGCGCGAGCTGCTCGTCGTTGAATGCCCAGAGGTCTTCGATCGCGCCACCGCCACGCACGAGCAGGATCACGTCGATGGGCGGCGCGCCCTGCGGTGTTTTTGTAGCCAAATCGGCCTCTTGTGCGCTTGTAGCCTGCGCAAGCTGATACAACTTTAAGAGCGCAGCCATGAGTGACGCCGGCGCCCCCGCACCCTGCACGAGCGCGGGCACGAGCACCACGGGAATGTGCGGCACGCGCCGGCGCAGCGCGCTCACCACGTCGTGCAGCGCCGCCGCGCCCAGCGAGGTCACGACGCCTATGCCGCGCGGCAGCGGCGGCAGCGGGCGCTTGCGCGCGGCGTCGAACAGGCCTTCGGCTTCGAGTTTGGCCTTGAGGCGCAGAAACTGCTCGAACAGCGCGCCCTGCCCGGCGCGCTGCATGCTCTCGACGATGAGCTGCAGGTCACCGCGCGCCTCATAGACGCCCAGACGCCCACGCAGCTCCACGAGTTCGCCGTCGCGCGGCGCGAAATCGAGCAGGCTCGCGGCACGGCGAAACATGGCGCAACGCAGCTGGCCCTGCGTGTCTTTGATGGCAAAGTAGCAATGCCCGCTCGTGGCGCGCGCAAAGCCGCTGATCTCGCCGCGCACCGCGACGGGGTTGAAGCGCGCCTCGAGCGCGTCGGCCACGGCGCGGCACAAGGCTCCGACCTCCCAGACCCGCGCCGCAGCGTCCGCGCCGAAAAGCTCAGGCATGGCGCATCCTGCTGCGGCGGAAAGCTTGCCCAGGAGCCTGTCGGACTTTGGGCGTCGAAAGCGAGAATGCGCCCCAGCGAGACCAGTTTTTGCCGGATTCGCAGCCCCATAGTGGTGCTATGGGGCAAGAAGACGGTAAAAAATGGGCCGCTGCGGCGCATTCGCAGCCGACGATTCCAAAGTCCGACAGGCTCCCAGGGGCGAACAAACAGCCACTATTCCACAGCGCAGCGCGCCCGGCAGCTGCGAATTGCAGAGCAGCCCCAAGCCCCCGGAAGGCGCAGGAACACGTGCAACCTATTGATTTACAAGCGATTTTTACTGCGTAATTTTTCATCATTCTGATCGATGCGTGGCGCGGCGCGGGCTTTTGGGCACTCTTCAGGGCTTTACCCACAAAGTTATCCACAGAAACTGTGGGCGACCAGAAGGCCGTCAGGCGCCGGACATCGAAAACGTTCCCGAAATGCGGCGCGGCCAACGCACGGGCCGTGGTCCCCGGCGGGTCAGCCATCCTGCTGCGCCATAATCGCCGCCTGCCCTGATGCCCGTGGAGAGAGAATTGCTGTCGATCATACAAGCCGCAGGCTGGCCCATCTGGCCGCTCATCATCTGCTCCATCCTCGCGCTGGCGCTGATCGTGGAGCGTTTCATGAGCCTCAAAACCGCGCGCATCGCCCCGCCCAAGCTGCTCGACGAAGCCATTGCCGTCTCGGCCAAAGGCGTGCCCGCACCCGACGTGGTGAACCAGCTCGCGCACAACTCTGCGCTCGGCGAAGTGCTCGCGAGCGGCTTGCGCGTGCTTTTGAGCAACCCGCGGGCGAGCGAGGCCGACCTGCGCGCCGCCATGGAAGGCGCGGGGCGCGCCGCCGCGCACCGGCTCGAGAAATACCTGAACGCGCTCGCCACCATCGCCTCCGCCGCGCCGCTGCTGGGCTTGCTTGGCACGGTGATCGGCATGATCGAAATTTTCGGCTCACAGGCTGGCGCGGGCGGCGCGATGGGCTCAAGCAACCCGGTGCTGCTTGCGCACGGCATTTCCACGGCGCTCTACAACACGGCCTTCGGGCTCATCGTGGCCATTCCGTCGCTGATTTTCTGGCGCTATTTTCGCGGCCGCGTCGATGCCTACCTGCTGCAGATGGAGCTCGCTTCCGAGCAGTTCCTGCGCCACCTGCTGCGCCGCAATGCGCCGTAAAGCCTCGTGACGTGCCGGCCATGAACTTCCGCCCCCGCCCCAAGGACGAGCCCGAGATCAACCTGATCCCGTTCATCGACGTGCTGCTGGTGATCCTGATCTTTTTGATGCTCACCACCACCTACAGCAAGTTCACCGAGCTGCAACTGACCCTGCCCGTGGCCGACGCCGAGCAGCAGCGCGAACGTCCGCGCGAGATCGTCGTCGCCGTTGCCGCCGATGGGCGCTATGCCGTGAACAAAATGGCCGTGGACGGCAAGAGCGTGGACGCGGTCGCCACCGCGCTTGCGCAGGCGGCGAATGCACAGGCTGCGGGCGCGGGGCGCGACAGCGTGCTCGTGATCAGCGCCGACGCCACCGCGCCGCACCAGGCCGTGATCAGCGTGATGGAAGCCGCGCGGCGCGTGGGCCTGTCGCAGATCACCTTCGCCACGCAGTCCTCGGCGGCGCGCTGAGCGCGGCACTGCACCAGCCAGTGCTACCGGGCGCGTTCCTTCGCTCGCACCCTAGGAGTCTGTCGGACTTTGGGCGTCGAAAGCGAGAATGCGCCCCAGCGAGGCCAGTTTTTGCCGGATTCGCCGCCCCATAGTGGTGCTATGGGGCAAGAAGCCGGTAAAAAATGGGCCGCTGCGGCGCATTCGCAGCCGACGATTCCAAAGTCCGACAGGCTCCTAGCATGCCAAATTCCTCGTCCCAGCGTCCCGCGCTTGCCGCGCGCCTGCGCCGCATCTGGCAGCGGCGCGGCTGGGCGGCTTGGGGCCTGTGGCCGCTGTCGCTGCTCTATGGCACGCTCGTGCGTCTGCGCCGGGCGCTGTACCGCCGCGGCGTGCTCGCCTCGGCACACCCCGGCTGCCCCGTGCTCGTGGTGGGCAACGTGATCGCGGGCGGCGCGGGCAAGACGCCCGTGGTCATGGCCCTGCTCGCGCATTTGCAGGCCCAGGGCTGGCGGCCTGGCGTGGTCTCGCGCGGCTATGGGCGCAGCGCTGGCCGTGGCGGCGATGACTGCCGCGCCGTCACGCCCGCGAGCAGCGCTGCCGAGGTCGGCGACGAGCCGCTCTTGCTCGCGCGCCGCTGCGGCGTGCCGGTGTTCGTGGCGCGCCGGCGTGCCGAGGCTGCGCTTGCGCTGCGCGCGAAGCACCCGAAAGTCAACCTGATCGTCTGCGACGACGGCCTGCAGCACCTGGCGCTCGCGCGCGACCTGGAAGTCTGCGTGTTCAATGAAGAAGGCATAGGCAACGGCTTTTTGCTGCCCGCCGGCCCCTTGCGCGAGCCCTGGCCGCGCCCGGTCGATGCAGTGCTCTACGTGGGCGCGCCGCCGCTTGGCACTGTGCCCGGTACTGTGCCTGGCACTGCACCCGGCACCGCACCTGCCTTTGCGCTGCAGCGCCGGCTCGCCCGCTACGCGCTGCGCGCGGACGGCAGCCAGGTGCCGCTTGCGAGCCTGCGCGGCCAGGCCCTGCACGCGCTCGCCGCGATCGCCCGCCCGGAACATTTTTTTGCCATGCTGCGCGCCCAAGGCCTCACGCTCGCGCGCGCCGAAGCCCTGCCGGATCACTACGATTATGAGAGCTGGAAGTGCTTGCCAGACAATGGCTACACCTTGATTTGTACCGAAAAAGACGCGGTCAAGCTCTGGCCCCGCCACCCCGAGGCTCTGGCCGTGCCACTCGAACTCGAGCTTCCGCCCGCGTTTTTCGCCCTGCTCGACGCGCGCCTTGCGCAATCGTTGCGAATACGGGAAGGGGCACAATCGGCACCACAGCGCCCACCACCTTCGCACCCATGACTTCCACCACCTCAGCCCCTCCCGCCCCAGTCCCTTCAGCCCCACCTTCGAGCCCCATCGATACCAGACTGCTCGAACTGCTGGTCTGCCCCGTTACCAAGGGCCCGCTGAGCTACGACCGCGAACGCCAGGAGCTGGTCTCGCACAGCGCGCGCCTGGCCTACCCCGTGCGCGACGGCATCCCCGTGCTGCTCGAAGCCGAAGCGCGCACGCTCAGCGACGAGGAACTGCAGCGGTGAACGCAGCCTTGGCGGCACCCCTGCCGGTCACCTGCGCCACCCCGCCCTTCACCGTATTGATCCCGGCGCGCCTCGCGTCCAGCCGCCTGCCGGGCAAGCCGCTGGCCGACATCGCGGGCCTGCCCATGGTGGTGCGTGTGGCGCGGCGCGCGGCGCAAAGTGCCGCCACGCGCGTGGTCGTGGCGGCCGACGACGAGGCCATCGTGCAGGCCTGCGCGGCCCACGGCGTCGAGGCCGTGCACACCGACCCTGCCCACCCGAGCGGCAGCGACCGCCTGGCCGAAGCCTGCAGCCTGCTCGGCCTGGACGGCGAACACATCGTCGTCAACGTGCAGGGCGACGAGCCGCTGATCCCGCCCGCGCTCATCAACGCCGTGGCCGCACTGCTACCCGCGCGGCCCGAAGCCAGCATGGGCACGGCCGCACACGCGATCGCAAGCCTTCATGATTACCTGAGCCCGCACGTGGTCAAAGTGGTGCTCGACGCGCGCGGCCTCGCGCATTACTTCAGCCGCGCCCCGATCCCGCACGCGCGCGACCACGCGGGCACGGCCTGGTGGCAGGCCGCTTCCAGCGCTACTGGCGATCCTGCGGTAAGCGCTCTGCCCGCGGGCTTTGCGCCCCTACGCCACATCGGCATCTACAGCTACCGCGCGGGCTTTTTGCGCCAGTTTCCCACGCTGGCACCGGCGCCAACCGAACAGCTGGAGGCGCTCGAGCAACTGCGCGCACTCTGGCACGGCCACCGCATCGCCGTGCACCTCAGCGCCGATGCACCCGCCGCAGGGATCGACACCCCCGCCGACCTCGAGCGGGTGCGCGCCTTGCTCGGCTGACGCCGCCCACAGCGTGGCGCCGGCGAGCGCGTGGCGGCGCCATGCCATGCTATCCTCAAAGGCAAACGATATCCGATTGACATTTTCGAGGAACCCCAACCCATGCGACTGATCCTGCTCGGCCCGCCCGGCGCCGGAAAAGGCACCCAGGCCACCTTCATCTGCCAAAAATACGGCATTCCGCAAATTTCGACGGGTGACATGCTGCGCGCGGCCGTCAAAGCCGGCACGCCACTGGGCCTGCAGGCCAAAGCCGTGATGGATTCGGGCGGCCTGGTCAACGACGACATCATCATCGGCCTGGTCAAGGAGCGCATCGCCCAGCCCGATTGCGCCAAGGGGTTCTTGTTCGACGGCTTTCCGCGCACGATCGCACAGGCCGACGCCCTCAAGGCCGCGGGCGTCAAGATCGACTACGTGCTCGAAATCGACGTGCCCTTCGACGCCATCATCGAACGCATGAGCGGCCGCCGCTCCCACCCCGCGAGCGGCCGCACCTACCACGTCAAGTTCAACCCGCCCAAGGTGCCCGGCAAGGACGACGTCACCGGCGAAGACCTGGTACAGCGCGACGACGACAAGGAAGAAACCGTGCGCAAGCGCTTGCAGGTCTATAGCGAACAGACACGCCCCCTGGTTGATTACTACCGCCGCTGGGCCGAGCAGGATCCCGCCAACGCTCCCCAATACCGCGTCATCGATGGCTTGGGCAGCGTGGAGGAAATCACCGCGCGCGTGCTGCAGGCGCTGCAGGGCTGAGCGCGACGCTTTTGCTCTCTTCGCCCTGAAAGGCCCCATGCGGGCCTTTCGTTTTTTGGACGCACGTTTCAGTATGCCGGAGGCTTCACTGCAGCAAGTCCAGCAGCAGCGTGATGCGTGCCTTGACGGGCGACAGGCCCGGCGCAGCGGGCAGCGCGTCGCCCGGTCGCGGCAGCATCTGCCCCTCGCTGCAGCGTGTTGCACGCAGCACGCGCACACCCGCGGCCTGCGCGCGTAGCAGCGCCGTTTCGAGCGCCGCATGCACCGTGCCATTGCCCGTTGCGGCCACCACCAGACCGTGCACACCGCCTTGCACCAGCGCATCGACGATGGCGCCACTCGCCCCGGCATGGCTGAACACCAGTTCAACACGCGGCCAAGTGCTGCAACGCATTACTTTTTCGATAGCTGCTTGCGCTTGATGCGCCTTGGTTTGTGGCCAATTTCGCATCAAACGTACTGCGCCATCCTCAACCCAGCCGAGCGGCCCGGCATCTTCTGAACTGAACGCATCGAGGCGATAAGGGTGCACTTTGTGCACCCATTGCGCCTCGTGGATCACGCCCGCCGCCACGACCACCACGCCCTGCGCGCCCCGGGTGCGCGCCACGGCCACGGCGTCGAGCAAATTCTGCGGGCCGTCGGGAAAAGGCGCCGTCGCGGGCCGCATGGCACAGGTCAGCACCACGGGCTTGTGCGCTGCCAGCACCTGGTGCAAAAACCACGCCGTTTCTTCGATTGTGTCCGTGCCGTGCGTAATCACCACGCCGCGCACCAGCGGGTCGGCCAGCAACTGTGCACAACGCAGCGCCAGGCGGCGCCAGGTATCCAAGTCCATGTCCTTGCTGTCGAGCTGCGCGATCTGTTGCGCCTCCAGCGCGCAGCCCGCCGCCTCCCGCAAGCCCGGCACCGCGGCCAGCAGTTGCGTGATGCCCCATTGCGCCGCGCGATAGTCCAGGCTGCCTGCACCCGCCTGCGCCACTCCGGCGATGGTTCCGCCCGTGCCCAACACGACAATTTTTTCCGCTCCCACTTGCGCACTCCAAAAAACTGTTGAAAAATAAGGGGTATCTACTTAGCTCCAGTGGCACTCCTAATGCTGTGTTTTTATCCAGCAATAGTATCTGACTCCCGCTCGTCTGTCTTCTTGCTCACCACATCCGCATAAGTCACCGGCGGCGTGACCACCGCTTGCTGCAGCAAGCGATAAAACAGCATTCCCCGTGAGTTGGAGGTGCGCCGGTTGAAGCGGAACACGAATTCATCGAGATAGGCGTCCAGGTGCTCGGGCTGCACGGCCCCGTGGTGCGTCCCCAGCACCCAGCGCTGCACCAACGAGGCCACCCGGTGCACTCCCGCCATCGACACATGGGCTGGCACACCGGAACCCAGCATGACGGTGCGCTGGTGGGTGTATCCCAGCTCTCCCAGCGCGCGGTAGGCCGCCGAGCCGTCCGTGCGTACATGGGCCCCGGGCTCGACCACCTCCTGAACAAAGGGAATGACGCAGGAGGCGGAATCTCGGGCTATGCGACGCAGCCGGATGCGTCCAAACCCCTTGGGCTCCACGACCTCTACTGCCATGGCCACCAGCACTTTGGTGGTGCTGCTCTTGCGCCCTACAGGGGTGATGGGGTTTTTGCGGTCCGTGATGGACAGGTAGGTTTCATCCACCTCGACAAGCCCCTTGAGCTTGTCCCTGCCTGGTCGAACCATGGCACGTCGAAACCGGTGAAGCATGGTCCAGGCTGTCTGGTAACTGCCCAAGCCCAAAACGCGCTGCAGCCCCAAAGCGCTCACGCCTTGCTTCTGATTGGTCAGATACCAGGCCGCTGCCAACCACACCCGCAGGGGTGTACGTGTCTTGTCAAAGATGGTCCCGGAGGTCACTGTTCCCTGGTACTGGCAAGCCCGACACATCAAGCGGGTGCGGCTGGCTCGGTACACATCCCCCGTATTGCCACAGCGCGGACAGATGAAGCCATGGGGCCAGCGCAGCTTCTCCAGGAAGGTCAGGCAGGCTTCTTCGGTGGCAAACCAATCAAGAAATTCGTTCCAGGTGCGGGGGTAGTCCTGACCGGGAGTGGGCGTTAGTATCTGAGTTTCCATCCAGTCATTTTGACATTGCTGGAGCTAAGTGGATATCCCTTATAAACGAACAGGCCAATCCCGCCGCCGCGGCCCTGCTTCAAGTCCCCGCCTTCTTCCCGCCTTCTTCCCGCCTTCTTCCCGCCTTCTTCCCGCCTTCTTCCCGCCTTCTTTCAGTCCTCTTTTCGTGGAGCCCTTCATGTCCGATCAGCCCAAGCTCACCGCGCGCCAGCAGCAGGTTCTCAACTTGATTCAACGCGCCATGGCGCGCACCGGCGCCCCGCCCACGCGCGCCGAAATCGCCGCAGAACTGGGCTTCAAGTCCGCCAACGCCGCTGAAGAGCACCTGCAGGCGCTGGCGCGCAAGGGCGTGATCGAACTCGTCAGCGGCACCTCGCGCGGCATCCGCCTGCGCAGCGAGGCCCTGCGCCACCTCAACGCCGCACGCGGCAAGCAGTTCAGCCTGCCAATGGCAGAACTCGCGCAGCTCGTGCTGCCGCTGGTCGGCCGCGTCGCCGCGGGCTCGCCGATTCTGGCGCAAGAGCATATCGACCGCACTTACGCGGTGGAGCCCACGCTGTTCGCACGCAAGCCCGACTACCTGCTCAAAGTGCGCGGCATGTCCATGCGCGACGCAGGCATCCTCGACGGCGACCTGCTCGCCGTGCAAGCCACGCGCGACGTGCGCAGCGGCCAGATCGTCGTCGCGCGCCTGGGCGACGAGGTCACCGTCAAACGCCTGCACCGCAGCGCCGACATGGTCGAATTGCTCCCTGAAAATCCTGACTACTCCATCATCACCGTGCAGCCCGGAGAACCTTTCGACATCGAAGGACTGGCCGTGGGGCTGATACGCAGCAGCTTGCTCCAGTAATGTTGACGCCGACCGAAAAATGACCACCTGAAGGCGTGAGTGCCGCTTTAACCCAGATTGTCCATTAGGCGGTGCTGCGCACCTACGCGGGTGCTGGCGGACGTCTGACGGTCATTTTGGCCGCTGCTTCGGCGTCCATGGCACCGGCCATGGACTTCTCACCAGCGACCAAACTGCCGCGCCAGCCGCCTCGCCATCATCCCGCGTCCTAATGAACAATCTGGGTTCAAAACTGACCAGGATGTATCAGGCGAATGCTGAATTTTTTGGCAGGAGCAAAAGAGATGATCATCATGGGCCTGATTGGCAATGTCAGGCACATGAAGATGCGCGATGGGGTATCGATCAGCGCGAGCTGCCTGTCGGACTTTGGGCGTCGAAAGCGAGAATGCGTCCCCGCGCGACCAGTTTTTGCCGAATTCGCCGCCCCATAGCAGGACCACGGGGCAAGAAGCCGGTAAAAATGGGCTGCTGCGGCGCATTCGCAGCCGACGATTCCGAAGTCCGACAGGCTCCAAGGGGATGACGGCGGCTCGGGCCGGCAAGGCCTCAGGCGGTCGCAGAGCTCCCGGACGAACTGTTCGGCTGCGGGGCGAAGCGTTGCAGCACGTGCCCGGCCATCCCCTTGGCCAGTTCTTCCTCGCCGAAGAAGACCGTGCCGATGCCCTCCTTGCGCAGCATCAGCGACTCGTCCTCGCCGTGGGTGCGCAGGACGATCTCGATATCCGGATTGAGCGTCCGCGCCGTTTCGGCCATCTGCCGGACATTGAGCGGATCGGGCGTGGCCACCACGAGCATGGCCGCTTCCGCGATATGCGCCTGGATGAGCACTGCAGGATCGGCGGCGTTGCCTGAAACCGCCGCCATGCCTTGCTTGCGCAGTTTTTCCACCAGCTCACGATTCTGTTCGACCACCACGTAGGGAATGCCGCGCGCCTCTAGCGCGCTGGCGATCCGCTTGCCGACCCGGCCATAGCCGACCAGCACCACCTGCCCCTCCAGGTACTTGCGCTCGGTGCTCATTGGCAGCTCGGCATAGGGATCGGTGCGCCGGTCAAGGCTGCGAGCGAATTCCGAGCGTTGGAGAATCCACTTTCGCACGGGCTCGACCGTGGCGAACAGCACCGGGTTGAGCGCGATGGAAATGAGCGCACCTGCCAGGACGAGACTCATGCCTTCGGCGGGCAGCAACCCCAGGGAAAGACCCAACCCAGCCAGAATGAATGAGAACTCGCCAATCTGCGCCAGACTGGCGGAAACGATCAGCGCCGTATTGAGCGGATAGCGGAAAGCCAGCACGAGGGCCAATGCCGCGACGGACTTGCCGAAAATGATGATCGCCAGCACAGCCAGCACGTGCCAGGGCTGTTCCACCAGAATCGCGGGATCGAACAGCATGCCCACCGATACGAAGAAGAGCACGGAAAATGCATCGCGCAATGGCAAGGACTCTTCCGCCGCGCGATGGCTGAATTCCGACTCGCGCATGACCATGCCGGCGAAGAAGGCTCCGAGGGCAAACGAGACGCTGAACAATTGAGCCGCCCCGTAGGCAATGCCAATGGCGCTTGCGACGACCGCGAGCGTAAACAACTCGCGCGAACCTGTGCGCGAGACCTGCCACAGCATCCAGGGCAGCACGCGTCGGCCGGCAATCAGCATCAGGGCCAGGAAGGCACCGACTTGCAGCAGCGTTTGCCCGATGGTGATCCACAAGGGCTTGGCAGCCGCCGCGAGGGTGGCCTCTGAACCGCCCAGGACGCCGGCCAGCGGCGGCAGCAAGACCAGGACCAGCACCGTGGCGAGGTCCTCGACGACCAGCCAGCCCACGGCGATGCGGCCATTCATGCTTTCCAGCACGCCTCGGCTATCCAGGGCCTTGAGCAGCACGACAGTGCTGGCGCACGACAGCGACAAGCCGAAGATCAAGCCGTTGCCCCAACTCCAGTCCCATCCCCACGCTACCGCCATGCCCAGCAACGTGGCCAGTCCCATTTGCACCACCGCGCCCGGCACGGCGATGCGCTTCACTGCCAACAGGTCATCAAGCGAAAAATGCAGCCCGACGCCGAACATCAGCAGCATGACGCCGATCTCCGACAGTTGGGAGGCCAGCTGCACATCGGCCACGAAGCCCGGCGTACCGGGTCCGATGATGATGCCGGCCACCAGGTAGCCCACCAGTGCCGGCACCCTGATCCGCTCGGCCAGAAAACCGAGGATCAGGGCGATGCCGAAGCCAGCGGCGAGCGTGGTGATGAGTGAGATGTTGTGATCCATGCAGTGGTCTTTGAAATGGGAAGGCAAGGCGGGGTGCACCAAGCCGTTGGTGTTCTCTTTGGAGCCACGCTGCCAGGGGCTGTGTGGGTCACAGAAATACACGGCCATGCCGGTCTGCCCGGTCAGCTTCTTGTGCAGGGCCACCTCTCGGCCTTGATCGTAAGCCAGGCTCTTGCGCATCGGCTCGGCGATGCTATTGGGCTTGTCGGTGAAGCTGCGAATCCGGCAAAAACTGGCCTCGCTGGGGCGCATTCTCACTTTCGACGTCCAAAGTCCGACAGGCTCCTAGTGCAGTGTTTGATGCTTGATGCGACAAGGTGCATTCAGGCCCCAAGTGCAACGGGGTTGATGATATTGGACCAATACGCCTGAAAGTCGAATGATCCCTCGGGGAGGAACAGTATCGCGCTTTTTCCACTTGTAGATGGTGGCCTCGGTGACGCCGTAGCGCTGGGCGAGTACACGTGCGCTCTCCTTACTGGCAGCGATCTCGGCGCGTATTGCAGGGGTGGTGCGGGCGTTTTTGTGCAGGGCGATAATCATGGTGTACGGGCTCCTTGGCTGGCTTGCTCATGTTCCTCGATCAGGGCCCGCAAAACGGCACGAGCCATGAACAGGGGGTAGCGGCGGGAATCTATATGATCGTCAGGGATGCGACAAGTAGATCGCCTCGTGACTGATGCGAACAGGATCATCGGGCATGCGCCGCAGTATGCCGCTGGCCTGCTCAGGGGAGAGGCCAGCGCGCAAGGATTCGAGCACACGGCCCCAAACAACGTTGCCGTTGACCATCTTGCGCGCAACGCGGGGCTTGTGGGCCAGGCGCTGGGCACGCTGCTGGGCTGCAGCACAACGGTACCCTCCTGCAATGAGAGGACGCCCCGGCGCTGGCGCTGAGCGGGCCTCAGGCAGGCGCCCGTGGTTGCGAGCAAACTCGCGGGTAATGGTCGAAGGCGCGCGCCTGAGCTTGCGGGCTATAGCCCGCAAGCTCAGGTTGTGTTCGAGCCAGACTTGTATCAAGGCGCGATCTTCCAGGCTCAGATGGGTGTAGGTTTGGGACATGCAACAGATTCTCCAGGGTGGGTGTTGCACTTGGTTTTTGAGCGCGGGCTTCTATTCGAACGAGAACGGCGAGCCCGTCCATATTCACGTGCAGCGCGAGCGTGCCTTGGCAAAATTCTGGCTCAGCCCGGTCTCGTTGGCATCGAGCACCGGCTTTTCGGCGCAGGAGTTGGGCAAACTTTCCACCGTCGTGCGCGAGCATGCCGTGCTGTTTTCGGAGACTTGGAATGAATTCTTTGGCCCTGCAAATTGATCCGCGCGCGGCGCATGTGCATTGCACAGACGATGAACTCGTCGTGACGCTCGCCGACGCCCGCACCTTGTCGGTGCCTTTGGCATGGTTTCCGCGTCTGGCCAGCGCGCGGCCCGAAGACCGTGCGCAGTTCGAGTTGCTCGGCGAGGGTCAGGGCATTCACTGGCCCACGCTCGACGAAGACATCAGCGTTCTAGGTCTGCTGGCGGGCAACCCTTCGTTCGAGCGTCCGGCGCGCAAACAGTAGCGGCGTGCGCCACCGGGCGGCCGGCCTCTTGACGCACGCCCATTTCCTCCCACGCCCGCAGCAACGCATCCTGCGAGGCCGGCGCGCGCACGCCCAGGCGCACCAGGCCGGGCAGACCGAACGAGCTGCAGTCGCGCAGGCGCACGCCGTGGCGGCGCAGTTGCGCGCACAGCGCGGACACGTCGGCCACTGGGGGCCGCGCGCAGAAAAAAGGCGCGTCGCTAGGTAGCACCTGCCAGCCCTGCGCCTGCAAGAGCGCGGTCTGGCGCGCCTTCCAGCCGCGCAGCGTGTGCAGGCTCTCTTGCAACCAGGCGTGCACCGCGGGCTGCGTCCAGGCGGCGAGCAGCGCCACGCCGTGCGCACCAAGGGGCCACGACGGGGCCAGCGCCTCGAGTTGCGCGACCATCTGCGCGACCCTCTGCGCCCCCGCCGGGGCGATGGCGTAGGCCGCACGCACGCCCGTCAGGCCCAGCGCCTTGTTGGGCGAATACAGCCGCCACACGGCGTCCAGCGCAGTCGTTTCCAGACTGGGCTGGCCCGACAGGCGCAGCGGCGCGTAGGCGCAGTCGAGCACGCGCACCGTGGCTGGGGCTCGTGCAGGCGCATCGCTCGGCCCGTTGCATGGCCCAGTGTGCGTACCAGTGCGCGTCCCTTCGCGCCGCCCGTTGCCTGGGGCATCGCATGGCGCATCCCTGGGCCTGTCCACAAGCCCTTCCACAGACTTATCCCCAGAGCCATAGACAGGTTTGTCCACAGCCGCGTCGGCACGCCTTTCGCGCTGCGCTATTTCCGCGCCCCAGGCTGCGAGCGCCGCGTCGGCCTGCCCCAGCGGGCTGCCGGGCTCGCAGGCCCAGTGCAGGCCGGGCACGGGCGCATCGCCCACATCGCCCCTGCCGTGCCCAGCGTGCACCACGCGCAGCCCCCAGGCCTGCGCGGCGTGCGCGTAGTCGCCATAGCCATGCGGGGGCAGCGCCACGGTGCGCGCGTCGGGCGGCAGCGTGCGCGCGGCCCAGGCCGTGATGCGGTAGATGAACTCGCTCGCGCTGGCCGCGATCACGATGCGCGCGGGCGCCACGCCGTGCAGGGCCGCGAGCTGCGCGCGCAGCGCGGTGTAGGCCGGGTCGGGGTAGTGCGCGGCGTCGGCCTGCTGCACCGCGGCGAGCGCCAGCGGGCACGGGCCGCAGGCATTCGCGTTGGTGGAAAAGTCGTGCGCGGCCACGCCCTGCGCGTCGGGCCCGCCGTGCACGCGCGCGCCGTTGCCCGAATCGTTCGAATTGCCCGAATTGCCCGAATTGCCCGAATTGCTTGCAACATTCAAAGCCAAAATGCGCCTCCAAATACTATCGAAACAGAAGCTAATAGTGCAAGCAGAAAAATGGCTATAGGCACTTTTCTTGCCAAATGCAACGCCGCCTGTACGTCGCCCGACTGCACCGCCCGGCCCGCGCCGTGCAGCTGATAGACACCCGGCTTGCCGAGCCGCACGCCCAGCGCGAGCGCCATCGCGGCCATGGGCCAGCCGCTGTTGGGTGAAGGCGTGCGCCCGGCCTCGCGCCGCAGCGCACGCAGCGGCACACGGTGCGCAGCGCGCGGCGGCCAGCACGCGAGCGCCGCCAGCAGCAAGGCCGTGAGGCGCGCCGGCAGCCACGAGAGCACATCGTCCGCCCGCGCCGCCCATTTGCCGGCCCACTGCCAATAGCGCCCGCCGTGCATGCCGGGGTAGCCCCACATCGCGTCGGCAGTGTTTGCCAGGCGGTACAGCGCCGCCCCCGGCAGGCCCGCCACGGCGAACCAGAAAAGCGGCGCCACCACCGAATCGTTCAAATTCTCGGCCAGGCTCTCGATGGCGCTCTCGCGCACCTGCGCCGCGTCCAGCGCCGCCACGTCGCGGCTCACGAGCCAGGCCAGGCGCGCGCGCCCGGCGCCGAGCGACTGCGCCAGCGCCGCCTCCACGGCCCCCACCTCGGCCGCGAGCATGCGCCAGGCCAAAAGCGGCTTGAGCAGCAAGGCGAGCAGCAGCGCTGCAGGCAGCGCCGGCAGTTGCAGCACGGCCCATTGCAAGCCCCAACAAGCTCCCATTACGATAGCTGCCAGCGCAAACCAGACAAGCGCAGAGAGCCAAAAAGACCCCCAATCCCGCGGCGTGGGCGCACGCGGCGCGATGCGCGCACCCGCCCAGCCCAGGCCGCGCCCCATCCACACGACGGGATGCCAGCGCGCAGGCGGCTCGCCGAGCAGCCGGTCGATCAGCAGCGCGAGCGCAGCGGCGGCCGCGAACGGTGCGCGCGGAGCGTTCGAGAAGTCATGGATGGTCGAAAAAAGCCCGAGCATGGGCGGGATTGTCGCGGGCGAAGTGGGCCCAACGGCCACGCCACCCGTTTTTTTACCTCTCGCGCGTCGCTCGATGTATATACTGGATCAGTACCTTTTCCACACCCATGAACGCCCATGCCCAAAGAAGCCGTTTTCACGATGAAACTGGAGCCTGAGCTGCGCGATGCCTTCATGGCCGAAGCGGCGGGCGAGCATCGGCCTGCCTCGCAGGTCATGCGCGAGCTCATGCGCAGCTACATTGCCCAGCGCCGCCAGGCGCGGGAATATGAAGACTACCTGCGCTGCAAGGTCGAAGCCGCGCGGGCCTCCATGCACGCAGGCCGTGGCCGCTCGAATGAAGAGGTGGAAGCCGCGTTCGCCGCACGGCGCAAGCAAGTGGCGGCGGGCTCCGAGTGATCGTCCTCTGGACGCCCGAGGCGGAACGAGACCGCGCCGACATTTGGGATTACATCGCGGCCGACAACCCCGGCGCGGCCGCACGCATGGACGCACTGTTCAGTGCCGCCGCGGATCGGCTGGCGGCGCACCCCAAAATGGGCAAGACCGGCGTGATCCCCGGCACCCGCGAATGGATTCCCCACGCAAGCTATCGCCTCGTGTACGAGGTGGACGAAGACCACGGGGCTGTGTGGATCTTGGCGCTGGTGCACACCGCGCGCCAATGGCCGCCCGTGCCGGAATGACGCGGGCGCGCATCGAAGCGATCACACCGCATCCACACCCGCACCCCCTGCCGCCAAGCCCGCGCCGCGCCGGCGTGGTTTTTTGGGCGGGGTGGCCTGCACGGGCAGCAGGCTGGTGATGCGCTGGTAGAGGGTGAACAAAAAGGCCACGCGCTCGGCGTCGCCGGCGTAGCTCTTGGGGCCGCCGGCGAGCTGGTAGGCGCGGTCCACGGCGGCGTCGAGCTTTTGGTGCGCGCGCAGCAGCGCGGGCGGCATGGTGAGCGGGTCGTACAGGTCGGCCAGGGTGCTGCCGGGGAACTCGGCGCGCGCGTCGAGCACTGCTTGCGCTGCGGCTTCGATAGCTGCTTGCGCTTGCTGCATCTTGGCTGGAGGCACTTTTTGCTTGGAATCCAGGGCGCAGAAGGGCCAGGGGAAGTTGTTGTAAACGATGGCGGCGGAGTAGCGGTAATCGCTTTTCAACCGCCCGCACACGGCGCGCACCCAGGCGTTGTGCATGGTGCTGGAGAGGATGCCGAAGTGGAACTTGCTTGCCCCAGCAGTCATCAGTGCCGAATCACTCGTGAGCGTATCGGGGTCGATAAATCCGATAGGTATCCACAGTCGCCGCTCCGATGACACGCGGGGAAAGAGCAGGTACTCCTGCTTGGGCATGTTTTCGACATGAAACCGCGTCGGCGTGGCGGCCAGGGCGCGCGTGGGCGCGCTTTTGCTGGCCTCGCGGAATGCCTTGACGGCCTGCACGCGCTTCATCGCCTCGGGCATGGCGCGCAGTTCGTGCGGCGGGCAGTCGCCCAGCCATAGGCACCAGCGTTCGTAGCCGTTGAGGAACTCGTCCGCGCCCAGCCAGCGGCGAAACCAGCGCGCGGCGGCGGGCTCTTTGGCGATGAAGGCGTCGCGCTCGGCGGTGGTGAACAGGTAGTTGCCGTCGTCTATGGGCTTGTTGCCAATGCCGATTTCGGGCACATCGCACACCGGCTTGCTGCGCCGCGGCAGCACCACGTCCGGCGCATCGACGAGGTACGGGTTGATGTTCGCCGCAGGCACGGCGTGCGCCGGGCCTTTGATGTCGTCGTATTCGTAGATGACTTTGCCCGGCAGGTCTTGCAGGCCAAAGCCGATGATGACGCAGTGCACGGCGGCCTTGCCGCGCGCCTCGTTGCTCCAGGCGAAGGTGCGGTGCGCAAAGTGGATGTGCACGCCCTGCGCGAGCAGCCAGCCCCAGAGCACGCCCACCTGCTCGCCCTGCGTGATGCTGTTGGTGGAGACGAAGGCCACGCGCGGCGCGGCGGGGTTTTGAACAAAATCGGCCTCTAGCGCTTGTGTGGCTTGCGCTGGAAGCTCTTGTTTCAATAGCATATCGGCCGCGCGCAGGTAGCGCGCAGCCTTGACGTACCAGGCGGCGACGAAGTCGAGCAAGCCCGCGCCATCGATGCCCGTAAACACAGCGCGGGCGTCGGCGCGCTGCGCGTCGCTCATGAACTTGGCGCCCACGAACGGCGGATTGCCCAGCACGTAGCTGCAGCGCGCGGGCGGCAGCACGGCGGTCCAGTCGAGCGTGAGCGCGTTGCCGTGCACGATGTGCGGACTCGTGACGAGCGGGATGCGCGCGAAGTATTGGCCAAACTCCTCGCCCACGCGCAGGTTCATCTGGTGGTCCACCAGCCACAGCGCGACCTGGGCGATCTGCGCGGGGAATTCTTCGATCTCGATGCCGTAGAACTGATCGACGTTGACGCCGATGAGGCTGTGCACGTCGATGCTGCGCTGGCCGCTCTGGCCTTGCAGCGCGGCGGCGGCGCGCAGCACGTCGAGCTCCAGCAGGCGCAGCTCGCGGTAGCTGATGACGAGAAAGTTGCCGCAGCCGCAGGCCGGGTCGAGAAAGCCCAGGGTGCGCAGTTTTTTGTGAAAGTCGAACAGGCGGTTGCGCTGGTGCTTGCACGCGCTCGAACTCGGCGCGCAGGCCGTCGAGGAACAGCGGCTTGATGAGTTTGAGGATGTTTTCCTCGGACGTGTAGTGCGCGCCCAGGTTGCGCCGCGCCTGCGCGTCCATGATGCTTTGGAACAGGCTGCCGAAAATGGCAGGGCTGATGCCGGCCCAGTCGAGCGCGCAGGCGTCGAGCAGCGCCTCGCGCGTGGCGGCGTCGAAGTCGGCGATGGGCAGCGGCTCTTCGAACAGCCGGCCGTTGATGTAGGGGAAGGCGGCCAGCTGCTCGTCGAGGTGCGCAGAGCGCCGCTCGGGCGGGGTGTTGAGCACCTGGAACAGTTGCGCGAGCAGCGGGCCGGTGTCGCGCCCGTCGGGCGCGGTGCGCTCTTCGATGAAGGCGCGAAAGCCCTGCGCGGGGAAGATGGCGGTGTCGTCGGCAAACAGGCAGAACAGCAGGCGCACGAGCAGCACTTCGAGCGCGTGCCCGGCGCGTTCGGGCGCGCTGCCAAACTGCCCGTAGCCGCTGGCCTTGAGCGCGTCGTGCAGGCGGCCCATGCGCTCGGCGGCCTTGATGTTGACGGGGTCTTGCGGGCGGATTTCCTGCGCCTTGTAGCCGGCGATGAAGCCGAACCAGCGCACGTGCTTGTGCAAATCGGCCAGCGCAAAGCTGATTTCGCGGCGCGTGTCCAGGTCGATCACGCGAAAGCGCGCAAAGTCGCACACCACCAGCGTGTGCGGCAGGTCGCGCTCGGCAATGCCGGGGAAGTAGCCCATGGCCTGGTCGAACGCGGGCTCGAGCGGTTTGCCACGCGACTTTTGCTCCACCAGCATCTGCCCTGGCCAGAACAGATCGACGTAGCCCTGCCCGCCGCCGTGCTTTTTGACCGCGTGCTCGAAGCTCGCGACGCGCCGGTTGGTGATGCCGAAGACCTCGAAAAAGTCGATCCAGAACGGGATGGACTGCTGTTTTTCATCCGCAGCATCGGCCCAGCGGCGGCTGAAGGCCATGGCGCGCGACTTGATTTCGTTCCAGGACAGGGGCATGGGCGGTGGGGCAAGGGTCGGTCGGGTTCAACCCGGATTGTCCATGAGGCGGCCCGTCGGGCCTACGCGGGCGCTGGCGGACGTCTGCCGGTCATTTCGGGCAGAAACTCCGCAACGACCGTACTCTCGCTGGAAAGCGCGGTCGGCTCGTAGCGGGCGGATTTCAGCTCCTCGCTCATGCCGCAGCCACCCAATGCGCCACCGGCTGCAACAAAAAATCCTCCAGCGCGATGCCGTCTGCCCCCACCAGCAGGCAGCGCTGCGGCCTGAATGCCTGCGCGAACGCCGCCGTTCCAGAGTGGGACTGGGGTGCGCGGCCGCTTTTCACCTCGATGGCGGTCAGTCCGCGCCCGGCCTGCACGATGAAGTCCACCTCATGATTGCGCTCGCGCCAGTAATACAGCGTGCACTCGCCGCGCATCGCGGCATTGGCCAGATGCGCCCCCACCACGGACTCCACCAGCCGGCCCCAGAACTCGCGGTCTGCGCGCGCCTCGGCCAGGCTGTAACCGCTGGCCGTCGTCATCAACGCGGTATTGAGTACCTGCAACTTGGGGCTGGAGCCCCGGCTGCGCGCCACGTCGCCCGCGTACTTGGGCAGGCCGCAGACCATGCCCGCACCTGCCAGCAACTCCAGATAATGCGCCAGCGTGGTGGTGTTGCCCGCATCCTGCAACTGGCCCAGCATCTTGGTGTAGGACAGCACCTGGCCCGAATAGCGGCAGGCCAGCTCGAACAGCCGCCGCAGCAAGGCGGGCTTGTCCACGCGCGTGAGCAGCAGCACGTCGCGCGCGATCGCGGTCTCGACCAGGCTGTCCAGCACGTAGCGTGCCCAGCGCGCGGGCTCGCCGATCAGCGGCGCCGCGCCGGGGTAGCCGCCGTAAAACACATACTCGTCGAGCGACCAGCCAAAGGCCGCGCGCATTTCCGCCAACGACCAGTGCGACACCACAATGGTCTCGAAACGCCCGGCCAGGCTTTCGGTCAGCCCCTGGGCGATCAGCAGCGGCGCCGAACCAAGCAGCACCACCTTGAGCGGGCGGCCGGCGCGGGTGTCCTCATCCCACAGGCGCTTCACCGTCTCCGACCAGCCCGGGATTTTCTGCACCTCGTCCAGCACCAGCACCGCCCCCGCCGGCCCTGCCATGGACAGGCGCGCCGCCTCCCACTGCTGGGCGATCCAGTCCGGGCCGCGCAACGTGGGCTCGTCCGCGCTGGCATGGCGCACCGGCACAGGCAGCGCCTGCGTGGCCTGCTGCACCAGAGTGGACTTGCCCACCTGGCGCGGCCCGGCCACCACCTGGATGAAACGGCGCGGCTCATCCAAGCGGGCCGCCAACACGGCCACCTGCGGGCGCTGGAAAGGCTGTTTCTTTTTGCTCGGCATGTTGAGTATTTTTACTCAATGGATTGAGTATGGCAAATCAGGCCGCTTCCCGGAAGCTGAGCAGACGGTCGCGGTAGTACGCATACTGCTGCCGGCGGGCCTTGATCTCGGCGGGCAGGCCGCTGGAGAGGTCGTTTACCAGCGCGCCGAACTTGTCGAGGGAGGCGACGATGCGGGCTTGTTCTTCGAGGGGCGGGACTGGAACCTGCAAACGCTCCATTTCGGTTTTCCTCATCGAAGGAACTGCGCCGCAGTCGTGAGCAAGCTTGGTGAGGTCAACCGTCTGCATCCAGTTAGCCATTTTGGGAACACTTCACGCCCTGCCCGCCCCCTGCGACGATGCGGGCGGCGCGGCTTGCTGCCCCTGCTCCAACCCCAGCAGCCACGCCTTGCGCGGCAGGCCGCCGCCGTAGCCGGTGAGCTGGCCATCGCTGCCGATCACGCGGTGGCAGGGCACGACGATGCTGATTTTGTTCTGCCCATTGGCCGCGGCCACGGCGCGCGTGGCGCGGGGCTGGCCGATGCGCTGCGCCTGCTGCGCGTAGCTCCAGGTCTGGCCGTAGGGGATGGTGAGCAGCGCCTGCCACACGCGCTGCTGAAACGGCGTGCCCACCAAGTCCAGCGGCAGTTCGAAATGGCGCCGCTGGCCCGCGAAGTATTCAGCGAGCTCCTGGCCGAGCTGCCCCGTCCAAGCGAAGAGCAGGGCTGGCGCAGGCCCCGCATCACCGCGCGCGGCCTGCAACTGCGCCAATTCACGCGCCACACGCGGCTGGCCCGCAAATTCGAGCAGCCCGAGTCCGCGCGCAGTAAACACGGCGAGCAAGTCGCCAAGTGGGCTGGGGTAGGTGTGGGTGGCGAGGGGCATGGGGAGCGGCTTTGCAGGAATGCGGAAGCCGCATCATGGTATCAACCTCAATCCTCTATCCCCCGCTGCGCCGGCACGCCGGCATTGAAGGCGTGTTTGACGAGGCGCATCTCGGTTACGGTGTCGGCGATGTCTATGACTTCCTGCGGGCAGTTGCGGCCCGTGAGCACCACGTGCACGTCTTTGGGGCGCGTGCGCAGGGTGTGCAGCACATCTTCGAGCGGCAGCCAGCCGTAGATCAGCGGGTAGGTGATTTCGTCGAGCACGACCAGGAAATATTCGCCGCTCAGGATGCTGGCCTTGGCGCGCTCCCAGCCGTCGCGCGCGAGCTGGGCGGAGCGCTCCAGGTCCTGGCTTTTCCAGCTGAAGCCGTCGCCCAGGCCCTCCACGGGCACGCCGAGCTGCTCGAACACGCGGTGCTCGCCAAAGCGCGCGCTCGGCACTTTCATGAACTGGTAGATCTTCACGGCCTTGCCGCGGCCATGCGCGCGCAGCGCGAGGCCGAAGGCCGCCGTGCTCTTGCCCTTGCCGTCGCCGGTGTTCACGATGATGAGGCCGCGGCGCTCGCCGGCGGGGGGCTCGTAGGGTTTTTCGGTCGGTGGGGTTTGGATGTCCATGGGGGCTCCTTGAAAGTGCGACGGTCAAAAAAACGGAGGCGGGATGGTGCGCAGCCGCGGCGAATCGGAACTTTGCTATTTCAGCGTCGCCACCCACTGCCCCTGCAGCGCGTGGATGGCGATGCGCCCGTCGAACACCTGTTCGAGCGCGCGCTGCGTGGCCGCCTGGGCGCAGGCGCCGTGGTGCACGATGCGCCCCTTGGCGAGCACCAGCATGTCGTCGGCCTGCAGGGCGAGCGAGACTTCGTGCAGCACGCTGACCACGGCGGCGCCCTGCGCGACCAGCGCGCGCACGAGCTGCAGCCAGTCGGCCTGGTGCGGCGGGTCGAGGTTGGCGAGCGGCTCGTCCATGAGTAGCACCGGCGCCTGCACCGCAAGCGCGCGCGCCAGCAGCACGCGCTGGCGCTCGCCGCCCGAAAGCTGCCCCAGGCTGCGTGCGCGCCAGTCCCAGGCCTGCGTGGCGCGCAAGGCCTGCTCCACGGCGGCAAAGTCGGCAGCGCTGGGCGCCGCGAGCCAGGGCCGGTGCGGCAGGCGCCCGAGCAGCACCAGATCGTGCACTGTGAGCTCGTCGGCCACGGCCTCGTTCTGCCCGAGCCAGGCCAGCGTGCGTGCGCGTTCGCGCCGCGGCCAGTCGGCCAGCGGGCGGCCCAGCAGCTGCACCTGCCCCGTGCAAGGCTGCAGGCCCGCGAGCGCGCGCAAAAGCGTCGATTTACCCGCGCCGTTGGGCCCGACGATGCTGGTCCAGCGCCCCGCGGGCAGCGCCAGGCTGAGGCCTTGCAATATGGGGTGTTTTTCGATGCTGACGCTTATCCTATGGGCGCTTATAGCTATATTAGTCATAGCAACCCTCCGCTTGCGCTGCGCCGGTGCATGCGCCACAGCAGGTAGCTGCCGCCGAGCGCCGCGGTGAGCACGCCCACGGGCAGCTCCTGCGGCGCGAGCACCCAGCGCGCGAGGATGTCGGCCGCGAGCAGCAGCACCGCGCCCATGAGGCTCGCGAGCGCGATGTGGCGCGCATACGTGGTACGCACCAGGGTGCGCACGAGGTGCGGCGCGGCCAGGCCGACGAAGGCGATCAGCCCCGTCTGCGCCACCGCCGTGCCCGTGGCCAGCGCCAGCACCGTGACGAGCCCTGCGCGCATGGGCACGAGTGGCAGGCCCAGGCTCGCGGCCGTGGCCTCGCCCAGCGTGAGGCCGTCGAGCGCGCGCGCCAGCGCCGCCGCGCCCAGCAGGCACAAGCCCCAGGCCGCGGCCATGAGCGCGCACGCCAGCCAGCCGACGAAGCTGGTGCTGCCCAGCGTGAAGGCCTGCATGGCCTGCAGGATGTCGGGCGAGGCAAGCTCCACCAGATCGCGCGCCGCGCCCAGCACCACGCCCACGATCACGCCCGCAAGCAGCAGGCGCAGCGTGTGCTGCACGCCGCGCGCGAGCGCGAGCGTAAGCAAGACCGCCGCCGCCGCGCCCACGAACGCCATGCCGTTGATGCCGAGCTGAATGCCCAGGCGCGCGAGCCACGGCGCGCTACCCTGCGGCACCACGCCGAACAAGGCGAGCGCCAGCGCCCCACCGAGCGCCGCGCCCGAGGCGCTGCCCAGCAGGTACGGATCGGCCAGCGGGTTGCGAAACAGCCCTTGCGCCACCGCGCCCGCCAGCCCCAGCAGCGCGCCCGCGAGCCACGCGCCCAAGGTGCGCGGCAGGCGGATGTCCCAGACGATCTGGCGCGCCACCGCGTCCTGCCCTTGCTGCAGCAGGCTCGTGAACCCCGTGCTGCCCACGCTCGCGCCCAGGAGCAGCAGGGCGCCACTGGCGAGCAGCAGCGCCACGGCGAGCAGCAGCGCGCGGTGCCCCTGGCCGTTCAGGGGCGCAATGGGGGCTTGGTGGGCCGGGGCCGGGGTTGGCGCTTCGATCTTCATGGCCCTTTGGCTGCGGGCTTGGGCCCGAGCTTTTCTGCGAGGCAGCGCGCCATGGCACGCGCGCCCTCGGCCAGGCGCGGGCCGGGGCGCACGATGAGTTCGGACGTCGCAGCGTCGAACACACACACACGCTGCGCGCGCACCGCGGGGATGCTGTCCCAGCCCGGGTAGAGCGCACGCGCCTGCATGCTGCGGCTGCCGAGCATGATCACGTCGGGGTTGGCGCGCACCACGTACTCGGGGTTCAGGCGCGGGAACGGCCCCAGCGCCGCGGGCACCACGTTGCGCGCGCCTAGCCTTTGCAGCGTCTCGCCGATGAAGGACGATTCGCTCGCCGCATAGGGCCCGCGGCTGACCTCGAAATACACGCGCGCTCCTCGCGCACTCGCCGGCAGCGACTGCGCCGCAGCCTGCACGCCAGCGTCGATCTCGCGCCACAGGCGCTCGGCGCCCTGTGCTGGCGGCACGCCGAGCAAGTCGCCGAGCACGCCCAGCACCTGGCGCACCTGCGCATGCGTCTTGGGCTCGAGCGCGACCACCGTGAGCCCCAGCGCCTCGAGCCGCTCGTTCGCACGCGAGGACACGCTTGCGAGCACCACGTCGGGGCGCAGCGCGACGATGGTCTCGATGTTCGGATCGAGCCCGCCGCCCACCTGCGGCAGGCGCGTGAGCTCTTGCGGCCAGTTGGAATAGCGATCCACGCCCACGAGGCGCGCGCACGCGCCGAGGGCACACACGCTCTCGCTCAGCGAGGGCAGCAGACTCACGATGCGCTGCGGCGGCGCGGGCAGGCGCAGCACGCGCCCGCGCCCGTCGGTGACCTGCACGGGCTGGGCCACAGCCACGCCGGCAAGCAGCAGGCCGACGACGAGCATGCCCAAACCCAAGCCGCTGCGCCAGAAGCTGCGCCAGAACTGGCGCCGCGAGCCCAGGCGCACCATCATGCGGACTCCTTCAGGCACAGCGGCAGACCCGCGGCCATCAGCGTGACGCGCGTGCAGACCTGCGCCACGCGCTGGTTCAGCGTGCCCAGCGCATCGACGAAGGCGCGCACCTCGGCCCCGAGCGGGATGACGCCCAGGCCGATCTCGTTGCCCACCAGCACCATAGGGCCGGGGGATTCTTGCAATGCTTGCAAAAACATAGCTTCCTGCGCTTGCCAGTCCTGCGTTAGAGGCATATTTTGTTCAGAATCGTCGAACGGCATGCGCCAGTTCGTGAGCCAGAGCGTGAGGCAGTCCA
>CAVPUD010000155.1:0-9037 GCA_963708545.1 uncultured beta proteobacterium | reverse complement strand
GGGAGTCAAGGTGGCCGCGGTGGATCAGCAGTTCAGCCAAGGCAATATTGCCACCACCGGCAATAACCTCGACCTCGCGATCAGCGGCAACGGCTTTTTTAGGCTCAACGATAATGGCACCAGCGTGTACACCCGCGCTGGGGCCTTTGGTGTGGATCGCACGGGTTTCATCGTCAACAACCAGGGGCAGCGCCTCACCGGCTATGGCGCCGATACCTCGGGGAATATCACCGGAGCCCTGGTGGATCTGCAATTGCCGACCGCCGACCTGCCGCCCAAGCAGACGACCGCAGCGGTGCTGACCGCGAATCTGGATTCGCGCGCGCCCGCACTTACGAGTGCCAGCTTCGATCCCACGGATCCCACGACCTACACAAACTCCACCAGCCTTACGATCTATGACAGCCTGGGCAACCCGCGTCTCAGACACCCAGTACTTCGTCAATACCGGGCCCGGAACCTGGGTCGGTGAGCACGACATGGCCGAGAACATCGTGCACCTGGTGCTCGCGCGCGTGCAGGGCGCGCCCGAGGGCGTCAAGGGCATCAGCCTGTTCATGGTGCCCAAGTTCCTCGTGCAAAAAGACGGCAGCCTGGGCGCGCGCAACGACGTGCAGTGCGTGTCGATCGAACACAAGCTGGGCATCAAGGCCAGCCCCACGGCGGTACTGCAGTATGGCGATGGTTTGGTCGGCAGCGTGGCCGACCAAGGCGGCCCCGGCGCCGTGGGCTACCTCGTGGGGCAGGAAAACCGTGGCCTCGAATACATGTTCATCATGATGAACGCGGCCCGCTACGCCGTGGGCGTGCAAGGTGTGGCGATTGCCGAGCGTGCCTACCAGAGGGCGGCGCGTTACGCGCAAGAGCGCGTGCAAAGCCGCCCCGTCGATGGCAGCGTGCAGGCCAGCGCCACCATCGTGCACCACCCCGACGTGCGCCGCATGCTCATGACCATGCGCGCGCTCACCGAAGGCTGCCGCGCGATGGCGGCCGTGGCCGCCGCAGCCTACGACGCCGCGCACCACCACCCCGACGCAGAGGTGCGCAAGCAAAATGCGGCGTTTTACGAATTCCTCGTGCCGCTGGTCAAGGGTTACAGCACCGAGATGAGCCAGGAAGTCGCCTCGTTGGGCGTGCAGGTGCATGGCGGCATGGGCTTCATCGAGGAAACGGGCGCGGCGCAGCATTACCGCGACGCCAAGATTCTCACCATCTACGAGGGCACGACGGCGATCCAGGCCAACGACCTCGTGGGACGCAAGACCGCACGCGACGGCGGCCAGACCGCACGCGCCATTGCCGCGCAGATCGCAAAAACCGAGGCCGCACTGCAAGCGAGCGCCACGCCGGCCGCACTCGCGATGGCGCGGCGCCTGCAGGCTGCGCGCGAGGCGTATCTGGATGTGGTGGATTTCGTCGTGGGCCGCACCAAAGCTTCACCCAACGCGGTCTATGCGGGCAGCGTGCCCTACCTGCTCGCGAGCGGAAACCTCGTCGCGGGCTGGCAGCTCGCGCGCAGTCTGCTGGTTGCGCAAGAGCTGCTTGCCAAGGGCCAAGACGTGCCTTTCATGCAGGCCAAGATTGCCACGGCGCGTTTTTACGCCGAGCACATCCTCGTGCGCGTGCCGGGTCTGCGCGACGCCATCCTCGAAGGTGGCGAGAGCGTGATGGCGCTGCCCAACGACGCCTTTTGAGGCGTACCACGGTATCGCTTGATGCTTCGTAAATAATAGCTGCTAGCGCTTGATTATCAAGCGCTACAGGCCATTTTTATTGAGAAAGGAGTGGTTTATGCCCTGCCTGCCAGCCGCGTTGCAACGCCTGTCGCTGCCCGTGATCGCCTCGCCGCTGTTCATCATCAGCAACCCGCAACTCGTGATCGCGCAGTGCAAGGCGGGCATCGTTGGCTCCATGCCCGCGCTCAATGCGCGCCCGGCTTCGCAGCTCGACGAGTGGCTCGCCGAAATCACCGAGGCGCTGGCCGCGCACGACCGCGCGCACCCCGAGCGGCCCGCCGCGCCCTTTGCGATCAACCAGATCGTGCACAAGAGCAACGACCGCCTCGACCATGACATGGCGCTGTGCGCCAAATACAAGGTGCCCATCATCATCACCAGCCTGGGCGCGCGCCCCGAAGTCAACCAGGCCGCGCACGGCTGGGGCGCGGTGGTGCTGCACGACGTGATCAACAACGCCTTTGCGCACAAGGCCATCGACAAAGGGGCCGACGGCCTGATCGCCGTGGCGGCGGGCGCGGGCGGCCACGCGGGCACCAAGAGCCCGTTCGCGCTCGTGCAGGAAGTCCGGGAATGGTTCGACGGCCCGCTCGCGCTCTCGGGCGCGATCGCCAACGGCGGTGCGATTTTGGCGGCGCAGGCCATGGGCGCGGACTTCGCCTACATCGGCTCGGCCTTCATCGCCACGCACGAAGCGCGTGCGAGCGACGCTTACAAACAGGCCATCGTCGAATGCACCTCCGACGACATCGTCTATACCAACCTGTTCACGGGCGTGCACGGAAACTACCTCGCGCCGTCGATCCGCGCCGCCGGGCTCGACCCCGAGCACCTGCCCGAATCCGACCCGAGCAAGATGAACTTCAGCGAAAGCGGGAAAAAAGCCTGGAAGGACATCTGGGGCAGCGGCCAGGGCATAGGCGCGGTGCATGCCGTGACCAGCGCAGCCGAGCTGGTCGAGCGTCTACGCAGCGAATATGTGCAGGCGCGCCAGCGCCTCTGTGGTGCGGCTGAGGTTCGCCCTTAGCCGCTCGTCGGCACCTTAAACGTGCTGCAGCGGATTGATGGCATGCGCCAACCTTGCCCTCCGACCAGGGCCACGGTGAGCGTCGTCGGGACGATCCAGGGCGGTCATGTACGCTGCTCCTCGGAATCGTTGCGCGGAAGTCGCATCGCGCGCAATCTATCGACACCCTGCTTTCAGTTCTCTTTCAGCTTGCAGTCCGTGGTCTGGGAAAAACCCTGAGTTTCGTGCCAGGGTTTGCGGCGACGGGCACGTAAAAAAAGGAGCAAGAGCGCACAATCGCCCACTTTTCTCTTGCGCAGGAGCATCGCCTTGCCCTGCGCTGCTGCGCAGCTGCGCTGCTGAATGCCTCATCCATTTCATCCATGCCTGCTGCGTCCTCACGCGCGCCCTTGATCGACGTGGTCAAGGGCCTTGCTTGTTTGCTCATCGTCGCCCACCACCTCGCGTTTTACGGCCCCATGTCGGACATTGCCGAGCCGCTCGCGCCGCGGCTGTTGGCTTGGCTTTCCAGCCATGGGCGCATGGCCGTACAGGTGTTTTTGGTGTTGGGCGGCTATCTGGCTGCGGCCAGTCTTGCGCCACAAGGAGCGGCGCGCTTTGCGAGCGCCTGGGAACAGGTGGTGCGCCGGTTCGGGCGGCTGGTCGTGCCCTACGCCGTGGCTTTGCTGGTCACGGTGCTCGTGTCGGCGCTGGTGCGGCCCTGGCTGGATCACTATTCGGTGCCCGCCGAGCCTGATTTTGCGCAGTTGCTCGCCAATGCTTTGCTGCTGCAGGATATCCTCGGATACGAGGCGCTGTCGGCCGGCGTGTGGTACGTGGCCATCGATTTTCAGCTGTTTGCGCTCGCGGTGCTGCTTTTTGCCGCAGTGCGCGCTTGGGCCCGGCGCAGTGGACAGGTCGATGCGGCGCGCTGGGGGCAGGCGGCGGTGGTCGTGGGTGTGGCGGCGTCGCTGCTGGGCTTCAATCGCTGGCCGCAGCTCGATGCCTGGGCCGTGTATTTCTGGGGCGCCTACGGCCTGGGGATGATGGCCTACTGGGCCGCGCATGCGCCGCGCGTGCGGCCCTGGTTGTTCATGCTGGTGGCGCTGGGCGTGGCTGCGTTGTGGGTGGATTTTCGCCCGCGCATCGCTCTGGCTTGGGTAGCGGCGCTGGCGCTCGTGGGGGTCATGCGCACGCCGGCTTTGCGCCAGTGGCAAGGTGTGCCGGTGCTGAATCGGCTTGGGCAAATGTCGTACTCGGTCTTTTTGCTGCACTTTGCCGTGTGTCTGGCAGTAAACGCCGTCGTGACGGCGCTGTGGCCCGAGGCGCCCGGCTGGAATGCGCTGGGCATGCTGCTGGCCGTGCTACTGTCGCTCGCGGCGGGGCGGCTGCTTTACGAGCGCATCGAAAAGCAGAGCATCTCATGGCCGGCCATTCTGCGTTGGCAGGCGGGATTGCTGGGTGCGGGGTGGCTGGCGTCGCTCGTGGGGAATTTTGGCTGATGGTGCCGGCTCAGCGATGTAAGTCGCCCGCGCGTTCTGGTTGATAGACGATTTCTTGCACCCGCACGGTCATCGTTTTGCCGCCGGGCCCTGGCCAGGTCAGTTCATCGCCCACCGAGAGACCGAGCAAGGCGGCACCCACGGGCGCAAGTATCGAAATACGGTCCGCGCTGCCATCCATATCACGCGGGTAAACGAGCGTGAGGCAAAACTCCTTGCCGGTCTCGGCGATCGCGAAGCGCACGGTGGAGTTCATGGTGACGACGGTGGGTGGGATGTCCTGCGGCTCTACCACCTCGGCGCGATCGAGTTCGGCTTGCAATTCCGCCTTGCCGGGGAAGACGCTTGCAGGTAGCGCCGCCAGCAAAGCTTCGATGCGCTCCAGGTCTAGAGACGACAGGGTGATTTGCGGTTTGCTGCGTGCCATGGTTTCACTGACCTCCTGATGATGCGGACCAACAAAGCGCGGGACTGTAGTCGATCGTGAATCCCCCACTCCAGCAGCGGCCATGCGAACGGATTTTCTGTATATTTATAAGGGATATCCACTTAGCTCCAGCAATGTCAAAATGACTGGATGGAAACTCAGATACTAACGCCCACTCCCGGTCAGGACTACCCCCGCACCTGGAACGAATTTCTTGATTGGTTTGCCACCGAAGAAGCCTGCCTGACCTTCCTGGAGAAGCTGCGCTGGCCCCATGGCTTCATCTGTCCGCGCTGTGGCAATACGGGGGATGTGTACCGAGCCAGCCGCACCCGCTTGATGTGTCGGGCTTGCCAGTACCAGGGAACAGTGACCTCCGGGACCATCTTTGACAAGACACGTACACCCCTGCGGGTGTGGTTGGCAGCGGCCTGGTATCTGACCAATCAGAAGCAAGGCGTGAGCGCTTTGGGGCTGCAGCGCGTTTTGGGCTTGGGCAGTTACCAGACAGCCTGGACCATGCTTCACCGGTTTCGACGTGCCATGGTTCGACCAGGCAGGGACAAGCTCAAGGGGCTTGTCGAGGTGGATGAAACCTACCTGTCCATCACGGACCGCAAAAACCCCATCACCCCTGTAGGGCGCAAGAGCAGCACCACCAAAGTGCTGGTGGCCATGGCAGTAGAGGTCGTGGAGCCCAAGGGGTTTGGACGCATCCGGCTGCGTCGCATAGCCCGAGATTCCGCCTCCTGCGTCATTCCCTTTGTTCAGGAGGTGGTCGAGCCCGGGGCCCATGTACGCACGGACGGCTCGGCGGCCTACCGCGCGCTGGGAGAGCTGGGATACACCCACCAGCGCACCGTCATGCTGGGTTCCGGTGTGCCAGCCCATGTGTCGATGGCGGGAGTGCACCGGGTGGCCTCGTTGGTGCAGCGCTGGGTGCTGGGGACGCACCACGGGGCCGTGCAGCCCGAGCACCTGGACGCCTATCTCGATGAATTCGTGTTCCGCTTCAACCGGCGCACCTCCAACTCACGGGGAATGCTGTTTTATCGCTTGCTGCAGCAAGCGGTGGTCACGCCGCCGGTGACTTATGCGGATGTGGTGAGCAAGAAGACAGACGAGCGGGAGTCAGATACTATTGCTGGATAAAAACACAGCATTAGGAGTGCCACTGGAGCTAAGTAGATACCCCTTATATTTATACAGCATGAAATCCGAAAACCGCATTGATGAAAGCGTCGACGAGCCCGCGCCGCTGGTGCGCGTGCCGCTGCAGGCGGTGCGCGGGCGCGGGGCGGCGAGCCGCATTGCGCACCGCTTTGCGCGCGACACGCGCGATCGGCTCGCGGGGGCGGACGACGGCTGGCCCGGCGATGCGCACGAGGAAGAGGCCGAAGATGCACGCGCCGCGCCGCCCCCGACCGAGGTGCTGCACGAGACCGCGCGCAGCGCCTTGTGCCGCAACGATTCGCCCGACATTCCCTTCATCTACTCGGTCAACCCCTACCGCGGCTGCGAGCACGGCTGCATCTACTGCTACGCGCGGCCCACGCACAGCTACCTGGACCTCTCGCCGGGGTTGGACTTCGAGACGCGCATCGTCGCCAAGACGAACATCGCCGCGGTGCTGCGGCGCGAGCTTGCGCGCCCCGGCCATGTGCCCAGCGCGCTGAGCCTGGGCTCGGCCACCGATTGCTACCAGCCCGTGGAGCGCACGCTGCGCCTCACGCGCGGCTTGATCGAGGTGTTGCGCGATGCGCGCCACCCGTTCGGCCTCATCACCAAGAGCAGCGGCGTGGAGCGTGACATCGACCTGCTCGCGCCGCTGGCCGAGCGGCGCCTGGTGGCGGTCTATGTGACGCTGACC
The DNA here is from genome assembly GCA_963708545.1 of uncultured beta proteobacterium. GTDB lineage: Bacteria > Pseudomonadota > Gammaproteobacteria > Burkholderiales > Burkholderiaceae_C > Extensimonas. Next base: position 2,496 of record CAVPUD010000155.1, on the reverse strand, counting down.
ACGCTCGACGCCGAGCTCGCGCGCCGCCTGGAGCCGCGCGCCGCTGCGCCGCACCGGCGCCTGCGCACCATTGCCACCTTGGCCGCGGCGGGCATTCCCGTGGGCGTGAGCGTGGCGCCGCAGATACCGTTTCTCAACGAAGACATGGAACAGGTGCTCGACGCCGCCTACGCGGCCGGGGCGCGCAGCGCTTTTTATAGCGTGCTGCGCCTGCCCTGGGAGCTCGACGCGCTGTTTCGCGAGTGGCTGGAGCTGCACTACCCGCAGCGCGCGGCGCGCATCATGGCGCGCGTGCAAGACCTGCATGGCATCAGCGCCGAAGAACGGCAAGAGGGCAAAAGTTACACGGGCGGCTTTTCCACACGCATGCACGGCAGCGGCCACTGGGCCGATCTGCTGCGCCAGCGCTTTGCACTCGCCTGCCGACGGCTGGGCTTGAACCGCACGCCGCTCGAACTCGACTACAGCCAGTTCCGCCCGGCGCTCGCGCGCGGGCAGGGGTGTTTGTTTTGACGGGGCTGTGGATCATCCGCGTCAATCCGCGAGCACGCGCGCACGCCCCGGCAACGGCAATTGCAGCGATTCGCCGCGGCCGATCGCAAAGTAGTGGATGCCCTTGCGCGCGAGGCGCTGCGGGTCGTAGAGGTTGCGCCCGTCGAAGATCACCGGCGCGCGCAACTGCTGCTTGATGAGCTCGAAGTCCGGCGCCTTGAACACCTGCCATTCGGTACAGATCACGAGCGCGTCGGCGCCTGGCAGCACGGCTTCGGGCGTGCCCATGAGGGCCAGGCGCTCGTCGTGGCCGTAGAGGCGCTGCGCCTCGGCCATGGCCTCGGGGTCGTAGGCGCGCACCTTGGCGCCGGCGGCCCACAGCGATTCCATGAGCTCGCGGCTCGGGGCGTCGCGCATGTCGTCGGTGTTGGGCTTGAAGGCCAGGCCCCAGAGTGCGAAAGTGCGGCCCTTGAGGTCGCCCTGGTAATAGGCGTGGATGCGCTGGAACAGTTTGTGCTTTTGCCGCTCGTTCACGGCTTCCACGGCCTGCAGCAGGTCGCTCGTGCAGCCGGCTTCCTGCGCGGTGTGGATCAGCGCCTTGATGTCCTTGGGAAAGCACGAGCCGCCGTAGCCGCAGCCCGGGTAGATGAAGTGGTAGCCGATGCGCGGGTCGGCGCCTATGCCCTTGCGGATCGCCTCGATGTCGGCGCCCAGGTTTTCGGCCAGCTCGGCGAGCTGGTTGATGAAGCTGATCTTGGTGGCGAGCATGCAGTTGGCCGCGTACTTGGTGAGCTCGGCGCTGCGCAGGTTCATACACAGGATGCGGTCGTGGTTGCGGTTGAAGGGCGCGTAGATTTCGCGCATCACGTCGAGCGCGGCTTCGTCTTCGCCGCCGAGGATGATGCGGTCGGGGCGGCGGCAGTCGTTGAGCGCCGAACCTTCCTTGAGGAATTCGGGGTTCGAGACGATGGTGAATGCGAGCCGTTTGCCGCTTTGTGCAAGCTGTGCTTCGATGTACGCCTTGAGCCGGTCGCCCGTGCCCACGGGCACGGTGGATTTTTCGACGATGATGACCGGCTCGCTGCGGTGGCGCGCAATGCCCTCGGCCACGGCAAACACGCCGCTCAGGTCGGCGCCGCCGTCGGGCCCAGGCGGCGTGCCCACGGCGATGAACTGCACCGCGCCGTGCTGCACCGCCTCTGCCACCTCGTGCGTGAAGCGCAAATGGCCTGCGGCCACGCCTTCGTGCACCAATTCCGCGAGGCCGGGCTCGTAGATGCCGACCTGGCCTTGTTGGAGCTGCTCGATTTTGGCCTGGTCAATGTCCATGCAGAGCACGTCGTGCCCGACTTCGGCCATGACGGCCGCTTGCACCAGTCCTACGTAGCCGGTGCCGAAGATCGTGAGTTTCATGGTGATGTGTCGAAGTAAAAAATCAGCGCGAAGATGCTGTAGGTGCCGCGGGCGCTTGCGGCCGCGCGTGGATCAGCAGCACGCCGCCAACCACCAGCGCCACACCCAGCGCCTTGCCCGCGCTCAGCGACTCGTCCCAGCCCGGCAGCAGCGCCGCGCCCAGGTGCACCAGCGCGTAGCTGAGGCTGAGCAAGGCGTAGGCGCGCGACAGCGGCAGGCGCTGCAGCGCACCGAGCCAGCAGAGCATCGAAAGCGCGTAGGCCAGGATGCCAAAGCATACGCTGGCGAGCGCGGCTACATCGAGCGTGTGTGCCTGCCAGGCGGCCAGCCAATCCGCAGGCAGCGGCAGGCGCGCCATGCCCCAGCGCAAAGCGAGTTGCGCGCCGCTCACCAGCAGCGTGCTCGCGAGCGCGAGGCCCAAGCCCTTGCCCAAGCCTTTGTTTTGGTTCATGCCTGCGCCCCGAGCAGCGCCACGCCGGCCATGATGAGCGCGACGCCTGCCCAGTGGCGCACATCGACAGCCTCGTGGAACAGCCAGCGCGCCGCGAGCGTGACGAACACGAAGTTCAGGCTCAGCATGGGGTAGGCCAG
>CAVPUD010000154.1:0-6971 GCA_963708545.1 uncultured beta proteobacterium | reverse complement strand
GTGGGCAAGATCGTGCGCATGGAGACGACCGTGGTGCGCTCCGAGGCCGAGGCGCTGCTGCTCGAAAACAACCTCATCAAGACGCAGCACCCGCGCTACAACATCCTGTTTCGCGACGACAAGAGCTACCCTTTTTTGCAGCTCACGGGCGTGGCGCGCGAGGCGTCTGCGGCAGGTGCGGGCAGGCCGGCGCAGGTGCCCGAGCAGCAGTTTCCGCGCCTCGCGTACTACCGCGGCGCCATCGACAAAAAGCACCGCTATTTCGGCCCCTACCCGAACGGCTGGGCCGTGAAAGAGACGATCCAGCTGCTGCAAAAGGTGTTTCGCCTGCGCACCTGCGAAGACACGGTGTTTGCCAACCGCACGCGGCCCTGTCTGCTCTACCAGATCAAGCGCTGCTCGGGCCCTTGCGTGGGCGCGATCACGCCCGCGGCCTACGCGCAGGACGTGCAGCATGCCGAGGCGCTGCTGCGCGGCCAGACGCAGCAACTGCTGCAGGAGCTCGAAGCGCGCATGCGCGCGCACGCCGAAAAGCTCGAATTCGAGCAGGCCGCCGAACTGCGCAACCAGATCACGGCCCTGGCGCGCGTGCTGCACCAGCAGGCCGTGGAGACGGCGCCCGACCAGGACGTGGACATCCTCGCCGTGCGCGTGCAGGGCGGGCGCGCCTGCGTGAACCTAGCCATGGTGCGCGGCGGCCGCCACCTGGGCGACCGCGCCTACTTTCCCCAGCATGTCGAAGACGCCGCGGCGCTGTGGGAATCGAGCGAAACTGTGGAGTCCGCGGAGGATGCGGATGCCACCGAAGCCACGGCGCAGGCCGCCGCGCCAGGGCAGGGCGGCGCGGCGCAGCAGGCCAGCGCGGCGCGGCCCGCAGCGCGCGCTATCGAAGCGCAGGTGCTCGAAGCCTTCATCGCCCAGCACTACCTGGGCGTGCCCGTGCCGCCCGTGCTCGTGACCAGCGAACCCGTCTCGGCGCAGCTCTTGCAGGCGCTGGCCGAGCAAAGCGGCACGCGCGTGCACGCCGTGCACCAGCCGCGCGAGCAGCGCCGCGTCTGGCTCGAAATGGCGCAAAAAAACGCCGACCTCCAGCTCGCGCGCCTGCTCGCCGAAGAAGGCTCGCAGCAGGCACGCACGCGCGCGCTCGCCGAGGCGCTGGACCTCACCGTGCAAGACCTCGACGCGCTCACGATCGAGTGCTTCGACGTCTCGCACACCGCGGGCGAAGCCACGCAGGCATCGTGCGTGGTGTTCCAGCACCACAAGATGCAGCCCAGCGAATACCGGCGCTACCGCATCGAAGGCATCACCGGCGGCGACGACTACGCCGCCATGCGCCAGGTGCTGCAGCGCCGCTACGGCAAGCTCGCCGAAGCCGTGCGTGCGGGGGTGCCGGCCCCAGAAGGCGCAATCGGCGCGGATGCTGTCGCTGCGGGTGCGGGGCAAGGCGTGGAGCCCGGCAAAACCCGCGCACGCCTGCCCGATCTGGTGCTGATCGACGGCGGCAAAGGCCAGGTCGGCGTCGCGCGCGAGGTGTTCACTGCGCTGGGGCTGGACATTGCGCGCATCGTCGGCGTCGAAAAGGGCGAGGGCCGCAAGGTCGGCCTCGAAGAACTCGTATTCGCCGACGGGCGCGAAAAAATCGCGCTCGGGCACGATTCGGCAGCACTGCTGCTGGTGGCGCAAATCCGCGACGAGGCGCACCGCTTTGCCATCACGGGCATGCGCGCCGCGCGCGCCAAGGTGCGCGTGGGTGGCAGCCGGCTCGAAGACATCCCCGGCGTGGGCCCGAAAAAACGCGCGCGCCTGCTGCAGCGCTTCGGCGGCGTGCGCGGCGTGGCCGAAGCCAGCGTCGCAGACCTGTGCACGGTCGAGGGCATCTCGCGCGCGCTGGCCGAAAAGATTTACCACGCGCTGCGCTGAGAAGGTGTGACACCTTCTGAGCGCGCCAGCGGTGCGCGGCGCACGCAGACGCGGCCATGGGCGGGCTGCGGCGGCCATGGTGTGCCATGCCACAATCGGCGCCATGTTCTGGACCATGCCCACTCTCATGACCTGGACGCGCATCGTCGCGATTCCCTTGATCGTGGGGGTTTTTTACGTGCCCCTCGAGCCGGCCACGCGCAACCTCATCGCCACCGTGCTGTTCGTCGTGTTCGCCATCACCGACTGGCTGGACGGCTACCTCGCGCGCAAATTGGGGCAGGTGTCGGCGTTTGGTGCGTTTCTCGACCCGGTGGCGGACAAACTCCTGGTTTGCGCCTCGCTGCTCGTGCTCGTGCATCTGCAGCGCGCCGACGTGTTCGCCGCGCTCATCATCATCGGGCGCGAGATCGCCATCTCGGCGCTGCGCGAGTGGATGGCGCAGATCGGCGCGAGTAAGAGCGTGGCCGTGCACATGCTGGGCAAGGCCAAGACGGCCGTGCAGATGGTCGCGCTGCCGTTCCTGCTCTACGACGGCACGCTGCCCGGCGGCCTGGACACGCGCTTGTGGGGCCATTGGCTGCTGTGGCTTGCGGCCGTGCTCACGGTCTGGTCCATGGTCCATTACCTGCAAAAAGCCCTGCCCGAAATCCGCGCGCGCGTGCGCTGAAGATTCAAGCCATTTTGCCGATTTGTGCTTATCGAGCCTGCACAAGCAGCTATCTTTCAAGGAGTATTCATGCCCACCCACCGCATCGCCGTGATTGCCGGCGACGGCATAGGCAAAGAGGTCATGCCCGAAGGGCTGCGCGTGCTCGACGTGGCGGCGCGCAAGTTCGGCATCGATCTGCGCCTGGACCATTTCGATTTTGCTAGCTGGGACTATTACGAAAAGCACGGCCAGATGCTGCCCACTGACTGGAAGGCGCAAATCGGCGGCCACGAGGCGATCTACTTCGGCGCCGTGGGCTGGCCCGAGAAAATTCCCGACCATGTCTCGCTGTGGGGCTCGCTGCTGTTGTTTCGGCGCGAGTTCGACCAATACATCAACCTGCGCCCGGCGCGCCTCATGCCCGGCATCACCGCCCCCGTGGTGCGCCGCGACGGCAGCGCGCGCCTGCCGGGCGAGATCGACATGCTCATCGTGCGCGAAAACACCGAGGGCGAATACTCGAGCATAGGCGGGCGCATGTTCCAGGGCACCGAGCGCGAAATCGTCATGCAGGAGACCGTGATGAGCCGCTTCGGCGTCGATCGCGTGCTGCGCTATGCGTTCGAGCTCGCACAGTCACGCCCGAAAAAGCACCTGACCAGCGCCACCAAGTCCAACGGCATCGCCATCACCATGCCCTACTGGGACGAGCGCGTGGCCGAAATGGCCAGGGCCTACCCCGACGTGCGCGTGGACAAATTCCACATCGACATCCTGACCGCGCATTTCGTGCAGCGGCCCGACTTTTTCGACGTGGTCGTGGCGAGCAACCTGTTTGGCGACATCCTCTCCGACCTCGGGCCGGCCTGCACCGGCACCATAGGCATCGCGCCCAGCGCCAACCTCAACCCCACGCGCGCCGCGCCCTCGCTGTTCGAGCCCGTGCACGGCTCGGCGCCCGACATCGCGGGCAGAGGCATCGCGAACCCGATCGGGCAGATTTGGAGCGGCGCGCTCATGCTCGACTTTCTCGGCTACCGCGCCGCACACGACGCCATCCTCGCCGCCATAGAGGCCGTGCTCGACCCGCGCAGCGGCGGCCCGCGCACCCCCGACCTCGGCGGCAAGGACCACACGCAAGACCTGGGCCGCGCGATTGCCGAGCAGCTTGCTGACGGTGGTGTGGCTTGAGTGTCAATCCGGGTTTGTCCATGCGCGGCCCCGCAGCGGGCTGAGCCGCCGCAGCGTTTTGCCGCCGTAAATGCGACTAAAATCGCGCCCCATGCCCGCAAGCGATGGTCGTGAAGCCGGGCCCGCAGCTGCTTATTGACACTGGGCGAGCCGATGGCTTTAATCCGAAATGAGTGTCGCCAAGCCGCCTTCACGCCACAACCCGGTGGATACATAGCCAAACGCGCACAGGATGCCGTCGGGCGTTTCCATCCCTCATCTTCCGTAAGAGGTTTTTCGTGAACAAAACCGAACTGATTGATCACATCGCCAACGATGCCGATATTTCCAAGGCCGCAGCCACTCGTGCGCTCGAGTCGGCGATCGAAGCAGTCAAACAAACCCTGAAAAAGGGCGGCTCGGTGTCTCTGGTCGGGTTCGGCACCTTTTCCGTGGGCAAGCGCGCCGCGCGCATCGGGCGCAATCCGCGTACCGGCGCTGAGATTAAAATCAAAGCCGCCAAGGTTCCCAAGTTCCGCCCAGGCAAGGCGTTGAAGGACGCCATCAACTGATTGCCACGGTTCGTCACCCGGCGCGCGCGTGCATGGCGCGCAAGGTTTCAAGGTTCAAGTGGGGTGCTTAGCTCAGTTGGTAGAGCGGCGCCCTTACAAGGCGTAGGTCGGCGGTTCGAGCCCGTCAGCACCCACCACTTCAACCCCCTGTGCTCTCCCACCTCAGGCAAAAGGCGAACACGGGTTCGCCTTTCGTTTGCACCCGCTCCGTCACGCCAACAGCACAGGGCGCAGATGTGCAGTGCGCCGGCCCACACCCCCCACTGCTCCTTAGCTGCGTCCCCAGGAAAGATCGATCATGCTCGAAGCCATCCGCAAGCACTCCAAAATCGTGATGCTCTTGCTGTTCTTGCTGATCATTCCCTCGTTCGTGTTGGTGGGCGTCAACCGCGACTACTTTTCCGAAAAAAGCCCCGTGGTGGCGCGCGTCGATGGCCACGACATCACGCAGGCCGACTGGGACAACGCGCACAGGATCGAAATCGACCGCATCCGCGCGCATGCTCCCTCGCTGGACCCTAAACTGCTCGACTCGCCGCAGGCGCGCTACGCCACGCTCGAGCGCCTCGTGCGCGAGCGCGTGCTGCAGGCCGCAGCGCAGCAAATGCACTTGGTCACGAGCGACAGCCGCCTTGCGCGCAGCCTGCAGGAAATCCCCGCGATCGCCGCGCTCAAGCGCCCCGACGGTAGCCTGGACGCCGCCGCCTACCGCGCCCTGGTCGGCGCGCAAGGCATGACGCCCGAGGGCTTCGAAGCCATGGTGCGGCGCGACCTCTCGGTCAACCAGGTGATGGCCGGCGTCATGGGCTCGGCCTTTGCCACGCCTGCGCAGGCCAAGCCAGCGCTCGACGCGCTCCTGCAGCGCCGCGAAGTGCAAATCGCGCACCTAGACGCCGCCGATTTCGCCAGCCGCGTCACGCCCAGCGACGCCGACTTGCAGGCGTACTACAAAGCGCACGCCAGCCAATTCCAGCAGCCCGAGCAGGCCAGCGTGGAGTACGTGGTGCTGGACCTCGACAGCGTGGCCTCCAGCATCAGCGTGAACGAAGACGATCTGCGCAGCTATTACCAGGAAAACCTGGCGCGCCTGGGCAGCAAGGAAGAGCGCCGCGCGCGCCACATCCTGATCCAGGCGCCCAAGGACGCGCCGCCAGCCGAGCGTGCCAAAGCCAAGGCCCGCGCCGAGGAACTGCTCGCCCAGCTGCGCCAAAGCCCGGCGGGTTTTGCCGAACTGGCGAAAAAGTATTCCGACGACAAGAGCTCCGCTGCCAATGGAGGCGACCTGGGCTATTTCGCGCGTGGCGCCATGGTCAAACCCTTTGAAGATGCTGTGTTCGCGCTGAAAAAAGGCGAGCTCAGTGGCGTCGTCGAGTCCGACTTCGGCTACCACATCATCGAGCTCACCGACGTCAAGCCGCCCAAGGTGCCGAGCTTCGATGCGTTGCGCCCCAAGCTGGAAGCCGAGCTGCGCCAGCAACAAGCCCAGCGCAAATTCGCCGAAGTGGCCGAGACCTTCAGCAACACGGTCTATGAACAACCCGACAGCCTGCAAGCAGTGGCCGACAAACTCAAGCTCAAGATCCACACTGCCACGGGCCTGAGTCGCACTCCCGCCGCAGGTGCGAGCGGACCGCTCGCGAATGCCAAGTTCCTCGCGGCCTTGTTCTCTGCGGACGCGATCGAGAAAAAGCACAACACCGAAGCCATAGAAGTCGGCCCAAGCCAACTCGCTGCGGGCCGCATCCAGGCGTACACGCCTGCGCAGACCTTGCCTTTCGAACAGGTGCGCGCCCAGGTGCAAGAACTCTACGCCGCCGACAAGGCGGCCGAACTCGCACGCAAGGAAGGGGAGGCCCGCCTTGCCGCCTGGAAAGCCAAGCCCGATGGTGCCACGGGTCTGAGCGCACCCATGCTGCTGTCGCGCGAGCAGCCGCAAAACCAGCCACAGGCCATCGTCGACGCCATATTCCGCGCGCGTGCCGAATCCTTGCCGGCGTGGGTCGGTGTAGCTCTGGGGACGCAAGGTTACGCGATCGTCAAGATCAACGCGGTCAAACCGCCCGAGCCAGCCGATGAGCAAGCCGCACGCCAACTCCTTGCGCAATTCACCCAGTGGTGGGGCAGCGCCGAAGGCATGGCCTACTACGAATGGCTCAAGACAAAATTCAAGGTGCAAATCAAGGCGCCACGCCCCGAGCCGCTCTCGCAAGGCTGAAAATTCGCAGGAAACGCCGCCGCAATGTGCTCATGACGGCCACGGCGGGCTATAATGTGCGGCTACGGTGGCTGTAGCTCAGTTGGTAGAGTCCAGGATTGTGATTCCTGTCGTCGTGGGTTCGAGTCCCATCAGCCACCCCAAAAAATGCCAGTAAAAACAAGGACCTTCGGGTCCTTGTTTCGTTTCAGGGGCGCGCTGGGGGCGAAATGCACGCGTGTGCTGTTTTGCACTTCGGCGTTTCCAGTGTTCCTGCAAATGTCTTGGCTGCTCAAGGCTGGGGGCTGGCGTTCGCTCGACCTGCTGTGGCCGGACGGTCACGAACCACACCGGACCTGGCTTAGGAGAAGTTGCCAGCCTTGAAGTGGTTATCAGGAGATTCAGGCGCTGGAATTAGTACCCACGTTCGATTGCCAAGTGAAGTCTCCATTGAACTAGT
>CAVPUD010000153.1:0-54762 GCA_963708545.1 uncultured beta proteobacterium | reverse complement strand
CACCAATTGCCGCCCGGTGCCTTCTGCTCGGCCAGCGCCTGCAAGAGCTGCGCCGAGACGGGTTCGCTGGTCACGAGCACGGGCGGCACGGGCACGCCCAGGTAGTGCTGGGCGATGAAGGCTTCGAGCACCTGCGCTTCGATAGCGCGCGCTGCGGGCCGCGCCGCGCTGGCCTGCTGCGCCGCGCCGCCCTGCCCTGGCGCGGCGGCCTGCGCCGTGGCTTCGGTGGCATCCGCATCCTCCGCGGACTCCACAGTTTCGCTCGATTCCCACAGCGCCGCGGCGTCTTCGACATGCTGGGGAAAGTAGGCGCGGTCGCCCAGGTGGCGGCCGCCGCGCACCATGGCTAGGTTCACGCAGGCGCGCCCGCCCTGCACGCGCACGGCGAGGATGTCCACGTCCTGGTCGGGCGCCGTCTCCACGGCCTGCTGGTGCAGCACGCGCGCCAGGGCCGTGATCTGGTTGCGCAGTTCGGCGGCCTGCTCGAATTCGAGCTTTTCGGCGTGCGCGCGCATGCGCGCTTCGAGCTCCTGCAGCAGTTGCTGCGTCTGGCCGCGCAGCAGCGCCTCGGCATGCTGCACGTCCTGCGCGTAGGCCGCGGGCGTGATCGCGCCCACGCAAGGGCCCGAGCAGCGCTTGATCTGGTAGAGCAGACAGGGCCGCGTGCGGTTGGCAAACACCGTGTCTTCGCAGGTGCGCAGGCGAAACACCTTTTGCAGCAGCTGGATCGTCTCTTTCACGGCCCAGCCGTTCGGGTAGGGGCCGAAATAGCGGTGCTTTTTGTCGATGGCGCCGCGGTAGTACGCGAGGCGCGGAAACTGCTGCTCGGGCACCTGCGCCGGCCTGCCCGCACCTGCCGCAGACGCCTCGCGCGCCACGCCCGTGAGCTGCAAAAAAGGGTAGCTCTTGTCGTCGCGAAACAGGATGTTGTAGCGCGGGTGCTGCGTCTTGATGAGGTTGTTTTCGAGCAGCAGCGCCTCGGCCTCGGAGCGCACCACGGTCGTCTCCATGCGCACGATCTTGCCCACCATGTGGCCGATGCGCGTGCCGTCGTGGCTGCGGCTGAAGTAGCTCGTGACGCGCTTTTTCAGGTTGCGCGCCTTGCCCACGTAGAGCAACGCGCCGCTGGCGTCGAAGTAGCGGTACACGCCCGGCAGCTCGGGCAGAGCGGCGGCCTGGCTTTGCAGTTGCGCGAACAGTTCTTCGGCAGACGTGGCAGACGCGGCGGACATGGGGCGCGGGGTGAAACAGTGGTGCGCGCGTCAGGATTGGCCGCGGCGCGGCGCACGCGCGCTCTTGGGGGCGGCTTTGGATGCGGCTTTGCGCGCGCCTTCCGGGATCGCCTGCGGGCTCGTCTGTGGACTCCCTTGCGCGCGCGGCGGCAGCCCCGTATGCTGGGTCAAAATGCGCCCTTGTGCAGGCGGAGACTGCGCGAACAGCTTCTTTTTCGGTAGCGCACTCGGTGATGACTTCGGTGGCGCCGCTGGAGCCTTCGGTGCAGCACCCGGCGGCGTCGAATTTTTGCGCCGCGCGCTCTGGTAGCCGCCTTCGGTGGCGGGCTGCCAGGTCGGGATCAGGTGCTGCTTGCCGTTGCCTATCAGGTCGGCGCGCCCCATGGCCTGCAGCGCCTCGCGCAGCAGCGGCCAGTTGTTCGGGTCGTGCCAGCGCAAAAAGGCTTTGTGCAGACGGCGGCGGCGCTCGCCTTTCACCGTATCGACGCGCTCGGCGCGGGCGTCGCGGTGCACGCCTTTGAGCGTGTTGAGCCCCGTGTGGTACATGGCCGTGGCGCTGGCCATGGGGCTGGGGTAGAACGCCTGCACCTGGTCGGCGCGAAAGCCGTTTTTCTTGAGCCACAGCGCCAGGTTGAGCATGTCTTCGTCGGTGGTGCCGGGGTGCGCGGCGATGAAGTACGGGATCAGGTACTGCTCTTTACCGGCCTCGCGGCTGTATTGGTCGAAGAGTTGCTTGAAGCGGTCGTAGCTGCCCATGCCGGGCTTCATCATTTTCGACAACGGCCCCTGCTCGGTGTGCTCGGGCGCGATCTTGAGGTAGCCGCCGACATGGTGCTGCACGAGTTCCTTCACGTATTCGGGCGCGCGCACGGCCAGGTCGTAGCGCAGGCCCGAGCCGATCAGCACTTTCTTGATGCCCGGCAGCTGGCGCGCACGGCGGTAGATGCGGATCAGCGGGCCGTGGTCGGTGCCGAGGTTCTGGCAGATGTCGGGATACACGCAACTCGGCTTGCGGCACGCGGATTCGATCTCGGGGCTCTTGCAGCCCAGGCGGTACATGTTGGCCGTGGGGCCGCCCAGGTCCGAGATGGTGCCGGTAAAACCCTGCACCTTGTCGCGCACCTCTTCGATCTCGTGGATGATCGAATCCTCCGAGCGGCTTTGGATGATGCGCCCCTCGTGCTCGGTGATGCTGCAAAACGTGCAGCCGCCAAAGCAGCCGCGCATGATGTTGACGGAAAAGCGGATCATCTCCCACGCGGGGATTTTGGTCGCGCCGTCAAAGCGCCCGCGTTCGTCGGCGTAGGCCGGGTGCGGGCTGCGCGCGTAGGGCAGGCCGAACACCCAGTCCATCTCGGCCGTGGTGAGCGGAACCGGCGGCGGGTTGATCCACACGTCGCGCGCCGTGGCACCTTCGCCATGCGCCTGCACCAAGGCGCGCGCGTTGCCGGGGTTGGTCTCGAGGTGCAGCACGCGGCTGGCGTGCGCGTAGAGCACGGGGTCGGCCTTGACCTGCTCGTAGCTCGGCAGGCGGATCACCGTGCGCTCGCGCGGGACGGCGGACTTGGCGCGCGGCACGAAGCGCAGGGGCTGCGCTTGGATTTCAGTGTCAAATCGGCCTCTAGCGCTTGCTGCATAAGCGCTAGCAGCTACGTTTTCAGAAGCATCCGCACCCTGCTCCTTCTCTGAATCCTGCAGCGCCGCGCAAGAAGCCCCTTGCATCGCAGCCTGCTCGGCGGTGGTCAGGTAGGGGTTCAGGTGCGCGTCGATACGGCCGGGCTGATCGACCTCGGTCGAGTCGATCTCGAACCAGCCGGGCTCGCCTGCAAGGGCCGACTGGCGGCGCACGAAGGCCGTGCCGCGCACGTCGGTGATGTGCTCGACGGGCTCGCGCCGCGCCAGGCGGTGCGCCACCTCGACCAGCGCGCGCTCGGCGTTGCCGTACAGCAGCAGGTCGCACTTGCTGTCCACGACGATGGAGCGGCGCACCTTGTCGCTCCAATAATCGTAGTGCGCGATGCGCCGCAGGCTGCCCTCTATACCGCCCAGGATGATGGGCACGTCTTTGTATGCCTCGCGGCAGCGCTGGCTATAGACGATGGCCGCGCGGTCGGGCCGCTGGCCCGCGACGTTGCCGGGCGTGTAGGCGTCGTCGCTGCGGATTTTGCGATCGGCCGTGTAGCGGTTGATCATCGAATCCATGTTGCCCGCCGTCACGCCCCAAAACAGATTGGGCCGGCCCAGCGCCTTGAACGGCTCGCAGCTGTGCCAGTCGGGCTGCGCGATGATGCCCACGCGAAAACCCTGCGCCTCGAGCACGCGCCCGATCACGGCCATGCCGAAGCTCGGGTGATCGACGTAGGCGTCGCCCGTCACCAGGATCACGTCGCACGAATCCCAGCCGAGCGCGTCCATCTCGGCCCGGCTCATGGGCAGAAAAGGCGCGGTGCCAAAGCGCTTGGCCCAGTACGGTTTGTAGCTGGTCAGCGGCTTGGCCGGGCGCGGGAAAAAGGAGACGTCCAGGGGCGCGTTCATGGGGGCAAGATGGGGGCGGCGGGGCGGCGGGCAATGGCGGCGCAGCGCACGCCGCGAGGCACAAGCACCGCTGCGCACGCAAGTTGCACGGCGCGGAGGGCGCGAGTGTAAGGTTTTGCCCCTGCCCACGGCGCGGCTGTGGGCTTGCGCGCCCGCCGGGTGCACATCCCTGGTGTTGTCCGCGCGCAAGCATGCTGCCCCCAGCGCATGCAACCCGTTCGGTGCCACGCCGCCGCTGCGACTACCATCGTTCGCCATGCCAAGCCCAAGCTCCGCCCATTCCTCCCTGCCCGCCCCGCCCGCCCTGCAATGGGACGTTTTCTGCCGCGTGATCGACAACTGGGGCGACATTGGCGTGTGCTGGCGGCTCGCGGCGCAGCTGGCCGGGCGGGGGCAGCGCGTGCGCCTGTGGGTGGACGACGCCTCGGCCCTCGCGTGGCTGGCGCCCGAGGGCTGCCCCGGCGTGCAGGTGCGCCGCTGGGGCACGCCACCGCCCATGCCAAACGAGCCACCGCCTGACGTGCTCGTCGAAGCCTTTGGCTGCGAGATTGATCCTGAATTCATAGCTCATTGCGCACGTGTATCAACGGTTAGAGGCCAAAATGACCATAAATCACGCGCCCCGGTGTGGATCAACCTCGAATACCTGTCGGCGCAAAGCTACGTGGCACGCAACCACGGCCTGCCCTCGCCCATCCTGCACGGCCCTGCGGCAGGCTGGACGCGCTGGTTTTTCTACCCCGGCTTCACGCCCGCGACCGGCGGCTTGCTGCGCGAGCCCGATCTGCTGCAGCGCCAGGCGCGCTTCGACCGCGCCGCCTGGCGCGCCGCGCAAGTGCCTGATCTGACGCCGACGCAACGCGACGCCCGACTGTGGATTTCGCTGTTTTGCTACGAGCCGCCCGCGCTCGCGCAGCTGCTCGCGCAATGCGCGGAGCGCCAAGAGCTGGCCACGCAGCTGCTCGTGACGCCCGGGCGCGCCAGCACCGCGCTGCTGGCAGCGCTCAAAAATATGAATCAAAATGCCCATGAAGGCGCATGCAGCAAGCGCGGGAAGCTATCGATTCGATACCTCCCGCCGCGCCCGCAAGCCGCTTTCGACGAAATGCTCTGGGCCTGCGACCTGAACCTCGTGCGCGGCGAGGATTCGCTGGTGCGCGCGCTCTGGGCTGGTGAGGCGTTCGTGTGGCAGATCTACCCGCAACACGACGACGCGCACCACGGCAAGCTGTACGCCTTTTTGGATTGGCTCGAAGCCCCGCCCACGCTGCGGCGCTTTCATGCGTGCTGGAACGGCATCGCCGGCACAGACAGCGCGCCACTGCAACTGCCCGACGCGAAGACGCTTGCCGAATGGCGCGCCTGCACCCAAGCCGCACGCGCGCGCCTGCTCGCACAGGACGACCTGGTGACACAGCTCTTGCACTTCGTGCAGGAAAAACGATCTGGACTTACGCAAACAAGGATGCAGCGAGATGTTTTGCCATGGGGCGAACGCCTTGCCTAACCCCGATTTGCGTAAGTGTCCAGTCCCGGACGATAAAAAGGCAGTGGGCATCTATTGGTCTCCCATCAGCCGCCCAAAATCTCTTCAAAAGCCCTCTACGCGGTTGTTTTCATAGAAAAATCAACAAGTTAATCAGACCGCAATCAATCTGCTTCGAGCACCAGAAAGTCCTGGCTGATGCGCGCGCCGAGCTCGTTCACGCGGTCGAGGAACTGCGTCAGAAAGGCATGCAGACCCGTGGCCAGGATTTCGTCTATGCGCCCGTAGCGCAGGTCGGACAGCAGGCGCCCGGCACGGCGCTGGGTTTCGGCCGACTGCGCGTTGGCGACCGCGGCCAGGTTGTCCACCACCTCGCGCATGCTCGCGTGCAGCGAACGCGGCATGTCGCGGCGCAAGATGAGCAGGTCGGCCACGCGCCCCGGCGTGATTACGTCGCGGTACACCTTGCGGTACACCTCGAAGGCCGAGACGCTGCGCAGCACGGTGCTCCAGTGGTAGAAGTCGCTCTCGAGGTTGCGCTCGCTCGCGCGCCCGAAAAAGTCCTTGGACGCGGCGTGGAACTTCACGTCGAGCAATCGCGCCGTGTTGTCGCTGCGCTCCAGAAAGGTGCCCAGGCGCAGGAAGTGAAAAGCCTCGTCCTGCAGCATGGTGCCCAGCGTGACGCCGCGCGAGAGGTGCGAGCGGTACTTGACCCACTCGAAGAACTGCCCAGGGTCGCGTTCGAGCGCGCCGTCTTCGAGGTGGCGCCGCAGCTCCAGCCAGGTCTGGTTTTGCGTCTCCCAGATTTCGGTGGTGAGCGCCCCGCGCACCGCACGTGCGTTCTCGCGCGCGGCGCGCAGGCACGAGAAGATCGACGAGGGGTTGTCGCCATCGCGCACCATGAATTCCAGCACCCGGGCGGGCGTGACTTCACCGTGCTTTTGCGTATAGGCCGGCATCAGTTCGCTGATCGAAAGCAGCCCCTGCCAGCCCGCCTGCGCCTCGGCCGCGGACTGCGGCAGCAGCGAAGTTTCGTAGCTCACGCTGAGCATGCGGGCGGTGTTCTCTGCCCTTTCTGTATATCGAGACATCCAGAAAAGGTGGTCGGCTGTGCGGCTCAACATAAAGCCTCCTGTGCAAGGGCGGGCAGAGCACACCGCACGCGCTGCGCGCGCCGGCGGTATTCTGGTGCAAGCCCGCCGCTGGCGGCCTTGTCTGCCCTTTCTGTATATCGGGACATCCAGAAAAGGTGGTCGGCAGTGCGGCTCAGCATGGTGTGCCCTCCTCTTCCTCTCCGAGCACCCAGGTGTCCTTGGTGCCGCCTCCTTGCGACGAATTGACCACGAGCGAGCCCTCCTTGAGCGCGACGCGCGTGAGGCCGCCGGCCACCATCTGCACCTCGCGGCCGCTGAGCACGAAGGGACGCAGGTCTATGTGGCGCGGGGCGATGCCGCTATCGACGAAGGTCGGGCAGGTCGAGAGGCTCAGCGTGGGCTGGGCGATGTAGCGCGCCGGGTCGGCTTGGAGCGCGCGGCGGAAGTCCTCGATCTCGGCCTTGGTGGCGGCGGGGCCGATCAGCATGCCGTAGCCGCCCGCGCCGTGCACCTCCTTGACCACGAGCTCGGGCAGATGCGCGAGCACGTAGCGCAGGTCTTCGGGGTTGCGGCAGATCCAGGTTGGCACGTTGTTCAAAATGGGCTCTTCCCCAAGATAAAAGCGCACCATTTCGGGCACGTAAGGATAGACCGATTTGTCGTCTGCAACGCCCGTGCCCACGGCATTGCAGATGCTCACGTGGCCGGCCTGGTAGGCCTCCATGAGCCCCGCGCAACCGAGGATGGAGTCGCCGTGGAACACGCGCGGATCGAGGAAGTCGTCATCGACACGCCGGTAAATCACGTGCACGCGCTGCAGACCGCGCGTGGTGCGCATGTAGACGAAGCCCTCCTTGACCACCAGGTCCTGCCCCTCAACCAGTTCGACCCCCATTTGCTGTGCGAGGAAGGCGTGCTCGAAGTAGGCGCTGTTGTGCATGCCCGGCGTCAGCACCACGACGGTGGGCTCGGCGGAGGTCGGGGGCGCGCTCGCACGCAGGGTTTCGAGCAACAAGTCAGGGTAGTGCGCCACCGGGGCGACCGCGTGCGCGTTGAACAGGCCCGGAAACAGCCGCATCATCATCTTGCGGTTTTCGAGCATGTAGGACACGCCCGAGGGCACGCGCAGGTTGTCTTCGAGCACGTGATACTCGCCCTCGCCCTGCGCATTGGCCGCGCGCACGATGTCTATGCCGGCGATGTGCGCATACACGTCGCCCGGCACCTGCACGCCTACCATCTCGCGCCGGAACTGCACGTTGCTCAGCACCAAGTCGGCGGGCACGACGCCCGCGCGCAGGATGTCCTGCGTGTGATAGACGTCGTGGATGAAGCGGTTGAGCGCCGTCACGCGCTGCACCAGGCCGCGCTGCATGTGCGCCCACTCCTGCGCGGGGATGATGCGCGGGATCAGGTCGAACGGGATCAGGCGCTCGTTGCCCGCGCCGTCTTCGTCCTTGGCGCCATAGACCGCAAAGGTAATGCCCACGCGGCGGAAGATCACCTCGGCCTCGGCGCGGCGCGCCTGCATGAGTTCCATGGGCTGGCGCAGCAGCCATTGGGCATAGCGTCGGTAGTGGGGGCGCACCTCGCTGCCCTCGTAGGGCAAGGATGCGTACATCTCGTCGAACGGTTGCATGCAAAAAGCCTCCTGCATCTCTGCCAAAGCAATTAGCGCGCCACGACCGCGGCAGAGCTGCCTGCGCCATCGCTCGCGCCGCTCGGCAGCACGTGCGCCCAATAGCGCGGCCGAAGTGCGCGCTCGCAGCGCACATCGTCGGGCGCGGCCGAAGTCCAGGTGGCTGCGCCGCAGCGCGTGGATTCGAGCACGCGGATGTGACGCTCGGCATAGCGCGCAAGCACTTCGGGTGCCGGATGGCCGTAGCGGTTACGGTAGCCGGCCTGCACCATCACGGTGCGTGGCTGGGCGGCATCGAGAAACTCTGCGCCCGAAGAACTTTTGCTGCCGTGGTGCGCGGCGAGCAGCCAATCGGCGGCCACGGGGGCGTCGCGCGCGAGCAAAGCCTGCTCTTGCGCGAGCTCTATGTCGCCCACCAGCAAGGCCGCAGCAGATGCGCCGCCTGCACCGTTGCCCACCGCGGCGGCACGGATGCGCAGCACGCAGCTGCTGGCATTGCTGTGCTTGGCGCGCACGGGGGCCGCGGCATCCTGCGCCTGCGGGTGCAGCACCTCGAACGCCACGCCATCCCACACCCAGCGCTGGCCCGCAAGGCAGGGCGTGGCGGGGCGTAAGGCCAGCAACAGCGCTTCATCCATGATCGAACCCACGAGCTTCGCCTGCGGCTGCTGGGCCAGCACGGCGGCCGCACCGCCGATGTGGTCGGCGTCGCGGTGGCTCAGCATGAGCATGTCCAGGCGCTCGCCCAGCGCGCGCAGCAGCGGCACCAGCACGCGCTGGCCTGCGTCGCTCGCCACGCCCGCGCGCCCGTAGCGCGGCCCGGCGTCGTAGAGCAGGCTGTGCGTGGCGGTGCGCACCAGCACCGCGCTGCCCTGCCCCACGTCGGCCGCAAGCAACTCGAACTGCCCCGGCGCAGGCCGCGCGGGCTGCCAGCACAGCACCGGCAGCAGCAGGGGCAAGGCCAGCGCGCGCAAGCTCCAAGGCCCGCGCGTGGCCAGCAGCGCGCCCGCGCCCACCGCGGCCACGCCCGCCCACAGCGGCGCCTGCGGCAAAAACCACTGGGCCTGCGGCCAGGCCGCCAACCATTGCAGCAGCGCCAGCAAAGGCTGCAACGCCCAGGCCGCGAGCTGCCACAGCGGCGCCCAGAGCACGCCCGCGAGCGCAAGCGGCGTCACGAGCAGCGTGACCCACGGAATCGCGAGCAGGTTCGCAAGCAGCCCCACGGGCGCGATCTGCCCGAACAGCACCAGCGACAGCGGCGTGAGCGCCAGCGTGACCACCCACTGCTCGCGCAATAAAGCATAAAAATGGCCTCTCACGCCCTTTGCACCTGCGTCAGCAGCTCCCACATTCGAAGCAAACAGCACCCCCACGGCGACGAAGCTGAGCCAAAAGCCCGCCTGCAGCAAAGCCCACGGATCGACCAACACCACCGCCGCGCAGGCAAGCAGCCACACCTGCGGCCAGGGCCAGCGCAGACCCGCGAGGCGCAGCAGTGCGAGCGTGGCGAGCATGGTCACGGTGCGCTGCGCGGGCACGCCCCAGCCGCTGAACAGCGCATACGCCGCCGCGAGCAGCACGCCCGCCACGAGCGCCGCAGACTGCGCGGGCACCGCCAGGCACAGCCGCGCCGAGCGCCCCCAGGCCCAGCGCACGAGGCGCGTCGCCAGCCACGCGAACATGGTGATGTGCAGGCCCGAGATGCTCATGAGGTGCGCCACGCCCGTGGCACGGAAAATGTCCCAGTCGGCGCGCTCGATGGCGCGCTGGTCGCCCGTCACGAGCGCGGCAAGCACGCCGACAGCACGCGCGGCGAGCGGGTTTTCCTGCGCTGCGTTTGCGTCCGGCAGCAGGCGCGCAAAAATGGCGTCGCGCACGGCCTGCCGCGCCTGCTCGATGGGATATTGCCAGGTGCGCGCGAGGCGCTGCGGCGGCTGATCGCGCCGCCCCGTGCGCACGTAGCCCGTGGCCTGCACGCCCTGCTCCCAAAACCAGAGCTCGGTGTCGAAGCCGTAAGGATTGCGCGCGCCGTGCGGGGCCTTCAGGCGCAGCGTCATGGCCCAGCGCTCGCCGGCGGTGATCTTTGGCGTGGCACGCGCGCTCGGCAATGCACTCTGGTCGGCGTTTTCCAACTCGCTGCCTTCGGGCGCCTCGAACAGGCTCGCGCCCCACCAGCTGACTTCGAGCAAAGGCGGCAACTGCACAGCCTTGCCCGCAAGCTGCGCGGATTCGACCGCAAGGCGCAAGCGCAGCCCCACGTCGCTGACCTGCGGCATGGCCGCGACCACGCCCGTGACGCGCAGGTCGCGCCCTTCGAGCGCGGGCGACAAGGCATCGCCCTGGTAGGCTGCGGCGCGCAGCCCCACGCCGGCAAACGCCGCAAGCGCGCCCACCGCCAGCGCCAGCCACCACGCGCCGCGCCGCAGCCGGCGCAGCGCGCGCCCCGAGCGCCCCCGCCAGGAGCGGCGCACGAGCCACGCACCCAGCCAGGCGCACAGCAGCGCCACAGGCAGCAGCCCCGCATACGCGCGCCGCTCCCACAGCGCCGCCTGCTGCAGTTGCAGCGCTGTGCCCGCGAGCACGCCAAGCAGCAGCGCCGGCAGGCGCCAAAAGGCGCGCTCGGAATCTTCCGCGTAGAGCGGTTCGACGGCGGGGGCCAGCATGCGCGCATCCTACCTGGGCGCCCAAAGCGCAATGGACTTACGCAAACAAGGATGCAGCGAGGTGTTTTGCTATGGGGCGAACGCCTTGCCCAACCCCGATTTGCGTAAGTCGTGGCGCAATGGCTCGCCCGCGCCACGGCAGCGCCGGCGCTGTGCAACACTTGCGCCCCATCTCTCACCCATCTCTCACCCACGAGGAACACCGATGAACATCTATGCGCAATTGCAAAAACTCGGCATCACCCTGCCCCCCGTCGCCGTGCCCGCGGCCGCCTACGTGCCGTATGTGCAAAGCGGCAAGCTGGTATTTCTGAGCGGCCACATCGCGCGCAAGGACGGCAAGGTCTGGGTTGGCCAGCTCGGGCGCAACCTTGGCACCGAAGAGGGCAAGGCTGCGGCGCGCGCCGTTGCCATTGACCTGCTGGGCACGCTGCAGGCCGCGGCGGGCGGCGACCTGAACCGCGTGCAACGCATCGTCAAGGTGATGAGTCTGGTCAACTCCAGCCCCGACTTCACCGAGCAGCACCTCGTGACCAACGGCGCGAGCGAACTGCTCGCCGCGGTGTTCGGCGACAAGGGTGCGCACGCGCGCAGCGCCTTCGGCGTCGCGCAAATCCCCATGGGGGCGTGCGTCGAGATCGAGCTGATCGCGGAACTTGCCTGAGAGGCCGAGAACCTTTCGCCCACGGCCGACAAACTCTCTGCCTTTGAGCCCGCAGAGCACCGCAAGCCGCAAGGTACCTGCGAGGGCAGCTACGCTTTTTGCTTGACGTAGCGCCCCGGCGCGGGCTCTATGGGCTTGAACTTGCCCTTGCCGTACGCCTTGGGCGCGGCGATTTGTTTGCCCGCGTGGCCTGCGAGCCACTGCGCCCAGTCGGGCCACCAGCTGCCCGGATGCTCTGTGGCGCCTGCGAGCCACTCTTCGAGCGTGGGCGGAAATTGCCCGTCTTCCCTGGACCAGTAGCTGCGCTTTTTCTTGGCCGGCGGGTTGATCACGCCCGCGATGTGGCCCGATGCGCCCATGACGAAGCGCTTGGGCCCAGGCAGCACCTGCGTCGAGGCATAGGCGGCGTGGATGGGCACGATGTGGTCTTCGCGCGAGCCGTAGATATACACGGGCAGTTGCAGCGCGTTCAGGTCGATCTTCTCGCCGCACACCGTGAGCTTGCCCAGCTTGACGAGGTTGTTTTCGAGGTAGAAGTTGCGCAAGTACCAGGCGTAGAACGGCCCCGGGAGGTTGGTGCTGTCGCTGTTCCAATACAGCAGGTCGAAGGGCGGCGGGGTCTCGCCCTTGAGGTAGTTGCCCACCACGTAGTTCCACACGAGGTCGTTGGGGCGCAGAAAGCTGAAGGTCGAAGCCAGCTCCATGCCAGGCAGGACGCCGCCCTGCCCGAACTGCAGCTCGCGCATGCGCACGAAGGCTTCGTCGATGAACACGTCGAGGATGCCCGCGTCGGTGTAATCGATCAGCGTGGTCAAAAAAGTGGCGCTCATCACGGGTTCGTCGCCGCGCGCCGCGAGCACGGCGAGCGCGTTGCTGAGGATAGTGCCGCCCACGCAAAAGCCCAGCGCGTTGATCTGCGCCGCGCCGCTGATGTTGCGCACGACCTCGATCGCGGCCATGGCGCCGTCTTCGACGTAGTCGTCCCAGGTCTTGTGCGCCAGGCTCGCGTCCGGGTTGCGCCAGCTCAGCATGAAGGTGCGGTGCCCCTGGTCTAGCACGTAGCGCACCAGCGAATTGTCGGGCTGCAGGTCGAGGATGTAGAACTTGTTGATGCAGGGCGGCACGAGCAACAACGGACGCTCATAGACCTTGGCCGTGGTTGGCTTGTATTCGATGAGCTGGAACAGCTCGTTTTCGAACACCACCGCCCCTTCGGTCGTCGCCACGTTGCGGCCGACCTCGAACTGGCTCTCGTCGGTCATGGACACGTGGCCCTGGCCGATGTCGTGCAGCAGGTTTTGCAAGCCTCGGGCGATGCTCTCGCCCTTGGTTTCCAGGGCTTTTTTCTGCGCCTCGGCGTTGAGGGCGAAAAAGTTGCTGGGTGCCGTCGCAGCGAGCCATTGGTCTATGGCAAAGCGGATGCGCGCGCGTGTTTTCGCGTCGGCCTCCAGCGCCTCGGCCAGACCCATGAGCGTGCGCGCGTTGAGCAAGTACACCGCCGCCGTGTAGGCCGCCATGGGGTTTTCGGTCCAAGCCGGGCTGCTGAAGCGCTTGTCCTGCAGGCTGGGCAAACTGCCTTGCAAGCTTTGCATCCACAGCGTGCGTGCCTCCTCGATGTATTGCTGCTGCAGCGCCTGCAGCTTTTCAGGGATGAAACGCAGCGGCGCCGCGCCAGGTACGGTCGCAGGCGGCTTGAGCTGCTCGAAAGCCTGCAGCGCCTGGGCCCAGCCCTGCCCCAGCCAAGCGGGCGGCTGGACGCCGGCAGCCCAGAAAGACGCGGGGGAATTCATCGATGCCTCCTTGAGGTTATGCAAAGCCATGGACGATAGGGCGCAATCATGCACGATCTTTACGGCAGCGCAGGCGTGGCATTGCGCATATCAGTAGCAATCGCCTCCTCGCGCCAGATGCACGCGGCAAAGCGGCCGCTGCCGCCCCAAAGCCGTTGGTCGCGGCGGTAGGAAAAAAAGCGCGCGGCCTGCGTCACGGTGCACCACGCAGGGCTGCCGTCGTTGCCATAGACCTGCGTGATGCCCAGCGCGCGCAGCCGCTGGCGCGCCAGGCCCGCGAGGTCGGCGAGAAAATGCCCAGCCCCGGCGGGCGTGAAAAACCGCTCCGCCGCCGCATCGAACGCACAAAAAGCCGCGCGCACCTCGGCCCCGACCTCGAAAGCCTGCGCCCCTATGCTGGGCCCGAGCCAGACGAGCGTGTCGGCGGCCACACTTTCGTGCGCTTCACTTTGTATAGCTGCTCGTGCTTGCTGTGATTGGAGTAGCGCCCAAAAACGCTCGAAAAGCCGCTCCAGTACCCCGACCCCGCCCTGCCCCGCTAGCCCGCGCCAGCCCGCATGCGCCGCCGCGACCACCGCACCCGAGCGGTGCGCCAGCAGCACCGGCAGGCAGTCTGCGACCAGGATGGTGCAGGCGAGCGCAGGCTGGGTGCTGACGCAGGCGTCGGCCTCGGCGCCATCGGGCGTGCCGGCATCGAGCTGCAGCACGCCCGTGCCATGCACCTGGCGCAGAAACACGGCGCGCGTGCCCGGCGTGATGCCTTGCAGCGCAGCCTGCAGGCGGGCGCGGTTGGCCTGCACCGCGGCGGGGCTGTCACCCACGTGGTCACCGAGGTTCAGGCTGTCGTAGGGCGCCGCGCTCACGCCGCCCGCGCGCGTGGTGCACAGCGCATGCACGCCGGGCGGCGCCGGCCAGTCGGGGATCAACCAGTCCGCGGGCAACGCGGCCTTGCCAGCACAGGATGATGCAAAAGGTGAAGCAAAAGGCGTGGGCATGGCCGGCAGCATAACCGTGCACCGCCAGCCCGCGCAGGCGGCGGTGCCATGGCACACTGCGGGCTGTGTCGCCACCATCCGCAGCGCACACGCAGTCCCCAAAATTCCCCGCAGCCCGCCGAGTTTTTGCATGACGCACTACGTTTTCCCTCCCCCCGCCATCGCCAGCGTACCCATCGTGGGCCGCGCCGAGCGATTTCCCGTGCACCGCATCTATTGCGTGGGGCGCAACTACGCCGAGCACGCCAAAGAGATGGGCTTCACGGGGCGCGAGCCGCCATTTTTCTTCCTCAAGCCCGCCGATGCCGTGCTCGCCGTGCCGGCGGGCGAAACCGGCGCGCTGCCCTACCCCAGCCTCACGGCCAACCTGCACCACGAGGTCGAACTCGTCGTCGCCCTGGGTAGGGGCGGCAGCGACATCCGCGCAGCCGACGCGCTGCAGCATGTGTTCGGCTACGCCGTAGGCTTGGACATGACGCGGCGCGACCTGCAAAACGACATGAAAAAGCAGGGCCGCCCCTGGTCCATAGGCAAGGCTTTCGAGCACAGCGCGCCGATCGCGCCGATCACGCCCGCGGCCCAAGTGGGCGATCTCACGCAGGCCGCGATCTGGCTGCAGGTCAACGGCGCCGAGCGCCAGCGCAGCCAGATCGCGCAAATGATCTGGAACGTGGCGGAAACGATAGCGCACCTCTCGGCCGCCTGGACGCTGCAGCCCGGCGACCTGATCTACACCGGCACGCCCGAAGGCGTGGGTGCGGTGCTGCGCGGCGACGTGATCGAATGTGGCGTCGATGGCCTCACGCCCTTGCGCGTGCAAGTCGTCTGAGCAAATGCTATTTATTCAATAGCTGTTAGCGCACACCATATAAGCACAAAATGCGTTTTTCGTTCAAAATCCCTGCATGACCTTCCGCAGCCCCATCAAGCATTGCCGCGCCTGCGGCGCCGCCGTGGCTTATCGTCTGCCGGATGACGGCGACACGCGCGAGCGCGCCGTGTGCACCGTCTGCGGCACCATCCACTACGAAAACCCGCTCAACGTCGTGGGCACGGTGCCCGTGTTTGCCGATGGCCGCGTGCTGCTGTGCAAGCGCAACATCGAGCCGCGCTGGGGCAAGTGGACGCTGCCCGCAGGCTTCATGGAGCTCGACGAAACCGCCGCCGAAGGGGCAGCGCGCGAAACCGAGGAAGAGGCTGGCGCGCATATCGCCATGGGCCCGCTGTTCAGCCTGCTCAGCGTGCCGCGCGTGGGCCAGGTGCATTTGTTTTACCTCGCCACGCTGCTCAGCGACCAGTTCAACCCCGGCCATGAAACCATAGAGGCACGCCTGTTCAGCGAAGACGAGGTGCCCTGGGACGAAATCGCCTTTCGCACCGTCAATGAAACGCTGCGCTGCTACTTTGCCGACCGCAGGCGCGGCAGCTTCGGGCTGCACTGCATAGACATCGAATAGCCTCGCCGCGCGCTGCGCTTTTCTCTTTTTTGCGCGGCCATGCCCGCAAGCTGGCAAGCCTCTTGCGTGGGTCGTTTCAAGAAGTAACGACGCCTGCCTTAGAACCCGTTCTTACAGCAGGCCCCCAGCGCAAAAAGGAAAGCACCCCATGGCCCACGGCAACAGCGACGGCGCGAGCGACCCCAGCGGCAGCAGCGTCAACACCGACACCTTCATCCCCTTCATGCGCGACGTGGTGCGCTGCGAGAGCGCGCTGCGCGAGCTCAATCTGATGTGGCGGCTCATAGAGGCTTCGGCCAAGATGAACTGCCCCGAAGAGGCGCACAGCATCCTGCCCATGATGGCGGCCACGCGCGGGGGCTTCCAGCGCCTCGAGGGCGACCTCGTGCATTCGCTGGTGCAGGAATCGCTCGGCGAAGTCATGGCCGAGATCGGCACGCATGCGCACCACGTGATCGACATCGTGGTGCGCAACCTCTACGAACGCACGGCCGACGTGGGCTTTCTCGCCACCGACCAGGACTTGTGCCGCTTCGTCGCCGGCATCACCACCGACCCCGGCCCCGTGCTGCAGCGCCTGCGCGAGTACCGCAACAAATACACGGTCTATGACGAAATCATGCTGCTCGACCGCGAAGGCACCGTGCTCGCGCAGATCGACGAAGACGCACCCGTCGAAGGCAGCCACGACCCGCTGATCGCGCAGACGCTCGCTGCCACGGGCCACGTCGAGACCTTCCGCGCCACGCCCTTGCGCCCTAGCAAGGAGCACGCGCTGATCTACTCGCAGCGCATGCTCGATCCGCGCACCGGCCAGCCTGCCGGCGTGCTGTGCCTGAGCTTTGCCTTCCACAGCGAAATGGAGGGCATCTTCCATGCGCGCCAGGGCAATAACCAGCGCAACATCGCGCTGCTGCTCGACGCCGACGACCGCGTGATCGCGAGCAGCGACGCGCTGTGGATTCCCGTGGGCGCGCAGGTGCCCGTGAACCTCGGCGGTGCGCCGCAGCTGCTGGTGCACGGCGGGCGCACCTATCTGGTGCGCACGGTGGCAGCGCAAGGCTACCAGGGCTACCCTGGCCCGCCGGGCTGGAAGGGACAGGTCATGGTGCCTGTGGAGCTGGCGTTCTCGGCCAAGCTGCAGCGCACCATAGACGCGCTCGACCCGGCGATCGCGCAAGGGCTGCTCGCACACGCCAAGACCTTCTGCCCGCCGCTTTACGAAATCGTCACCGCGGCCGACACCATACGCCGGGTGGTCTGGAACGGCCAGGTCATGACCGCGGGCAAGCAAGGCGCGGCGCAAAAGCTCAAGGCCGTGCTTGAGCAGATCGGCGAGACTGGCGCGCGCACCAACGAGGTATTCACGCAATCGATCCGCGACCTGTACGACACCGTGCTGAGCTCGCGCATGCGCGACAGCATGTTCCTCACGCAGCTGCTCGTCGACCTGCTAGACCGCAACCTCTACGAACGTGCCAACGACTGCCGCTGGTGGGCGCTCACGCCCGAGCTGCGCGCCCTGCTCGCCGACGCCGCGCAGGGCCGCCTGCAAGCCGATGCCGTGACCACGGCCTGCCGCATCCTCGAGCACATCAACAGCCTCTACACGGTCTATACGCGCCTCGTGGTCTATGACCGCACGGGCCGCATCGTCGCCGCGAGCCGCCCCACGTGCAAGGACGGCAGCTCGGTGCTCGGCACGCGCATAGACCCGGCCACGCTCGCTGCCGTGCTCACGCTGCCCGACACGCAGGCCTACCACGTCTCACCCTGGCAGCCCTCGGCGCTCGACGAGGGGCGCCTGACCTACGTCTATCACGCCGCGATCCGCGCGCCCGGCACCGCCGGCGAAGCCGTGGGCGGCATAGGCATCGTGTTCAACTCCAGCGTCGAGTTCGACGCCATGCTGCGCGGCGCCACGGCGAGCAAGCCGAACACGCACACCGTGTTCGTGCACCGCACGGGCCAGGTCATCGCGAGCACCGACCCCGCGCGCCCGCCGGGCCACACCATGGCGCTGCCGCCGGACTTGCTCGCGCTGCCCAATGGCCACAGCACCTCGCGCGCCATGGTGCACGACGGGCATTACTGCATCGTCGGCTGCTCGGCCTCGCACGGCTACCGCGAGTTCAAGCGCAGCGACGGCTACCGCGACGACGTGCTCGCGCTCTCGTTCGAGTCGCTCGGCGCGGTGCAAGCCGGGGCCCTGGACGCCGTGCAGCGCCGCCGCACCGTGCTCACGGCCGACGCGGGCCAGACCGAGGTACAGGAGATGGCAACCTTCTTCATCGACGCTGGCCTGTTCGCGTTCAAGGCCGAGGAAGTGCTCGAAGCCCTGCCCGCGAGCGCGATCGCCGCCGTCTCTGCCGGGCGCATGCCCTACTGCGTGGGCACGCTCGCACGCAAGGCGCACGGCAGCGTCACCGGCTACGTCTGGGTGTTCGACCTGGGCCAGCTGCTACGCGGCGCGCCCTCGCAGATCACGCCCGAGAGCCAGGTCATCGTGCTGGAGCATGCAGGCCGGCGCGTCGGCCTGCTGGTCAATGAACTGCACGGCGTCACGGCCTTTGCACGCTCGCGCATCTTCGACGCGCCGCACGCCCTGGGCAACCAAGCGCAGCTCGTCACCGCGCTGATCCAGGCCGAGGCAGCGCCGGGCGAGCCGCCGCTGCTCGTGCAGTGCCTGGACGCCGGGCGGCTCCTGCAGGCGCTGCACCGCAGCACGCTGTCTGCGGTGCAGGATGCCCCGCTTGAAAATGCACCGCCTGCTGCGCAGGCCGTGGTGCAACTGCGTACAGCGTGAGAACTGTTCTGAGTATCCATCCGGGTTCACACCACCACGTCCGCAGCCGATGCCCCGCGCCGCCAGTCGAAAGGGTCTTGTTGCAACACCATGTCGATGTCCAGGCCCACGATGACTCCCACGTCGCCCGGAAAGCTGTCCGCCATTTGCTTTTCATCGAGCTTCGCCATGTGCGCGCGCATGCGCCAGGACGCGAGGTGGGCTACGGCCGCGAGCGGCTCGCCCGCGTTTTCCGCGAGCGGCTCGCTCTGGTAGCGCAGCGCTTCGACGATTTTTGCCGGCAAGCGCCAGCGCTCGGCCAGGCGCGCGCTCACTTCCTCGTGGCCGTAGCCGAGGATTTGCTGCTCAACCAGGCTGCGCCGCGCATCGAGCGGCGGCACCAGGGCGTCGATGGCAGCCATTTCTTGCGGGATGCACAGGTGCAAAAGCAGCTCGCCCAGCGCGTGCAACAGGCCCACGGTGTAGGCGGCGACCTGGTCTTGCAGCAACACGCCCGCCAGCGCACGCGCCAGGCGCGCCGTCAGCTGGCTGTAGCGCGCGAACTGCGCCAGGCTGACACCAGGCATGGCCTGCGCCGCGGTGCCCAGCGGGGCCGCGGCCACGAGCGTGCGCAGCTGCTGCGCGCTCGCCAGCGCCAGGGCCTCAGGGATGCCGGATACCTGACGCGCCATCTGGAACGCCGGGCCATTGGCCAGCGCCAGCAAGCGCGCGGCCAGCACCGGGTCTTGCCCGAAGCGCAGGTTCAAGCGGCGCAATTGCGGCTGCGCGTGCGCGAGCTCGGCCAGCAGCAGCGCCGCGCTGCGCGGCAGCGCGGGCAGCTGGGCGCTGCTGGCCAGCAGTGCATCGAGTTCGGGCAAGGCATCGTCAGACATGGCGGTGCGGTAGCGGCATCTCGGTCGCGCCCCGGTGCGGCCTCTCAGCGCCCCTTGCCCTGCTGCAGTTTGGCAAAGGCTGCGGCCATGGCTGAAGGCGCTGCCGGCGCAGCATTGCGCGGCGTGTAGTGGCTGGGGCTGGCGGAGCGCGGGCCGCTTTGGCTGTTTCGGCTGTTGTGACTGCCTTGGCCGCGTGCGGCGCCAGGTGCTGACGGCTCGGCGCCACGCCTTGCGCCCGGCTGCGCAGGGGCTGCGTCCAGCTTCATCGTCAGGCTGATGCGCTTGCGCGGCACATCGACCTCGAGCACGCGCACCTTGACGATGTCGCCGGTCTTGACCACCTCGCGCGCGTCGTGCACGAACTTGTGCGCGAGCTGGCTCACGTGCACCAGCCCGTCCTGGTGCACGCCCAGATCGACGAAGGCGCCGAACTGCGCCACGTTGCTCACCGTGCCTTCTAGCACCATGCCTGCGCGCAGGTCGGCAATGTCGTGCACGCCCTCTTGCAGGCGCGCCACCTTGAAGTCCGGGCGCGGGTCGCGGCCGGGTTTTTCGAGCTCGCCGAGGATGTCGCGCACCGTGATGACGCCGAAGCGCTCGTTCACGAACAGCTCGGGGCGCAGGCTTTGCAGCAGCTCGGCGCGCCCCATGAGCTCCGCCACGGGTTTGCCAGTGCGCGCGATGATCTGCTCGACCACGGGGTAGGTTTCGGGGTGCACGCCGGTCATGTCGAGCGGGTTGTCGCCGCCGCGGATGCGCAGGAAGCCCGCGCTTTGTTCGAAGGTTTTGGGGCCCAGGCCCGCAACTTCGAGCAGCTGCCGGCGGCTGCGAAACGCGCCATGCGCCTCGCGCCAGTGCACCACGGCGCGTGCCACGCTGGGCGAAAGCCCCGAGACACGCGCGAGCAGCGGCACGCTCGCCGTGTTCAAGTCCACACCCACGGCGTTCACGCAGTCTTCGACCACCGCGTCCAGCGTGCGCGCGAGCGCGCTCTGGTTCACGTCGTGCTGGTACTGGCCCACGCCTATGCTCTTGGGGTCTATCTTCACGAGCTCGGCGAGCGGGTCTTGCAGGCGCCGCGCGATGCTCACGGCGCCGCGCAGGCTCACATCGACGTCGGGCATTTCCTGCGTGGCGTACTCGCTGGCCGAATAGACCGAGGCACCGGCTTCGCTCACGACTATTTTTTGTATAGCTGCTTGTGCTGTACCTGCCTGCGTTTTGGCCGATTTTTGCACCAAAGCGATGAGTTCGGCCGCGAGCTTGTCTGTCTCGCGGCTTGCGGTGCCGTTGCCGATCGCGATGAGCTGCACGCCGTGGCGCTGGCACAGCTGCGCGAGCGTGTGCAGCGCGCCGTCCCAGTCGCGCCGCGGCTCGTGCGGATACACCGTGGCGGTGGCGACGAGCTTGCCCGTGGCATCGACCACGGCCACCTTGACGCCCGTGCGTATGCCCGGGTCCAGCCCCATGACCACGCGCGGGCCCGCGGGCGCGGCGAGCAGCAGATCGCGCAGGTTGTCGGCAAACACCTTGATCGCCACCTGTTCGGCCTCTTCGCGCAGGCGCGTGAACAAGTCGCGCTCCAGCGCCAGGCTGAGCTTGACGCGCCAGGTCCAGGCCACGCACTTGCGCAGCAGGTCGTCTGCGGCGCGGCCGCTGTGGCTCCAGCCCAGGTGCAGCGCGATGCGCCCTTCGGCAAGGCTCGCCTGGCCGGGCTCGGGCTCTGCGGGTTGCAGCAGCTTCACGTCCAGCACCTCGAGCCCGCGCCCGCGGAACACGGCCAGCGCGCGGTGCGAGGGCACGCGGCGGATCGGCTCTGCATAGTCGAAATAGTCGCGGAACTTGGCGACCTCGGGGTCGTTTTCGTTCTTGCCCTCGATCTTGCGGCTCGCGAGCATGCCTTCGTCCCAGAGCCAGGCGCGCAAGGTCTGCACGAGCGCCGCGTCTTCGGCCCAGCGTTCGCTCAGGATGTCGCGCACGCCGTCGAGCACCGCCGCCACGGTGGAAAAGTCCGGCCCCGGCTTGCCATCTTCGAGCACTTCGGGCGCGCGCAAAAAGGCCTGCGCGGCCACGGACGGGTCGCGCGCGGGGTCGGCCCAGAGCAGGTCTGCGAGCGGCTCAAGCCCGCATTCGCGCGCGATCTGCCCCTTGGTGCGGCGCTTTTGCTTGAATGGCAGGTACAGGTCTTCGAGCTCCTGCTTGGTCGGCGCGGCGGCGATCGCGGCGCGCAGCGCGTCGGTGAGCTTGCCCTGCGCGTCTATGCTCTTGAGCACGGCGGCGCGCCGCTCGGCCAGCTCGCGCAGATAAGCCTAAGCGCGCCTCTAGTTCGCGCAGCTGCACGTCGTCGAGCCCGCCCGTGGCCTCTTTGCGGTAGCGCGCGACGAAGGGCACCGTGGCCCCGCCGTCGAGCAAACCGACGGCAGCGCGCACCTGCGCCTCTGAAATACGGATTTCTTCGGCAAGCTGCCGGACGATGGATTCCATGGCTCTGTAATGAAAACGGACACGGGTAAACGCGCGAGTGTGCCATACGAGCGGCACCATCAAGCGCTCTCAAAATGCTCTCAAAATGCTCTCAAAAGCATATCTGAAAGCGCTTGTATATTCTACGCAAAAGCCGTTTTTTAGCAGGACTCTTTGCTCATGCGGCGCGCACGCGCAGCGTGCTCGTCACGCCTGCGAGTGCCGCAAAGCCCGCAGCCACCCACAGCGCCACGATGGGCGCCCGCGCGAGCTGCGCGGGCCACAGCGAAAACAAGCCCGCGAGCACCACCGCGCCCAGCGTCTGCCCCGTGAGCCGCGCCGTGCCCAGCATGCCGCTGGCCGCGCCGCTGCGGTGCAAGGGCGCCGAGGTCACGATGGTGTGGTTGTTGGGCGACTGGAACAGCGCAAAGCCCGCGCCGCACAGCGCCAGGCGCCAGACCATGTCCAGATTCGTCGGCTGCGCCGGCAGCAGCGCAAGCAGCAGCAGCCCGCCGGCAAACACCGCCATGCCTATGCCCCCGAGCAATCCGCCCGGGTAGCGCCCGATCAGCCGCCCGGCCAGCGGCGCCACCGCCACGATGGCCAAGGGCCAGGCCGAGATCAGCAGACCCGCCTGCAAATGCGTGCGCCCGAAGGTGTCGAGCAGCAAAAAAGGCAGCGCCACATAAGCCAGCGTCTGCGCGCAGAACGCCCCTACGGACGAGGCTATGGAAAGCGCAAACACCCGGATGCGCAGCAAGTCGATCGGAAACAGCGGCGCCGCAAGCTGGCGCTGGCGCCGCAGGTACACCCAGCCCACCAGCACGCCCGCCGCGAGCAGCACCCAGCCCAGCGCCGTGTCAGCACCCGCCGCCTGCTCTTTGCGCACCCCGATCTGATCGACGCCGAGGAACACCAGGCTGAACATCAGCACGTTGAGCAACACGTCCAAGGCGCCGAACTGGCGGCCCGTCGCGGGCGGGTGCGGATTGAACGGCAAGGCGCGCCGCCCCAACCACAGCACGAATGCCCCGAGCGGCAGGTTGAGCGCAAACAGCCAGGGCCACGAGGCCACCGACAAGATCGCCGCCGCCACCGCCGGCCCGGCCACGGACGACACTGCCACCACCATCGAATTGATGGCCATGCCCCGCCCCAGCAGCGTGCGCGGGTAAATGAGCCGCACCAGCGCCGAATTCACGCTCATGATGCCGGCGGCCCCCAGGCCCTGAAGGGCCCGCGCCAGGATCAGCGCCCAGAGCGAATGCGCAAGCATCGCGCCCAGCGAGGCCAGCGTGAACAAGACCACCCCGCCCAGGTACACGCGTCTATAGCCCAGGCGCTCACCCAGCGCCGCGAGCGGCAGCAGCATCACCAGCGTGGCCATTTGATAGGCGTTGACCACCCAGATCGCTTGCGCCGCGTCGGCCTGCAACTGCTGCGCAATACCGGGCAGCGCCAGATTGACGATGCTGGTGTCGAGCACGGCCGCGGCGATGCCGCTGATGACGACGAGCATCGCCAGACTGCTCACGCGCTCGGGCTCCTCGGGTTGGTGCGGCAACGCCCCGGTCGGCTTGGCGGCGGAGGTTTTTTCAGGGCTCGAAGCGGCGACGGCCGCAGCAGCGGTGCTGGCCGCCCCTGTGGCATGGGCAGGGAAAAGACGCATAAGGGCTGATTGTCGCCACGCCCGCCCGATCGCGTGCGACAAACTCCCAAACCCGCATGCGCCGCTGTTCGGTTCATCTGCTTGCGCGCATGCTGTTGCGCCCGCTGGTGGTCTGCAAGGGGCTTGCGAGCGCCTCCACGGTGCGCGTGGCGGCACAAGGCAGCGCACAATCCCAACTGCCGATCTCCCTGGCTTTTCTGCTCCGCCATGCTACGCATCACACCCACCACCCCCTACCCGCTGCACGACACCGCCGCCACACGCCGCATCGAACAAGCCGCCGCCGCCGCGCTGCCACCGCACACCTTGATGCAGCGCGCAGGGTTGGCCGTGGCGCGGCTCGCGCTGGCGCTGGCGCCGCACGCGCGCACCGTGTGGGTCGCCTGCGGCCCTGGCAACAACGGCGGCGACGGGCTCGAAGCCGCGATGCACCTGCGCCAATGGGGGCTCACGCCCGTGGTCACCTGGCTAGGCGACGAGGCCCATGCCCCCGCCGATGCGCGCGCCTCGCTCGGGCGCGCACGCGCCGCCGGCGTATGCTTTGCCGACGAGCCGCCCGCGTTGCAAGCGCAAGACTTGTGCATAGATGCCTTGCTCGGCATCGGCGTGGCGCGCGCACCCGAAGGACGCATGGCCGCATGGCTCGCGCGCATGGCCGCGAGCCCCGCGCCCTGCCTGGCCGTCGATCTACCCACGGGCCTGAACGCCGACACGGGCCGCTGGCTGCGCCCGGATGCTATTTTTTCAGAAGCTACAAACGCTTGCTGTAAGGGCGCTAAAGGCCATTTTTATGCTGAAAACCAGCGCCACACGCTGAGCCTGCTCACGCTCAAACCCGGCCTGTTCACCTGCGAAGGCCGCGACGCCTGCGGCACGCTGTGGTTCGACGACCTGGGAGCCTGTCGGACTTTGGGCGTCGAAAGCGAGAATGCGCCCCAGCGAGATCAGTTTTTGCCGGATTCGCAGCCCCATAGTGGTGCTATGGGGCAAGAAAACGGTAAAAAATGGGCCGCTGCGGCGCATTCGCAGCCGACGATTCCAAAGTCCGACAGGCTCCTAGGCGTAGCGCCTGACGCCAACGTGCCTGCGAGCGCCTGGCTCGGCGGCCCGCCCGCGCCCGCGCCGCGTGCGCACGCGAGCCACAAGGGCAGCTTTGGCGACATGGCCGTGGTCGGCGGCGAAGGGCTCGCGCGGCGCGGCATGGGCATGACGGGCGCCGCGCTGCTGGCCGCCTCTGCCGCGCTGCACGGCGGCGCCGGGCGCGTGCTGCTCGCGCTGCTCGACGACGCGGGCCTGGCCGTCGACGTGCAGCAGCCCGAGCTCATGCTGCGCCGCTTCGAAGCGCTCGCGCTCGATCAGCTCAGCGTGGTGTGCGGCTGCGGCGGCGGCGAGGCCGTGCGCGCCGTGCTGCCCGCGGTGCTCGAACGCGCCGCGCGGCTCGTGCTCGACGCCGACGCGCTCAACACCATTGCCGCAGCGCCGCCGCTGCAGGCAGTGCTGGCCGCACGCGCAGGCCGTGGCCAGCCCACCGTGCTCACGCCCCATCCGCTCGAAGCCGCGCGCCTGCTCGGTACCAGCGCCGCGCAAGTCCAGGCCGACCGCCTGCGCGCCGCGCGCGAGTTGGCCGAGCGCTTTCAGTGCGTGGCCGTGCTCAAAGGTTCGGGCACCGTCGTCGCCGCGCCCGGCGCAGCGCCCAGCATCAACCCCACCGGCAATGCACGCCTGGCCACCGCCGGCACGGGCGACGTGCTCGCGGGCCTCATCGGTGCGCGCCTTGCCGCAGGACACGCGGCTTTGCAAGCGGCGTGCGCCGCCGTGTACCAGCACGGCCTGGTCGCCGACCAGTGGCCCGCGGGGCGCACACTCACGGCGGGGGCTTTGGCGCGCAGTTTGGGTGTTTGAGCCGCTCCGGGCGCTCTGGGCGTCACGTCAACGCCGCGGGGTGCGTTTTCCCACCGCGTCCTTGCCGGTATTCTTCGTCGGCTTGCGGCTGGTGCGCGCTGCGGGCCGTTCGAGCCCGGTTGCTGCGGGCTTTTTCTCGCGCTTGCGCGGTGTGCGCCGGCCTGATGCGGATGCCGCATCGACCGCAGCATCGAGCACGGCATCGGGCGTCTGGAGCGCCGCGGCTTTGTCAGCGCTCTTCTCGCTTTTGTCCTTGGCGCTGCGCACCGGGCGATCCTCGCCCTCCCGCACGAGCCGAAAGTCGATGCGGCGTCCGTCCAAATCGACGCGGCTGACCTGCACACGCAAGCGCGTGCCTATGCCGTAGCGAATGCCCGTGCGCTCGCCGCGCAGTTCCTGGCGCGCTTCGTCGAAGCGAAAATACTCGCCGCCAAGCTCGGTGATGTGCACCAGCCCTTCGACGTACAAGGCGTCGAGCGTGACGAAGATGCCAAAGCCGGTGACGGCGCTGACCATGCCGCTGAACTCTTCACCCAGGTGCTCGCGCATGTATTTGCACTTGAGCCAGGCCTCCACGTCGCGGCTGGCTTCGTCGGCGCGGCGCTCGTTGGCGCTGCAGTGCAGGCCCGCGGCCTCCCAGGCGAGCAGCTCCGGGTCCACGCGCACCGGCGCTTCGGCCTGCGCGCCCGATGCCGCCCGCCCCGCCAGGCGCTTGGCCAGCTTGAACTGGGCTTCGCCCGGCGTGGGCAACACAGGCAGACGGTATTTTTTGCCCGCCAGGATGGCCTTGATGACGCGGTGCACCAGCAAGTCGGGGTAGCGCCGTATGGGGCTCGTGAAATGCGTGTAGGCCTCGAACGCCAGGCCGAAGTGGCCGCTGTTGTAGGGCGTGTAGATCGCTTGCTGCATGGAGCGCAGCAGCATGGTGTGGATCTGCTGCGCATCGGGCCGGCCCTTGGTGGCCTCGGCGATGGCCTGGAATTCTGCGGGGCGCGGGTTCTCGCTGATCGACATGCCCACGGCCATGGCCTTGAGGTAATTGCGCAAGACCTCGAGCTTTTCGGGCGTGGGGCCTTCGTGCACGCGGTACAGGCTGGCGTGGCTGCCCTGGGCGATGAAGTCGGCGCTGCACTCGTTGGCCGCGAGCATGGCCTCTTCGATCAGGCGGTGCGCCTCGTTGCGCGTGCGCGGAACGATTTTTTCGATGCGGCCGTTTTCGTCGCAAATGATCTGCGTCTCGGTGGTTTCGAAGTCCACCGCGCCGCGCGCCTGGCGCGCTTGCAGCAGCGCACGATAGACGTCGTGCAGGTGCAGCAAGTCCTGCACGCGCTCGGCGTATTTCGCGGCCTCGGGCCCGCGCGTGTTGGCCAAGATCGCCGCCACCTCGGTGTAGGTGAAGCGCGCATGGCTGCGCATCACCGCAGGGTAAAACTGGTAGGCGTGCACCTCGCCCTTGGGGGTGATGAGCATGTCGCAGACCATGCACAGGCGCTCCACCTGCGGGTTCAGCGAGCACAGTCCGTTGCTGAGCTTTTCGGGCAGCATGGGGATCACGCGGCGCGGGAAATACACGCTCGTGGCACGCTCGTAGGCGTCGGTGTCTATGGCGCTGCCGGTTGTGACGTAGTGGCTCACGTCGGCGATGGCCACGAGCAGGCGCCAGCCCTTGCCGCGCCCCACGCGCGCAGGCTCGGCATAGACGGCGTCATCGAAGTCGCGCGCATCTTCGCCGTCTATGGTGACCAGCGGCACGTCGGTCAGGTCTATGCGCGCGCGCTTGTCCTGCGCGCGCACCTTGTCGGGCAAGGCCTTGGCTTCGGCCAGGCATTCGGGCGAAAACACATGCGGCACGCCGTATTTGCGCACGGCGATTTCGATCTCCATGCCCGGGTCATCGACCTCGCCGAGCACCTCGGTCACGCGCCCCACGGGTTGGCCGAACAGGGCCGGCGGCTCGGTCAGCTGCACCACCACCACCTGCCCCACCTTTGCGCTGCCGGTCGCACCCTTGGGAATCAGAATGTCCTGCCCGTAGCGCTTGTCCTCGGGCGCAACGAGCCACACGCCGCTTTCCTGCAGCAGGCGCCCGATGATGGGCTGCGGCGGGCGCTCGATGATCTCGAGCACATGCCCCTCGGGGCGGCCCCGCCGGTCGTGGCGCGCAATGCGCACGCGCACCCTGTCCTTGTGCAGCACGGCACGCATTTCATTCGGCGGCAGATAGATGTCGGGCTCACCATCGTCGCGGATGACAAAGCCATGGCCATCGCGGTGCCCCTGCACCGTACCCACGATCTCATCGGCCAAGCGACTTTGTATGGCGCCCGCGTTCGAGGTCGTGACTGAAGCGTTTTTTTTGGTGTACAATTTTGACCTTTCCTGAAATGCCCAGGTGGCGGAATTGGTAGACGCACTAGTTTCAGGTACTAGCGAGTAACATCGTGGAGGTTCGAGTCCTCTCCTGGGCACCACACCAGAGTCCATGTAAAGCACATAGATTCTTCGTAAAAATTTTGAATCAGCCTGCAATGAATTGCCATTGCAGGCTTTTTCATGCGCCCTTGTCTTTTGTCCATGGAAAAAGGCTTGCAGCAAATGCCGCAAGCCCCATGGAAAATCAAAATTTGGTCGGAGCGGCGGGATTCGAACTCGCGACCCTCTGCTCCCAAAGCAGATGCGCTACCAGGCTGCGCTACGCTCCGACGAGCTCCGATTTTACCGCGCAAAATGAGCCTTCCGCGTCGGCAAGCGCGGTCTTTTGTTCAACGGCCCGATCTCGACGCTCCCGCAGGTGCCGGCCCACGTCCCGGCAGATGGCGGAAGGTGATGCGGCCCTTGGTCAAGTCGTAAGGCGACATTTCGAGCGAAACCCGGTCTCCCGCCAGAATGCGGATATGGTGCTTGCGCATCTTGCCCCCGGTATAGGCAATCAGCTGGTGACCGTTGTCAAGCGTCACCCGAAAGCGCGAATCCGGCAGCACTTCGGTCACGACGCCCTGCATTTCGATCAATTCTTCTTTGGCCATGTTTTTTGGTTTTCGACAAATAGTTTGCGTTGATTGCGCCAGCGCAGCGTAGGAACATGTCCGTCGAGACTACAGCGCCGATAGATGCAGTCAAAGACGAGCCGTTGCAAGACCCGAAAGGTCTTTGCACCCAAAAGGGCATCGCATTGCGGCCCTCGTTGCACTGGCGGCGGGTGCCCCAGAGCCTTGGGCTCAGACTATTGGGGGGAAAATAGCGCCGCACGCTGCCGTGCAAAGCCAAGCATTGTAGCGCGCTGTGGCATTTCGCTGCATGCCTACAATGCTTGACTTTTCGAGAGGCCACTTTCTTGCACGACCGCCTATTCGTCGCCCTGCAATATCTTTTGCCCAAACGGGCGCTCACGGTGCTGGCCGGCCGTTTTGCGCGCGCTCGGCTGGGGCTCGTGACGCGGCTTGCGATCCGCCGATTCATCGCACACTACGGCGTGGACATGGCC
The DNA here is from genome assembly GCA_963708545.1 of uncultured beta proteobacterium. Classification (GTDB taxonomy): domain Bacteria; phylum Pseudomonadota; class Gammaproteobacteria; order Burkholderiales; family Burkholderiaceae_C; genus Extensimonas. The sequence continues at coordinate 26,011 of CAVPUD010000153.1, read as the reverse complement.
GAGGCGGCCCGCTCCGACATTGCAAGCTACGCCAGCTTCAATGATTTTTTCACGCGCGCCTTGCGCAGCGACGCGCGTCCTTTGGCCGCAGCCGACTGGGTCTGCCCGGTCGATGGCGCGATCAGCCAGTGCGGCGCGATCGAGGCGGGGCAAATTTTCCAGGCCAAAGGCCATTCCTACAGCGCCACGGCCTTGCTCGGCGGCGATGCCGCGCTCGCGGCGCGGTTCGCGCAGGGCCACTTCGCCACGCTGTACCTGAGTCCGCGCGACTACCACCGCATCCACATGCCCTGCGCCGGCGAGCTCCAGCGCATGGTGCATGTGCCAGGCGAGCTTTTTTCGGTCAACCCAGCCACCGCACGCAGCATTCCTGGGCTTTTTGCACGCAACGAGCGCGTGGTCTGTGTGTTCGATTCCCGCCACGGCCCCTTCGTGCTCGTGCTCGTGGGCGCGACCATCGTCGGCAGCATGGCCACGGCGTGGCACGGACAGGTGAATCCGCCGCGCCCCGACGTGGTGCGCCGCTGGGACTACGCTGCGGGTGAGGTTCGTCTGGAGCAAGGGCAGGAGATGGGGCGCTTTCAACTCGGCTCGACCGTGGTGCTGCTGCTGCCACGCAAAGCCGGGCAGCAGCTGAGGTTCGAGGCGCGCTGGCAAGCCGGTCAGGGTGTGCGGCTCGGCGAGGCCATGGCTTCCTATTCAGCCGCCTGAGCCCACCCTGCCCCCTGCGCGCGAAATGCGCCAATCGCTCAGGCAAGCACGGGCACACCCGTCTTGGCGCGCAGCGTGTCCATGGTCACACCCGGTGCGAGTTCGACGAGCTTGAGCCCCTGCGGCGTGACGTCGAGCACCGCCAGATCGGTGATGATGCGATCGACCACGCCCACGCCCGTGAGCGGCAGCGTGCACTGCGGCAGAATTTTCAGGTCCTCGCCGCCATCCTTGCGGCGCGCCACGTGCTCCATGAGCACGATCACGCGCGGCACGCCGGCCACCAGGTCCATGGCGCCGCCCATGCCCTTGACCATCTTGCCGGGGATCATCCAGTTGGCCAAGTCGCCCTTTTCGCTGACCTGCATCGCGCCCAGGATGGACAGGTTGATCTTGCCGCCGCGGATCATCGCGAAAGACTGGTCGCTGCTGAAGATCGACGAGCCCTTGATCGTCGTCACGGTCTGCTTGCCCGCGTTGATCAGGTCCGGATCGACCTCGTCTTCATACGGAAAGGGCCCTATGCCAAGCATACCGTTTTCGCTTTGCAGCCACACCTCGATGTTGCTTGGTACATGGTTCGCGACGAGCGTGGGGATGCCAATGCCAAGGTTGACATAAAAGCCGTCTTGCAATTCCTGCGCGGCGCGCGCAGCCATTTGGTCATGGTTCCAGGGCATGACGATCTCCTTTACTTGCGGTTACGCGTGGTGAGTTTTTCGATGCGTTTTTCGGGCGTGGGGTTGTGCACGATGCGGTGCACGTAAATGCCCGGCAAGTGGATGTCGTCGGGGGCCAGCTCACCCGCTGCCACTACGCGCTCGACTTCGACGATGCAGATTTTTCCGGCCATGGCGGCGGCCGGGTTGAAGTTGCGCGCCGTCAGGTGAAAGCGCAGATTGCCCGCGCGATCGGCAATGTCGGCCTTGACCAACGCCACGTCGGGCACGAGCGCACGCTCCATGACGTAAGTTTCGCCGTCGAACTCGCGCTGCTCCTTGCCTTCGGCCACGAGCGTGCCCACGCCGGTCTTGGTGAAAAACGCCGGGATGCCTGCGCCGCCGGCACGCAGCTTTTCTGCCAGCGTGCCCTGCGGCGTGAATTCGAGTTCGAGCTCGCCCGCAAGGTACTGGCGCTCGAATTCCTTGTTTTCGCCCACGTAGGACGAGATCATTTTCTTGATCTGGCGCGTCTCGAGCAGCTTGCCCAGGCCGAAGCCATCGACACCGGCGTTGTTCGAAATCACCGTGAGATTCTTCACGCCCGAGTCGCGCAGCGCGTCGATCAAGGCCTCGGGAATGCCGCACAAGCCAAAGCCGCCCACGGCGAGCGTCTGGCCATCGGCCACCACGCCGCGCAAGGCATCGGCAGCGGAAGGAAACACTTTGTTCACCATTACCTCCTTACATAAGGGAATTCGAAGATACTACGTATTTTTATAAGTAGTATTCCGTAGAGAAAAATCCCATGCGCGACCAAAGCCCCGATTATCGATTGGCCTTCGAGATGGCGCCCGTGGGCCTGGTGCTTTCGCGCAACCGTACCATGGTGGACTGCAATCGCCTGGTGTGCGAGATGTTTGGCGCCTCGCGCGAGGTCTTGATCGGCCAGTCCTTTCAGGTGCTCTACCCCAGCGCCGACGAATACGAACGCCAAGGGGCGCGCATGGCGCCGATTTTGAACGCCAAGGGCCATTACGCCGACGATCGCATCATGAAGCGTGCCAGCGGCGAATTGTTCTGGTGTCATGTGGCCGGCCGCGCGCTCAACCGCGCCGCGCCGCATGAATCTGGCATCTGGAGCTTCGAAGACCTGAGTGCGCAGCGCCCCGTGCACGCCCAGCTCACGGGCCGCGAGCGCGAAGTCGCGGCCCGCCTGCTCGAAGGGCTCACGTCCAAAGAGATCGGCAAGGCACTCGGCATCAGCCACCGCACGGTAGAAATTTACCGCGCCCGCCTCATGCGCAAATACGGCGCGTCCACGGCCGTCGACCTGGTGCACAAACTGCTTGCGGGGACTTGATGCGGGCGCTGCGCAAGCCAGCCTCTGCAGAAAACGGCGGTGAACTGCCCAGTTTACGTATCATCGGCTGAAACAACTGCATGCTGGAGACAGTGCCATGAACCCACGCTACCCCTTCCCCGACCTCGACACCCTGCCGCAGGACATCCGCAGTCGCATCCTCGAAGTGCAGGAAAAAACCGGCTTCATCCCCCACGTGTTTCTGGCATTTGCGCGCCGGCCGGCCGAGTGGCGCGCCTTTTTTGCCTTCCACGATGCATTGATGCTCAAGGAGGGCGGCAGCCTGAGCAAAGGCGAGCGCGAAATGATCGTCACCGCAACGAGCGCTGCCAATCAATGCCTTTACTGCGTGGTCGCGCATGGAGCGATTTTGCGCATCTATGAGAAAAAGCCGATGCTCGCGGATCAACTCGCCGTGAATTACCGCAAAGCCGGCATCACGCCGCGCCAGCGCGCCATGCTGGACTTTGCGATGAAAGTCTGCCAGCGTGCACAGGAGATCGAAGAAGCCGATTTTGCCGCCCTGCACACGCATGGCTTTGACGACGAGGACATCTGGGACATTGCCGCCATCACGGCCTTTTTCGGTTTGTCGAACCGCATGGCCAACTTTACCGGCCTGCAGCCCAACCCTGAGTTCTACCTGATGGGCAGAGTGCCACGCGCTATTGCTCCGACCCCATAAAGTTTTAACCCAGATTGTTCATTAGGTGATGAACCCGCAAGTTGTCCAGAATCAGGAACACTTTCTTGCCCGCGTCCTTGATCAGGGCTGCGCGCTGGGGTAGCCCTTGTCGGCATAGACATCACGGCTGGTGTTGCGCTCATCGAGCACCGCATCGAAGTGCGTGCTGTCATGCTCGCTGGCAGTGCCGGTGACAATTTTGCGGATGAATTTGTGCCGCACGTCCACGCTGATGCTGAGCTTGTAGCCGTGGTGGCGTTTGCCGTGTTTCTTGGTATGGGCGGCGTGCAGGTCCTTTTGCCGACGCTTGGCCTCGCTCCAGTCTTCGGGGATCATGCCCTGTGCAAGTTGCTCTTTCTGCTACTTGGTGAAGTACTGAATGGGCGCGGGCACCAGGGTTGCGTCGATGATTTGTCCGCTGCGCACCATGAACCCTTGCCGCAGTAGCAGCCCGTCCACTGCCTGGAACAGCGCTGTCACGCCTTCGACGCCCAGGCACTGCTGGTAGTGCCAGATGGTGTTGCGATCGGGGATGGTGACGCTGTCGGCCAATAGGCAAGAGCGCTGGTAGCTCATGCGATCGAGCAGTTGGGTACTCCACTTGCTCGTCGCTGAGGTTGTTCAGGTATTTCAAGACCAGAATGTGCGCACCATGACGCTGGTGGGATAGGGCGGGCGGTCGCCTTTGCGAGTGTCTGTGCGGCGCAGCAGTGCATCGACCACTTACATTGTCTGACTTTTTCCAGGGCAGGCCAGGGAGCAGCGGAGGTTTTTAGAGGTTCCCGGTTGTCTGGTACCAGCCAGATACGCGAGTTTCATGCAGCTTTCATAGTTCGCAACCACGCCCCCACCGCCAAAAGAGCCAAAGCTCCATTTTCAATAATGACATTCACCTTGACGTCAAACCAGCTCAAATTGATAAAAGCATCCACGTGATGAAACGACGCAGCCCTGATTCCCACAAACGCCACCAAGAACACCGCCCCCCATAAAGCCATGATGGTGGACTTTGGCATGCCGAAAGACACCCACACCAAAACCGCACACAGCGTCAACCCCAACACGCTCCACGCAGCGATAAAGGCCACCTGCACGCGGCGACGGTCCTCATACCAGCCTTGGGCATGCGCCAGCATCCTGCCCAATTCGGTGAAGGCAGTTTGCAAGTCGAACTGTTTGTTCACCCCCAGTGCAACCACCCCCAGCAGCAAACACCACCACAAGCGCTTTTCAGTAACCTCCAGCCATGGCTCCAACATGGCCTCACGGGCAATCACCCTATAAACCATTGCGGCCGCCACAACGTAAGTCACTACCGTGATCCATCCGGCCAAAGTGGGATCACCAATTCCAGGGGACCAGTGGCCAATTAAACCCGTATTCACTTTTTAACTCATTTCCATCAAATCAAGAATCCATCATCAACTTAAGGACACCCTGAAAAACGCCTTTTCAAGCGTGCTACGCAGGTCTGGTTTTTCATGCCGTGGAATCCCGGTAGGTTGAGCCCGATGGACGCTGATTTTTTGCCCACGTCAGTGCCGTTTTCGCGTGTTTTACGGCCCCTTTGCCGTTTACGCGCAGCCTTTGCAGGCTTTCAGGCGCACTCATGCCTGCGCACCCAGCAACTTGTGGCGCACCATCCACAGGTTGGACAGCGCAAACAGCGTCTTGATCTGCAAAGTGTTCTTCTTCAGTCCCCGGTAGCGCACCTTCGTGAAGCCGAACTGGCGCTTGATCACGCGAAACGGATGCTCTACCTTGGCCCGAATGCTGGCCTTGATCCGCTCGACCTTGTCGATCAGCGCATCCACCGGGTTGTTGTCTTTGTCCAGCTTCTTGCGCTTGCCCGGGCGCATGGCCACGTGCCATTGGTGGCAGGGCTTGGCATCGGGGCGCTTGTCGGCGCCCTGGTAGCCCGCATCTGCAAACACGTCCGCTTCCTGCCCGTGCAGCAGGCTGTTGGCCTCGGTGACGTCGGCCACGTTGCCCGCGGTGCAGCGCACGGTGTGCACCAGCCCGCTGTCGGCGTCTGCGCCGATGTGGGCTTTCATGCCGAAGTGCCATTCATTGCCTTTTTGGCTCGAGTGCATCTCGGGGTCCCGCGCTTTGTCTTTGTTCTTGGTCGAGCTCGGTGCGGCAATGAGCGTGGCATCTACGGCGGTGCCGGCCCGCAGCAGCAGACCGCGCTGCTCGAGCAGTTCGTTGACTGTGGCCAGGATCTGCTCGGCCAGCTTGTGTTTCTCCAGCCGGTGGCGAAAGCGAAGGATGGTGCTTTCGTCGGGTAGGCGCCCAAAGGCCGGCAGTTGGGCGAACTCGCGGTACAGCGGTGTGTCGAAGAATGCCTCTTCCATCGCTTGGTCGCCCAGATTGAACCATTGCTGCATGAAGTGGATGCGCAGCATGGTCTGCAGCGCAAAGGGTGGGCGTCCTTTGATGCCTTCGCTGTAGTAGGGCGCAATCAGCTGCTCCAGCTCATCCCAGGGCACTACCTTGTCCATCTGTTCGAGGAACACTTGCTTGCGCGTCTTGCGCACCGTGAGATTCAGCTCGAGGCTGGCTTGTTTCATGGGCTCAGAGGATGCCATCTTTTGCTTACACCTACCTAACTTTTGACGGGGTTTTGCAGGGTTTCCTTAACATTTGGAAATCGGGCGTGAAGTGAATGAAAATAAACACTTGAATTTTTCCCATAGGAGTTATCGTAGAATTCCACCTGCTTCCCTAAAAGTGCCGCACTTATACAAACATGCAGCCGATCGGTACGAATTTTGTCGAAGCAATTAATGAACTTCAATACCGAATAGGCCGTCTCCCTACACACTGACTCGGACATATTATCACCCGAGAACACTTGCGAAACATCGACATTGAAAACCTCCTTATCCCTACCACACCCTTCAATATCACCTCTAAAGGCGTTCAGAACCTTGCCCCCCCCCTTAGACCTGGAAACATGTTGCAAAACACGAATCACTCGCTTCAAAAAGCGCAGCGTCAAAAGATCTAACCATCGATACCCCAATTTTTTGCTTCTTCCTAACACGTCCGCTATGGGCAAAATAAGCGCCATATCGTCTGACAAATAACAATTCAAAGCCGAATTTACTCGGCGAACGTGATCAAAGGACTCGTAGTCTCTACAAAATATCGTCACATTTTTGCCAAAGGCTGCCAGTAAATCTTCATTCTCGCGTATGGTATGCGGCAAAATGACAACCCTCTTGACGCGCCCATGACATGACTCCAGATATCGCCTGGCATTACCATAAAGCCCAACCAAGTTACCTCCGCCACCGTAAATAACAGTTTCTCCTTCCAATACATCTGCCGGGGCATTGGCGTCAGCCACCCTAAAACTCAAACCCAGATCACGGAACAAAAAATATTCAGCGGCCGCGATTAGGCCGTCACCAGCGTTACCTGGGTTTGGCACAAAAACCACTTGCTCATGACGCAATGAAAACAATAACTGCTCCGGCTTCATATTAACCTCATATTTTCAGCGCAATACATTACGACATCTACGCACCATTGCAACGATTAAACCCACAAAGGACCAGCGGTCATACCATCTCCTTGCATGCACATCCGTAGCCGAGCTACGCTGAAATGCCAACTCCGGCACCGCAATCAGCGTGGTCAGTTCGGGGTGATCTTTTCGAAACCACGAATATGCACCATCCACATGCATGGGCCCACCTTCGGGCGATCCTGGAGGGCGCTGAAGCATCGCCTCAAAATATGCCGCCACCATTGGCACCACAGAGCCACGCAAAGCGATGCAATGCGAGCCCATCAAACCGGTATTCGGCAAAACGGTTTGCAAGCCGGATGCGCCAGGCTGCGACGCAAAATTGTTCAATGCTCCACCGTAAACAATTGCCCAGTCCAACTTCTGTAATCCGTCATCCAGTTGGAGCAGCATTGCAGCCACGTTTTTACTGAAATCGCAGTCATCTTCCAGTATTAAGATATTGCCCATGCCCTTGGCTTGCGCCATCTGCAGCACGCCCAAATGGCTCATAAAGCAACCACGAGCGCCGATAGATGGAAATCCGCCAGGCGATTCCGGGCGCACCGCAGGGAACAGCACCACCTTTTCGTGCTGGAGCGACAAACCCAGCCGCCGCAATTGCTGATCTATCTCACGTCGCCGGTCAGCCCGCGCTGGCAGGTTGATCACAAAGATGGCATCAAAATGTTCCAGCCACACACCACACCTCACTTGTATTCGATCAATCTGCTACGGATACGCCACAACCGGCCCCAGGCAAACTGGAGAGCCCCCATAGCCTCTGGAAATTTGCCTAGCACCAAAAACACTGCTCGCTGCAATCCCCCTGGAAGGCGCCGTAAACGCCAAACCTGTAGCGGATATGCACAGCCCAGCAACAGCCATGCCGGATGGACGGAGCAAGCAAGTATCAGCACAAGTGCAGGCAACAGCGCCCCCCAAGCCAGAAGACTCCGAGTCTCCTTGACCCAATGCCGCTCCGGTGCAGCGCCATGCAGCCAGGCACCTTGTGCAAACGCATACCCCGCGCGCTTGCTACGCCTCCACCACTGTCCAAAGCGCGTCATGGCCGCGTCGTGCAGCGTCATATCGGCGTCCAGCCGGCGTATGCGCCAGCCGGCTTGCCGCAGACGCACGCACAACTCTGGTTCCTCGCCAGCTATCAAGTCATCACGGTAACCGCCCACTTGTTGCAAAGCGCACACGCGCACCAGCGCATCACCACCGCAGGCCATGGCATCACCCACGGGAGTGTTCCACTCCAGATCGCACAAGCGGTTATAAACAGAATGGTCTGGAAACCTCTCGCGCCGGCGCCCGCACGCTACGGCATAGGCCGGGTTTTGACTCAAAAAAAACAGCGCTTGGTCGAGCCAGCCATCGGCCACCACGCAGTCCCCATCGACAAACTGAACGAACTTTAGCCCTGGGGCCAATTGCAACAGCGCGCGCCAGCCCTCGTTACGGGCACGTGCGGCAGTAAAGGGCACCGTCATGTCCAAGTTGACAACATGCACGCCCATGGCCTGCGCCATGGCCACCGACCCGTCAGTGGAACCCGAATCCACGTAAACCACATGCGCCACACGATGCACCACCGACGCCAAACACGCGCGCAAACGCTCGCCTTCGTTGCGGCCTATGGCGACCAAACCAATATGACCCGGACAGGCGTCAACCATGGGGCAACTCTCGCACCACCGCTGGCACACCGACTGCCAAAGCATGCTCTGGCACGTCAACCAACACCACCGCATTAGCCCCAATTTGCGCATGCGCGCCCACGCGAATGCCGCCCAGCAATTTTGCACCCGCCCCTACATCTACATGACCTTCCAGCACAGGCGCTTCTGTGCCGCCGCGCGTGCCCAGAGTCACTTGTTGAAAAAGTAGGCAATTCGGGCCAATTCTTGCGGCGGGGTGAATCACTATTCCATTCGGATGCGGCAGCAGCAAACCGCCCTCGATCTGGCAGTTCAGCGGAATATCGGCCCCACTTACAGCGCTCCAAAATCTGTGACGCAGTACGGCCCAACGTCGTAGCAGAACGGCAAGCAGATGTCCGCTGTCACGGTGCTTTTGATAAGCGCGGATGCTTGCCAACAGGCTTTTGCCTGGGTTCCACTCACCGGGACGTTTGTGTTCCCGGCTCCAGTCAGGCACGGTGCTGCTTACGTCTGAGTGCATGCCTGCGCCCTCCTGGGCTTGATCACTGCAGGGACGCCATAGGCCACGTGGTCGTCGGGCACGTCGCACAACACCACGGCATTGGCACCTATGGCCACGTTGTCTCCTATGCGTATATTGCCCAGCAATTTGGCCCCAGCCCCAATGTCCACGTTGTTGCCAATCTGGGGCGCGCAGGGCTCATTTACCCGCCGCAGCCCCACGACCACGCCATTGCGTATGCGGCAATTGTCACCAAAGCTCGCATAGCCGCTGATCACAATGCCTCCAAAATGGTCGATCACAAAATTTTTACCCAACCGGACTTCACACGGCAGCTCAATACCCGTGACGATTTGCACCAGCTTGAACAGCACCTTGTAAAAGAGTGAAAACAGCTTGCGCAACAAAGCTGGGCGCACGCTATAGCGCCATCGACCAAAGCGATACACAAGAAGCACCCAAAACCCCTGGGCACCCCAGTCGCCGCCATGCGCGGCCAAATCGCCTCGAATGTGGTGAAACATAATTATCTGGTGGGCTGCGTAGCCCAGCGGGTTTGCCTACACAAGCGCCAGGTTTGCTGCCAATGCGCCCAGCGATAGCCCGCCGCAGCCCAGCCACTCCTCTTCAGCAAGTCTTTGATCAACAGGTAAGCGTCACCCAAGGTCACCAAGGCCAAGTGCCCTAACAAACCACCCAGGCCATGATGTTTGCGAAAATAAAGTAGTTCGCTTTCTATCTGCAAGGCGGAAATTTGCCGTCCCACTGCAGACAACTTGCCTTCAGACTTTGCACTTTCGCCCCCAATGTGCACCACGGTGGTGTCGGGGTAATACACCACCTGCCAGCCCGCTTCTTTCACGCGCTTGCAGTGGTCCACCTCTTCGTAATACAAAAAGTAGCGCGGGTCAAACAAGCCCAGTTGGTCCAGCACCTGCCGACGCACCAGGTAATAACAGCCGGGAACCCAATCGCATTCGCGCACGCTCGCATGGTCCCATTTCGTGTCGTCCACCATGCGGGTTTGGGGAGAGAACCGGCTCAAACCCGTTCGTGCCAAAAATACATTCCAGGGTGTGGGAAAGTAGCGACAGCTCGGCTGCAAGGCACCGTCGCGGCCCACCAGCTTCACGCCCAGCACCCCGCAACGCGGGTGGGCCTCCATATAGCCCAAAGTGCGCTGCAAGGTTTCCGGCTGCACAAAGGCATCCGTGTTCAGCAGCAGCACATAGTCGCCCTGCACATTTTTAAGCAATTGGTTATTAGCCCGGCCAAAACCCACGTTCTCAGCATTTACCTCCAAGCCCACAAACGGAAACTGCGCACGTAACACAGCCACCGAATCGTCACGCGAGGCGTTATCCACCACCCAATAACGCACCTGCAAACCCTGCGCCGCCCGCTCGCAAGCGTCAAACATGGGGGCCAGCAAACTGGCCGTGTTGTAGTTGACGATGAGGATGTCGAGCATGCTGCGCAAACTCATCCTGCCCTGCCGAGCGAATGAAGATGATCTGCAAGGCGCAAGGTCAACTGCAACAGCGGCATGGTCGGATTACCTCCGCCCCCGGTAGCAAATACGCTGCTGCCAGTCACGTACAAGTTATTTACTCCAAAAACGCGGCAATTTTTATCCACAACACCCCAGTCTGGCGAAGCGGCCATGCGAGTGGTTCCCATATGGTGGGCGTGCGGATTCACAGGGATAGGCTTTTTTTCATCTAGAATAAAATCACTCAACCGGACAAACCCCAAACCAGCCCTAGCAAAATGCATGGCAAATTCTTTAGCGATGGTTCGTATAGAATATTGATCTTCCTGACTCAATTCCCAGTGAACTTTGATTTTGCGCACCCCAAAAGAATCGCGCTCATCAAGCAACGTCACCCTACTGCCGGCACGCGCGGGAAATTGTTCCAACAGGGTTCCAATTTGCCCGGTACCTGGACAATTAAAATTAGCGATAAACTGAACTTTATCCGCGATTTTCATATCGCAAGCAATTTTCTTCAAGAACGTCTTTACAGCCGCTGTGCGGCCATACGATTTTAGCTCTTGCAAAATCCCTAAGGATACATTGCCCTTCCCTACCCCCATTTGTTTTGCCAACACCTCCCCCGCAAAATATTGCCGGTCCGCCTCCGGAACGCCTTCTGCATATACAAACGTGCCCAAACCTACGTTACAATGTTCCATGAACGCTCGGCCAGCCCATTCCAATCCTGGCACCTTTGCGGCACGCATGCTATCGCTGTGAAGCAAATAGCGTGCATTTTCTAAAGCTCCCATTGCCAATACATAACGCTCCGCCTGAATTACAGCATTTTGACCGTTGTAATCCGCAACCTTTACTCCGTCTAGCTCTTGCCCGTTAGACCGACACAAAAGATCCACGCAATTGCAATTCAGCAGCAAGTCCAATTTGTTAGAGGCCTGCAATGCTGCGGCGTATTTCACTCCAAAGCGCGTAGGCGCGCTCAAAGCCCAGTGATCAGCCAAAAACAAATCACCCGGCAAATCCGGGTTTACGGCCTTAAAGCCCTCAGCAGGCAAATCCAAAATTTGCATTGCCTCCGGCAGATAGCGTTGCATTTCTTCAAAAGCGATAGGCCATCCGGGTAAACCGCCTTTAGGCGGGCGCATGAAATCATCGCACTCAAAAGGACGGCAGCGCCCAGCCCAATGGTTAGACGTTCCACCCAAATAGCGCAAGCGCGTGGAGCCAGGATAAATGTCTGCGCCGCTAGATTGCGCTGCTTGATAAATGGCTTGCGAGCGCTCACTGTATTCGCGGTCACCTGCTTCCAGTAACGCAGTGCGCCATCCTTTGGCAGCCAAGCGCAAGGCCAGGGTGATACCGGCCGGACCGGCACCTATCACGCATACATCGTAGTGGGACAGGTTTTTACCTTGTTGAAAATCACGGATCATGTGCGTTCCGTCGCAAAGTAAGTTGCAGGCAACACCCACCCATTGACCACCACAAAGCCATCTGCGGCTGAGGGTGCTACAGACTTGCGCCGCCAAAGCGCAATACTCCATAGAGCCGCCCCACCAAGAAGCAACCACTGCCTACGACCAATCGATGGCGATCCTGCGTATCTGTCTTGCATGCTCTTTCCCTCTCACATAAACGGCACATCTGGCGCCTTGGAGCCAAAGAAATATGCCACTCGGCGGCGCACCAATTCCGGTTCCAACGCGGGGTCGAACGCCCCCTCGCGCTGCCTTATCAAGTCGATCCACGGATAGCTATTACTGCGCTCTTCAACTCTCTGCAGCAACTCCTGAGTCGTGCAAATGATGCGCGCCGGATTGCCGCCCACTACCACGCCGGGGGGTACATCCTTGGTAACGACCGCACCTGCTGCAACGATCGAATTCGGCCCTACAGTGACCCGTGGCAAGACAATAGCACCATGGCCTACAGAAACAGTTGTCTTGAATAATCACGGCACCAACTGAGTCCAGTTTTTTCCCGAACTGGTTGTTCAGCACATTGATAGAAGCATCATGCCCCAACAATACGCAATCCGACAGGATGACATTGCTCCCCACTTTGGTGTATGCAGGGTCCGTGACCACACACCCTAAATTGATTGAAGTCTTCTCACCAATTGACTGGAAACCGCCCCAACGCGCCAAAAAGGCACCCCACTCCAAACTCCCCGGCTGACATATGTGGCGGCATAACCCCTGGGCTCTGCCCGTGCGCCACGCGAATAAACGCACAAATTTCTTCAATAAACCCATCATGTAGCACCTCCACTTGTTTCCACCCCCATTTCATCCACAAAATTTTGAATTCAGGAACATGCCGCGACCTCCTCGGTGCGTGTCAAGCTACTTGTCGCACCCTTAAATAGCCTACATCACTTTTTAATTAGATATTTATACCGATCTATAATGAGCAAATTTTTTAAATTCTGCCTTAATGCGCGACAAATGACCTTTAACATGCCTTCGATAAATATCCCCGAAACCAAGGCTCCAAAGGCCGCGAGTGCTCACGTCATTTGCACGAAACAATCTCCACAATTCAATGGTATATCTAAATGGCGCTTCATCGGCAGCAAAATGCATCATACACGGCTCAAATTTTTCACCCGTCTCCATCGATATAAAATGGCAGGACGCTCTGCTCGCATCCATTTTGAGGGAACCCGGTTTGGCAGACAGGTATCTAGAAAAAAATGTTCCATACGCCGAAGGTTCAAGGCCAAACTCTGTCATCACCATATTGATAACATCTTCATCGGCATACTTGGCACCACCTCCAAATTCATCATATTTCTCTGTGATATACCTTGCGCGCTCAAAAATAGGAAAGCTCTCCAGTTTATTAAAATAAGCATGTCCAGCTCCATCGATGCACACTAATTTCGGCACCCCCAGTCGTTTGGCCACTTTCGCCCTGTCCAAGCCAAACGCACTGACCCCGTCGGCAAGCCATTTACCACATGCATTATATGGCTGCGCCGGCCACGCCTTAATATGCTCCTCGACGCGCTGAAACACCAAGACGTCAGAATCAAAAAACATGGTTTTGCTGAATGGCGTATAAACATCCAAATAAACTTTGTGCGCAAAACCTCTTAACCCCTTTATTTCCGGAACAAGATAATCAAAATAAGGCTCAAGCAAGGGAAACAATTTTTCAGAGCAAGCAACCGCGCGTGGCACACCTGGATTACTAACTTTCAGAGACAACGACAACCCTATGGCCTTCAAGTAATCTGCGCGGGTCGCGAGTGTCAAGAATCCGAATGACGCATCTCTCACGATAGCCATCTTATTTTTCCGAAAGCATGTCGATAACAAATGCAGGCCAAGTTCATTGCCTGCGCAAAAAAATGTCTTAAAGTAGATAGACCAGACATATAAGGCACACCATTAGCCCCTCGCCTCCCATTTATATATGGGAGCCAAGTAAATTTAGACACCACATTCACCAATCTATCACCGTCAAAAGCTCTTGCCAATATAACCTCCGGAGGGAAATCAACCTTCATTTTTTCGATGAAAGGCTGAAAATATTCCAAAAACCCCCTCTTTGACCAAGATATGACACTAAGCTCCACCCAATTTTTCTTTATCTCGGCGTACACGTCATAATCATCCGGCGCAAAAAAAATCATGCGTCCTAAATTTTTCAACACATACCTCCCGGAAACTTTCCACACCAGATCAGACGGACTCATGGAATTGAGGTATAGAGAATTTCTAAAGGCATAATCAATCATCAAAAATTCACCGTATCCACGATGAACCCCTCCCACCAAAGGCGTTCGGGGAGCTGAAATCCATTCAAATTTTTCAGAAGGATATTTTTTTGAAATTAAGCCCAGATCAAAATCAGAATTTTCTACAAAAATCAAACCACTCAGCCGCAGTCGATCAAAATTGTGATAGTAATATTGCAGAGCTTTCTCATATTCCAAAAGCCTTTCTCCTGGATCCTGAATTAATAAACCGCTCTGCCCAGTTTCCGGGGAAATCGTTGCAGTTAACAACAAATATTTTTTAGTCACCGAGAGCTCCCAATAATTCTCTGCCAATTCATGCATATCCCATGGCAAAAACTTATTTCTCCACAATAATCCGCTCGCGAAATTTCCCTAACTTAAACATCCCTTCGGCTTTCAAAAGTCAAGCCACCTTTATCCACATGGTAAATCACGCTACACCGTGCTAGCGTAGAAGTACGGTGCGCAATCATCAACACCGCCATTTCTGGACGCAACTCGTAGATGGCATTCATGACTCTGATTTCGGTGTCGTAGTCCAGCGCACTGGTGGCTTCATCCAACACCAGCACGTCGGCCTCTTTATATAGTGCACGTGCTATTCCTATGCGCTGACGCTGCCCGCCAGACAACTGCACGCCACGCTCGCCAACGCGAGTTTCCAGCCCATGCGGCAATTGGTTGACGACGTCTTTCAGTTGCGCGTGTTCTATCGCTGCCCATAAGCGAGGCATGTCTATGGCGTCTTTGGCTATACCCAGCGCAATGTTTTCTGCAATGCTGCTGTCGGTCAAAAAAATGGCCTGCGGCACATGGGCTATGCGCTTTTGCCAAGCTTGCATTGTGGCCGCAGTTACCTCGACTCCATCCACCCGCATCTTGCCTGCAGTAGGCAGTAGCAACCCCATGATCAAGTCAATGAGCGTGCTTTTTCCACTGCCGGTGGCCCCCACAAAACCAATGCGCTGCCCTCGGTATATTTGTAAATCCACCCCTGTGAGCACGGCAGGCAAATTGGGGCCATAAGAGAAACAAACCCCTTGCAACTCCAGCAATGGCTCCCGCGGTGTTGCCCCGGATGTTTGCAAAGCAAAAGGCCGTGCACGCTGCGGCGCTGGCACCGGCAATTGCAGCAAAGCCATGGCATCAGCTGCGCCCGCCTGGTTGCCTTGCATACTTGCCAATGCGTTGTAGATGTTTTGCATGTGCGGCAAGACACGCTGTGCCCCCAGTGCCAGCGCACCCAGTACGGGCACGGCCTGCGCCGCACCACTCGGCTGTCGCGTAAGGTAGTAGGCGAGGAAAACGATCAGCACCATGCCCGCGCTTTCCACCACGTATTTGGGGGCGCTGGCCAGTACGTTGTTAAGAGCCTGGGCTGTGCGCTGTGGTCGGTCGCTGGCAGCAAAAGCAGCCACGTACACTTGGTGATTGCCATCCAATATCACGTCGCGTATAGCGCCCACCCCTTCTTGTATGGCTTTGATTTTTTGCGCCTCTGCTGCCGAAATGACCTGACCATTGCGACGCAGCTGGCGTTTGGCCCAGCGGTTGATGAGAAAATACATGCCGCCAAAAGTCGCCCCCGCGATCAGGGCGACTTGAACGTTGACCAATAACATGCCCACGAGTAATACCACGGCCATTACGCTGGCAATCAGCAATTGCATGGCTGGAGTCAGAAAGCCCATGACCAAGATAGAAACCTTGTTAACACCGGCCAGGGTTTCGCTGCTGTTGTGCTGCAAGTGGTAGCTGTAGGGTTGCTGCAGAATGCGGCGGTACACTTCTTCGCCCAAGTCTGCCCCTACGGCAAACACAAAGCGCGAGCTGGCCCAAGTCAGCAGCAAACGCAAAACGGCCGCTACCGCGGCCAGCGCAGCAAAAAGGCCTGAGGCAGCCAACAAGGGGGCAATGCCCCACCAATCTGCAATACTTTGCAAAGTGCGCGCCGCCACAAGTGGCAGCGCTGCCATATCTGGCTGGGTCAGCAGGGCCAAGAAGGGCAATATGGCGCCCATGGTAAACAGCTCTGCAGCCGCGCCCACCACCATCAGCAGCAGCACCATCAGCATTTGCCAGCGGCGGCGTGGGGTCAGTTGCACATAAACGTCACGAAGCAGTTGAAGCATGGCGGGTGGCAATGGGCCCACGTGGGCCCCCTTCTGGTTCACGGCAGCATGTTGTGATGGCCTTAGACTGCCGGCTGACGCTTTTCGAGAATAACACTTCAGTTTGTCCATGCCTGAACATCTGCGCGCGCTCGTGGTGGTATTGATCCTTTCGGGCCTAGTGCTCGTGGCGGTTCGCCCGTCTTTTACGCCCCTGCTGGGCGCAGCAACGTTGCAGCGCTGGCGCAACGTCTGGCTTGGACTTACTTTGCTGGCCTTTTTGGCGCCTAATTTTTGGATTTTTGTGCTGCTGGCCGGCCTGTGGCTGCTGACCCGCTTGCGGCGCGAAATTGGCGTGATTGCCGGCTTTTACCTGCTGGTGCTGTTTGCCGTTCCGCCCGCCACCATCCAGGTGCCGGGGCTGGGCCTGATCAACTACCTGATCGAGCTGAACTACCCGCGCCTGCTATCCCTGGTGCTGCTGGCGCCCGCTGCCTTGCTGCTGCGCCAGCAAAAAGACCGCTGGCGCTTGGGGGTGACATGGCCGGACAAATGCCTGCTGGCGTATGTGCTGCTGCGGGCGGTGCTGGAGTTTCGCGCCACGAATTTCACCAACGCCTTGCGCGGCTGCTTTTATGTGCTGGTGGACGTGTGGCTGCCGTATTACGTGGTCAGCCGCAGCGTGCGCAACATGGAGGCGTTCAAGGCTGCCCTGTCTGGCATGGTGCTGGCAGGCTTGCTGCTGGCTGCGCCTGCTATGTTTGAGTACCTGAAGTTCTGGAAGTTGTATGGCGCCGTGCCGTCACAACCTCGGCCTGGAATGGGGCTTTGGCAACTACCAAGGTCGTGCCGGTAGCTTGCGCGCATCTGCCACGCTGGGGCATTCCATTGTGTTTGGATACTTCATGGTGGTTTGCCTGGGGCTTTACTTTTTTCTCAAAGAACAGGTCGAACGCCCATGGGCGCGCAAACTTGGTGGCCTGCTGCTGCTTTGTGGCTTGGTCGCGTCCATATCCCGTGGCCCCTGGGTAGGTGCAATGGCGTGCTTGCTGGTGTTTTTGGCTACCGGGCCCAAGGCGCTGCCAAAGATTGCGGGGGTGGTGGCCGCAGGTGCGGCAAGCATTCCAGTGTTGATGATGTTCCCCGCTGGGCAGAAGGTGGTGGACTTGCTGCCCTTCATCGGCACGGTCGAGGCTGAAAACATCGATTACCGATCTCGCCTGCTGGACAACGCCTTGATTGTGATTCAGCGCAACCTTTGGCTAGGCTCGGAAAACTACCGAGACACACCAGAAATGCTGGAGATGATTCAGGGCGAGGGCATCATCGACATCGTGAACAGCTATGTGGCCGTGGCACTCAATTCAGGCATGGTGGGTTTGGCCCTGTTTCTGGGTGTGCTGCTGGGCAATGCTTGGGCGGTGTGGCAGTGCCAACAACGCTGGCCGCACGGCTCCGCCGAAAAGCTGCTGGGCCGCGCCCTGCTGGCCAGCATGATGGGCGCCATGGTCACCATTTTTACCGTCAGCAGCATCAGCCTGGTGCCCATTGTGTACTGGTGCCTGGCGGGGCTGTGCCTAGCCTATACCCAAACCTTCAGGAGCCGCCCATGACCAAACGTACCATCAGCCGGCTACTGGCCGCCGCCTGCGCATTGTTGCAATGCTGCCTGGCCTGGGCCGGGCCAGCGTGGCAGGTCAGCGTGAACGAAACCCACGTTCTGCCACAACTGACCGTGGGTGGCACCCGTGGCTTGGACACGCAGGCCGTCTTTTTTGGCGCCAACTGGACGTGGGCGCACACCCAATTTGCCAGCACGCTGGAAAACGGCACGTACGCCAGTGTGGGCCGCAACAGCAGCTTAGGCTTTGAGCTGACTACCACGGCGCAACAGCTTGGCCCCAAAGAGTTGCGTTACCAGTTTCAGTTGAATGCGGCAGCCCCTCGGCAAAACGTGGTGGGCGGTGGACTAGTATTCAAATTTGACCTCGGCAGCTTTGGCGGCAGCATGGGCAACCCGGTACTCTTGCCCGGCAACTCCGGCTGGCAGTGGGGCCGCCCCGGCGGGCCACAACTAGCCATGCGCTTTGAACCCGGTCTGCCGACGGTGTTTTTTGAGCGTGGCAATCCGGCGGAAGTCCGCGCCTATTTTTACAACGGCAACATTCCTGCAGGGGTACGCAGCTACACGGCCACGCTGAGCTGGAACGACGCAGTGAACTTTGCGCCCACGATGCGCGAACGCCTGGGCGGAAAACCCACTGACAGCTGGCCCAAGGATGCATTGGAGCCCAGCCGCGTACCGATCGACCTGGCATTCATGAATGCCAACGATAAACCGGCAGGAAGGCATGGCTTGCTGCAAGTGAATGGCGATGCTTTGCAATTTGCGGATGGCACACCTGCCAGGTTCTGGGGCACCAATATTTCCGCCTATGCGTTGTACCAAACCCCGCGCGAAGCAGTGCAGCAGCAGGCCAAGCGACTCGCGGCTCTGGGATTCAACCTTGTGCGCCTGCACCACCATGATTCGCCCTGGGTGAGCCCCAACGTGTTTGGCAACCCCAAGACCTACACCAACACGCGGAACCTGTCGGCCGACAGCCTGGACAAGCTGGACTGGTGGATAAAGTGCCTCAAAGACGAGGGCATTTACGTGTGGCTGGACATGCACGTGCAGCGTGGCCTCAAGGCCGGTGACAACATTTACGGCTTTGATGAAATAAGAAAGGGCAAAGACCAGGCTGACCTGAAGGGTTACAGCCACGTCAACCTGACCATACAACAGGCCATGAAGCGCTTTCAGCGGGCCTATCTGGACCGAAAAAACCCCTACACCGGCCTGGCCTACAAAGACGAAGCCGCCGTGGCCGCTCTGCTGGTCACGAACGAAAACGACATCACCCACCACTTTGGCAATGCGCTGCTGCCAGACAAGGGCGTGCCTTTGCACAACAAGCTGTACACCGCAGAGGCCAACGCCTTTGCCAGTGCACACAACCTTCCCGGCTCAAAGGTGTGGCGTAGCTGGGAACATGGCCCCAGCAAGCTGTTTTTGAACGACCTGGAGCAACGCTTTGGCGCGGACATGGTGGCCCAGCTGCGTCAATTGGGCATGAAGCAGCCTGCGGTAACCACCAGCTCCTGGGGGGGCAACCCCATCAGCAGCCTGCCGGCGTTGACCGCCGGGAACATGATCGACGTGCACAGCTATGGAGGCGCGGGCCAGTTGGAAATGAACCCGATGGTGGCAGCCAATGCAGCGCACTGGATGGCCGCCGGCCAGGTGGTAGGCATGCCCATGACGGTGACCGAGTGGAACGCTGAACCCTTTCCGCTGCCCGACCGCCACGCCCTGCCCCTGTACATAGCCGCCACCGCCAGCCATCAGGGCTGGGATGCGCTGATGCACTATGCCTACAGCCAGGAGTCTTTTCAGCGCAACTCTCCTTCCAACTGGCACGCCTACAACGACCCTTCGCTTCTGCCCATGCTGAGCGCTGCTGCGCTGCTGTACCGCGAACGCCACGTGCGCCCGGCCACAACCACCTATGTCTTCGACCCCGGCGCCGAGACGTTTTACAACCAGGCCATTTCTGCCGGCAACGCACCCGCTCTGCGCACCGCCATGGAAAGGGGCAAGTTGCTGATCGCCATGCCCGCCACCAAGGAATTGCCTTGGCTCCAGCGCAAGGCCTTGCCTGCAGGCGCTATGGT
This sequence comes from uncultured beta proteobacterium, assembly GCA_963708545.1. Lineage (GTDB taxonomy): Bacteria > Pseudomonadota > Gammaproteobacteria > Burkholderiales > Burkholderiaceae_C > Extensimonas. Next base: position 5,833 of record CAVPUD010000153.1, on the reverse strand, counting down.
GCTGCGCGACCCGGCAAAGCTCGTGATCGACCCCAATGCAACCCAAGCTACCACCGACACGGGTGAATTGACGCGCAACTGGGAAGATGGCACTTACACCATCAACACCCCCCGCACCCGCGCCGCCATGGGCTGGATCGGCGGCAAGACCGTGCGCCTGCAGGATGTTACGCTGGAGCTGACCACACGCAATGCCAGTGTGGCGGTGCAAAGCCTCAATGAACTAGCAGTGGGCCAATCGAACCAATTGCTCATCAGCATTGGCACCCGTTCGCAGCCGCAGCCTGGCAACAAAACGCCGTTTTTGGTAGAGCCACTCGCAGGCACTATCCACGTCAAGGCCCCCAAGGGCTTGAAGGTCTACCGCAATGGCCCGTTCAGCCAATGGCTGGAAATGCCGAGTACCTATGCCAATGGATGGTACACCTTGGTGCTGGACGGCAGCCGGGCCGTGCAATGGCTGATGTTGCGTTAGGCACCTTCAGTCCAATGACGGCCGCCTGCGTAGGGCGGCTATTTGACGACCAAGTCCCGAATCCACACCGATCCTTTGCTGGCCCGAACACGCACCACACTCAAGCCTCCTGGCAGCGCTACAGCGAGCGAACTTGTCTCTTTCGGTTGCCCACCGCTGTCCGCCACCGGCTGCAATTCGCCCATCAGCTTCCCATCTACGAAGAGTTGCAATCGGTCCGTTGCGGTAGCGTTGAGGGTGGTCATGCTGATTTGATACTGGCCGGGCTGGGCAACGCGTATCGGCAGCAACACCATTTCAGATTTGGCCAGATCGGATTCGCTTGCATTGATGCGGTAGGCAGTACCACCAAATCCCCAGGAGGTATCACCGCCAGTCCGAGTTTGAATGGCTGATGTGCTGCTGCGCAAATACACGGTGCCAGGCACTGCAGTACCCAAGGTCACAGCCGGCAAGGGGCGTTTTGCCAAGGCATCAATAGCTTGCAGTTTCGGGCTTGTGGTGTCCGAAACCGTGCTCAGCGACAGGCCATCGACAAACGACCAAGGGGGCGATGCGCTATAAACGTAATACACCAGCAAATCACCGCCGTTTGCCAGCCATATGTCACTGGCAACCAGCATGCGATCCTTCATGCGTGGATCGGCGTTGTAGGTGTAGGCGAGCTGTTCTGTGCCACTGACAGACCCCAACGCGCTCCCCCCCGGCCCGGGCCCACCTTCATAGGCCACAGTTTTGAGCCCATAGCCCTTGGTCCACACGGCATTCTGTGGCCACGCTTTGACCAAAGCTGGCGGTAGGCATGTTATCGAAATAGGCCTGCATGGTCGCCGCAGACGTATCACTGGGCTGCACCGCTGAATCATAATAAGCGGCCCCGCCACCGCCGTACCATAGCTTGGTCACGTCGCCGTAGTAACCCTCTGCCCAGGCAAGACCGAGAGACAAATATAAATTCCCATTTCCCACCTGACTCGCCAAAATGGGGCGCACCGTGTTCATCATGGCGGCATCACCAAAGACATTTCTAAAAGTTTGGCTGATGAAAGCGGAGCGATAGGCAATCCAACGGCGCAAGGCAATGTATTGATCATTGACCGGACCATCGTAGGCGATCGGATGGCTGATGTCGAGCCGATTGGCGTTGGCCAACTCCAAAGCCCAGCGAAAACCCCAGAATCCTGGCCCAGAATTCCAGACTTCATTTCCGTATTCAACGTACACCCGAAGGCCCGGCCTGAGCGGAGGATATTTTGGCTTGCTTTGGCTGCTGGTGTAGGGTTCTGAGCCATCTGAGCCATATTTGAGAAGGTTGACCAATTTTTGAATGTAGGAATTATCAGCCTTGACGGGCACGTTGATCCACAAATCCCGATTCGCGGCATTGGCCAACATCACCATCAACTCCCAAGACTGGCCTTTATCGCCAGTGCTACCAAGCCACTCGATACGGGTGCGCTCCGCCCAAGTCTGAGTTGCATTGCTGTTGGCAGTGATGAATTCCATGGTGCGGATGACGCTGAACTTCTGCATGGCTGCAATGAACTCTTTTGTAAAGAACATTGAGCCGTCCGTAGGATAGCCAGGACGCCACAGGTGGACATTGCTAATGCCATCCGCCGAATTAGAAGTTGTCGCCCTGCGCGTATTGCGAAACGTTAGCCAAGTGTTGCCAACAGAATCCTGCGGCAAAACAACATCCGCTGAACTCGTATTGCTTACTGCGTCATACACCATGTTGGTCACGACACCACCGGGCGAGGCACTTAGGCTGACATCTGCCCGCCCTTGAAAAGACAGTTTGTAGGTGCCAGCACCAATGCGCCTGGAATTGAAAATCAAATAGCAATCCTGGCGTGGGGCACCCTGCGGGTCGAAGTCCACATCGTAGCCCCAGGAAAGGGTGCGAAATTGCGCCTGTCGCGCCACGTCAGCCATGGCAAAACTTCTGTCCCAGTAGCTGAGTTGGCCTATGCCTATGCCCACTTTTGCAGTAGGTTGAACGGGCGTGGGCGTACCGACATCCCCGGGCAAAGTTGGATCGCTAATCGCACTCACACCGCCGCCCCCTCCGCCGCAGGAGGCACTGAAAAGCAAACCGGCAAGAGCGAATAAGCAAAAGAGGATGCGTGTAAGCATCGTCAGTAATAACCTTTACGCACAGGCGCTTCGTCTTTGTTCAGCACTACGCCAAGCAAATTGGCACTGCTCACATGGCGCATGGCTTCTTCGATTTCCTTCTGATTAGACATGCCGCTGCCGACCACCATGAGCACGCAGTCAATGCGCGGCAGCACCGCTAACACATCATCTGCGGCAAGCACGGGTGGCAGGTCAAATATGACGATGCGATCTTGGTAACGGTTGCGCAACTCCTCAATAATGCCCGCAACCCTGCTGGAAGAAAGCACTTCCGACGACTTGGGCACTGGTCGGGCCGTGGGCAACACCACCAGACGCGGCAGGCCGGGGTTGACGAGCGCCTGCGGCACCTCAGCCTTTCCGGAGAGCACGTCATTGAAAGACAGCCGACGCTTCAAACCCAAATAGTTGGCGACCATGGGACGGCGCAGATCAAAATCCACCAACATGGCGGTGCGCTGGGTTTGATGGGCAATGCTGGTGGCGAGGTTGATGGCGACCACGGTTTTGCCGGACTCGAGCGTGGGCGAAGTGATGGCCAGGGTGCGCCAGCCATGCTCGTCCATTTTTTGCAGCACCTTGGTGCGCAGCACGTCAAACGCCCAATTGGCGTGATGGTTTTTGTGGAAGGCAACGATTCGATTCTTCTCTAGATGTGCAGGGTCAAGGTTTACCACATCGGTATAGAGGTAGTTCACCTCGATCTGTCCATTCAGCGTTTGCGATTTCACCTCCTTATCGACCAAGGAGGCTGCGCCAGAGGAAACCCCAGCGGTCGCTTGTGTCTTTGCCTTTTCGATGGCTTGCTTGATACGTTCCATGATCTACACCACCTTAACTCAAGCGAAGCAACACCTTGGACAACACCATGTCCAAGGGCATGTAAAGAAAATGCACCGCAAGAAGCGACAGTGGAACAATCACCGCCACCGCAATACCGACGCGCACCATTATTTTGCGCCGCTGCTGCAATTCTGCCGCCACTGTAATGTATGGAATGGTGACGATGGGCTGCAGCCCTACAATGGAGGTTACTGCCTCTACCCCACGTACACGGCCGTTGAGGGTTTCCAGCAATATGACAACCCCGGCTGAACATGCCGCTGCGAGAAAAAATCCAAGGGCAATCATTTTTTTGCGATTAGGCTTGATCGGAACATCAGGCGCCAGCGGGGGCTCGAGCAGAGTGAATCGTTCGGCCTTCTGCTCATCTTCCAGATTTTCCGCCACCTGCGCAGACATTTGCTTGGATCGAATTTCCTCGTATTTGCGGCGCGCGGTTTCCTGATCACGCAGAAGGTCGGCCAACCCACGCTCCACTTGCGGCGCCTGCAACATCTGCCCTTCCAATTGAGCAATTTTTCCACGCAGGCTGGCTTGCTGCTTATCCAATAGGCTGATTTGCGAACGCAAAAAAGCTACGCGTGATTCAAGTCGCGCCACCTGCAAGTCCGCTGCAGAATTTATTTCGCCACTCCCGCCTGAACCGGCACTTTTTTCTTCCGCGACCGATTTCTCCAAACCTTCAATTTTGCGCTTGAGTGCACGCACGTCGGGATGGTTTTCGGTATAAGTTGCCGCGACACGCGCCAGATCGGCACGCGCCTTCACCAATTCTTGCTGAGCATTTTGCGCCCCCGCAGAACCTGGTATGCCAATACCTGCCTTGGCACTTGCCAATTCGATTTCCAGTCCACGCAACTCATCTTGGGCAGCACGCTGGTCACGCTCCGTATCGCGCAACTCTGTTTCCATTCGCTGCACACTATTCATCGTAAGCGTCATATTGTCGGGCAATGCACCGCCATGCTGCATTTTATAGGTTGCGATCTGACTTTCTAATTTTTCAAGGTCAGCACGTAACTTATCGGCCTCTTGGGTCAAAAACGCAGTGGTTTGCGTTGCCCGCTCGGTGCGTACTTTGACATTTTCATCCAAAAAAAGTGTGACCAATTCATTGGCCACGCGCTGCGCCAAATCGGGGCGCCGATGCTCAAAGGACACCTTGAAAGCGATAGTGGCGCGCTGCCGTGCTTGCACGTTAGCGTTCACCAGTTCCACACCGATGCGGCTGCGCATCTCATCCACTGCTTCAGAGGGCGTAAAACTTAATCCAGCATCCGGGAAAAGCTGGTATTTTTTTGCAATGCGAAAGAGATTGTCGCGCGTCATGACACGCTGCTTGATAACCTCGATACGCTCGTCGGCATAACTGGTAACCGTAGCCTGCACCAAATCCGTTGGGATCTGCTGGGACTCCACCATGATGGTGCCAGTGGACTGGTACACCGGCGGTGTCATAATGGCAACCGCAACCGCCAAGGCAAAGACACCACCAAATACGGCAATAATCAGTACGCCGCGCCGTCGCACAATATTAATATAATCGCGCAGAGAAAGCTGATAATCAGACTGCATGCTATTGAATATTAAAAATCTGGATGGGTATAATTGAGACCAATCCCCACCACATTGGCGCCAGCATAGCCAGTGCGTTGATCCGCTGTCTTGCGCTGGGCGTTAAGATTCAGGCGCCAGAAAGGTGAAATTTGAAACACATAGTTTGCTCCCATGCTATTCGTCCTGCCGCCATTGTAGCCAGCATTTTTCGTTAAAGTGTAAAAAAAATCGATAGCAGTACGTTCTGCAACCTCGATGCGCGTTTGCAGTCGCAGCGAATTACTTACGGTCAGACCACCTGTTTGACCACCCGCGACCGCACTGCGATCAAAACTAACACCGCCACTCGCATAATCCCCTTTATAGTTGACTTGCACTTTTCCCTGGAAATAATAACCCGCGTCCAGGCCAGTGATTTTTATCTTTCCTGCCTGAACATTCCAGTCGAATTTATCAGATAGGGCACCGGAATATCCAAACATCAACCCCTTGCTACTGGAAGATCGAGCCAGAACAAAATTATTTGCAGATGGGGAGTAATGACCCCCGGTAAAAAAGACACTCAGCTTTTCGCTGGCTGCCAAATCGTAAGACACCCCCCCGTTTACCGATGCATTTCTGTAAGAAACCAAGGCATCGGTATCATAATCAACCCATTGCTGGTTGATTGTGCCGCTCGCCATCCAACGCTCCGTCAGGTATTTGCCAAAGTTTGCGCCTACGCTACGGTTGGTCTGGGTGCGGTCGGCAGTCACGATGCCGGTTTGATCGAATTCGGTGGTGCGCGTCGATGCTTTGAAGTAGCGATACGGCGCG
>CAVPUD010000152.1:0-4736 GCA_963708545.1 uncultured beta proteobacterium | reverse complement strand
CGCAAGGGCTTTACTGAGGAGTTGATTCATGGGTTCTTTTTCCATCTGGCACTGGCTGATCGTGCTGCTGATCGTGGTCATGGTGTTCGGCACCAAAAAGCTCAAAAACCTGGGCAGCGACCTGGGCGGAGCGGTCAAAGGCTTCAAGGACGGCATGAAAGACGGCGCTGCGCCCGAGCAGCCCGCCACACCCACCGCCGGGCAGGTGACGCAGCAAGTCACGCCGGAGCAAACGACCATAGACGTACAAGCCAAGCAAAAGGGCTGAGCCCGCCGCTTTGAACTGCAATGATCGACATTGGCCTCTCCAAGATGGCGCTGATCGGTGCGGTCGCGCTGATCGTCATCGGCCCGGAAAAGCTCCCGCGTGTGGCGCGCACCGTGGGCACGCTGCTGGGCAAGGCGCAGCGCTACGTCGCCGAGGTCAAGGCCGAGGTCAACCGCTCCATGGAGCTCGAAGAGCTCATGAAGATGAAAACCCAGGTCGAGACGGCGGCGCAGTCGGTCGAGCAATCCATTCACGGCACGGTGCGCTCACTCGAACAGGACTTGGCTGCCGCGCAGAGCGATGGCGGCTTGGCCGCTGCCGACACCATCCCGCCCAGCTACCAGCCGCCGCGCAAGAATTGGCGCCTCAAACGCGGCGCCGTGCCGCAGTGGTACAAAGCGCGCAACGGCGTGCGCACCAAGGCGCTCTCGGGCGCGGCGCGCGTGGCGCGCTACCGGCCCAAGAAGTTCCACTGACGCGGCGAGCGGATCGCCTGAAACGCAGGGGTGCCGTGGCTGCGCCATGCACCCCACGATCCGGGCGCATCGAACCACCTACCCCAATCCACCATGTCCGCAACCCCACCCCCGCAAGACGAGCTGGCCGGCACCGAGCAGCCCTTCGTCGAGCACCTCATGGAGCTGCGCGACCGGCTCATCAAGGCCATGCTCGCCGTGCTCATCGCGGCCGCCGTGCTGTTTTTCTATCCCGGCCCCGGCACGCTCTATGACCTGCTCGCGGCGCCGCTGGTTGCGCACCTGCCGCACGGCGCCACGCTGATCGCGACTTCGGTGATCTCGCCCTTCATGGTGCCGCTCAAGATTTTGCTCATGGCGGCGTTTTTGCTTGCGCTGCCCGTGGTGCTGTGGCAGCTCTGGGCCTTCGTCGCACCGGGCCTTTACGCGCACGAAAAGCGCCTGGTACTACCGCTCGTGATTTCGAGCACGGTGCTGTTTTTCGTGGGAGTGGCGTTCTGCTACTTTTTCGTGTTCGGCAAGGTGTTCAGCTTCATCCAGAGCTTTGCGCCCAAGAGCATCACCGCCGCACCCGACATCGAGGCCTACCTGAGCTTCGTGCTCAGCATGTTCCTCGCCTTCGGCCTGGCCTTCGAGGTTCCCATCGCCGTGGTGGTGCTCGCCCACCTGGGCGTGGTGGAGGTGGACAAGCTCAAGGCCTTTCGCGGCTATTTCGTCGTGCTGGCCTTCGTCGTCGCGGCCATCGTGACGCCGCCCGACGTGGTATCGCAGCTTGCGCTGGCCATCCCCATGTGCCTGCTCTACGAGGTGGGCATCTGGGCCGCGCATTTTTCCGTGCAGCGCCATCGTGCGGCTGTCGATGCGCATGATACGGACGCCGAAAAAGCGAACGAGGCACCATCGCCCTGAGCTTCGCGGGCGGCGCGCAGTTGGTGCGCAAAATCGAGCCAAATCGAGCCTTTGCGCCCTTCTATCAAGCGCGAGCAGCTATTATCAGAGTAGCAATCACGCACCTTGGGGCACCCCGGTGTTGAAATTCTGGGCGCCGGCCCAAAATGGCTCGCGCGATTCCTGCTACCTTTTTTCGCACCCTAACACACCATGAGCAAACAAACCCTGTCTTTCCAGACCGAAGTGGCGCAGCTGCTGCACCTGGTCACGCACTCGCTGTATTCAAACAAGGAAATTTTTCTGCGCGAGCTGATCTCCAACGCCTCCGACGCCTGCGACAAGCTGCGCTTCGAGGCGCTGAACGACCCTGCTTTGTACGAAGACGCCCCGAACCTCGAAATACGCGTGTCCTTCGACCCCGAGGCCAAGACGCTCACGATCACCGACAACGGCATCGGCATGAGCGCGCAGGAGGCCATAGACCACCTGGGCACGATTGCCAAAAGCGGCACCAAAGAGTTCATGAATCGCCTCTCGGGCGACCAAAAAGCCGACGCACAGCTCATCGGCCAGTTCGGCGTGGGCTTTTATTCGGGCTTCATCGTAGCCGACCAAATCACGGTCGAGTCGCGCCGCGCGGGCCTGCCGCCCGAGCAGGGCGTGCGTTGGGTGAGCCGCGGCACGGGGGAATTCGAAGTCGAGCCGATCACGCGCGCGCAGCGCGGCACCAGCGTGACCCTGCACCTGCGCGACGACGCCAAGGAATATCTCAACGGCTGGAAGCTCAAGTCCATCATCAGCAAATACTCCGACCACATCGCGCTGCCCATCCTGATGGAAAAGGAGGAGTGGCAAGACGGCGCACCCATAGACCCGAACGACGAAAAAGCCGGCCACCACCCGGGCCGCATGGTCAAGACCGGCGAGTGGGAAACCGTGAACCAAGCGAGCGCGCTGTGGACGCGGCCCAAGAAGGACATCACCGACGAGCAGTACCAGGAGTTCTACAAGGCCATCAGCCACGACTTCGAAAACCCGCTGGCCTGGACGCACAACCGCGTCGAGGGCAGCACCGAATACATCCAGCTGCTCTACATCCCTGCGAAGGCGCCGTTCGATCTGTGGAACCGCGACAAAAAAGGCGGGGTCAAGCTCTACGTGAAGCGCGTGTTCATCATGGACGACGCCGAGGCCCTGCTGCCCGGCTACCTGCGCTTCGTCAAAGGCGTGATCGACTCTGCCGACCTGCCGCTCAACGTGAGCCGCGAGCTGCTGCAGGAAAGCCGCGACGTGCGCGCGATTCGCGAAGGCAACACGCGCCGCATCCTGTCGCTGCTCGAAGACCTGGCCAAACACGACAAGCACGCGCCCGACGCCGAAGTCAGCCCCGAGAACAAAGCCAAGGAAGGCAAATACAGCCAGTTCTACGCCGAATTCGGCGCCGTGCTCAAGGAGGGTTTGGGCGAAGACTTCGCCAACCGCGAGCGCATCGCCGGCTTGCTGCGCTTTGCGAGCACGCAAAGCGACACCGTGAGCGTGTCGCTGGCCGACTACAAGGCGCGCATGAAGGAAGGCCAAGAGGCGATCTACTACATCACCGCCGAGAATCTCAACGCCGCCAAGAACAGCCCGCAGCTCGAAATCTTCAAGAAGAAAGGCATCGAAGTGCTTTTGATGACCGACCGTGTGGACGAATGGGCGCTGAGCTACCTGACCGAATTCGAGGGCACGCCGCTGCAATCGGTGGCCAAGGGCGCGGCCGACCTGGGCAAACTGCAGGACGAGGCCGAGAAAAAAGCCGCCGAAGAAGCCGCCGAAGCCTTCAAACCCATCCTCGCCAAACTCAAAGAAGCGCTCAAAGATGAAGTGGAAGACGTGCGTGTAAGCACGCGCCTCGTCGATTCACCGGCCTGCCTGGTGGTCAAAGAGGGCGGCATGAGCACACAGGTGGCGCGCCTGCTCAAGCAAGCAGGGCAGAAGGTGCCCGAGGTCAAACCGGTGCTCGAAGTCAATCCCAAGCACCCGCTCGTCAAAAAACTCGACGGCTCGGTGCACTTCCACGACCTCGCACACATCCTCTTCGACCAGGCCCTGCTCGCCGAGGGCGGCTTGCCCGAAGACCCGGCCGCCTACGTGCGTCGGGTGAATGCACTGCTGGCGGGGGCGTGAAGGGCTTGGAAACCCGTGGGCAGTCCGGTGGCTGGCGAGCGACAATTATCTTGACCGGTCAGCGACAACTATCTTGAGCGGTTGACGCACGGCGCCGGGGTGCGTTTTGCGGTCGGGTTCTACAGTGGACTGCCTCTGGAAGGAGGCGCACACAGTGCCCGGCAAACGCATCACGGATCTTCAAGTGATCAAGTACAAGGAACATCGCGGCAAGCATTCGCAGGAGGCGGCTGCGGCCAAGGTCGGCATCAGCGTCAGCAGCGCGCGGCGAATCGAATCACAAGTAACGCTGCTCTCGCCGAGGCCGCCACGCCACTGGCGTACCCGGACCGACCCATTGGGCTCAGTGTGGGATAGCGAGGTGGCTCCCATGCTGGAGGCGGCGCCAGCGCTGATGGCCATCACGGTGCTGGGGGAGTTGCAACGCCGCCACCCTGGTGAGTTCCGCCGACTCGCTGCTGCGCACCTTGCAAAGGCGTGTGCGCCAGTGGCAAGCCCTGAACGGCCAGGAGCGCGAGATTTTCTTTGCTCAGGCTCACCCGCCGGGCCGACTGGGCCTGTCGGACTTCACCGTTTGCGATGAGTTGGGGGTGGTCATTGACGGGGCACACCTGCAGCACCGGCTCTACCAGTTCACCTTTGCGCACAGTGGCTGGAGCCATGCCCGACTGACACTCGGTGGCGAGAGCTTCCAGGCCTTGACCGCCGGCTTGCAGGAGGCGCTGTGGACGGCCGGGGGAGTCTGAAGGTGGCCCTGGAGCAAGCCTTGCTGCTGCGCGGCTCGCGCGAGTTCGCCGACCTGTCGGCCTACGAGCAGTTCATTGCCGAGACGGTCAGAAGACTCAACATCTGCTGAAGGCCCGGCTCTACAGCGCCCACCTCCAAGCCTGGCTGGGCGGCGTCAAGGTCTTCGAGTGTGAACGGCTGTATTG
>CAVPUD010000151.1:0-33429 GCA_963708545.1 uncultured beta proteobacterium | reverse complement strand
CTCGTCGATGATCTTGTCGAGCTTCTTGTCGCCGCCGAAGACGATGTCCTTTTCCTGAAAGTCGGAGGTGAACTGCATGGTCACGAAGGTGTCCACGCCCGTCGTGCCGATGTAGTAGTTGCGGCGTGCGGCCCAGGAATATTGCCCGCAGCCCACGGGGCCGTGGCTGATGTGGATCATGTCCTTGATCGGGCCCCACACCACCCCCTTGGAGCCCGCATACGCGCAGCCGCGGATGGTCATCACGCCGGGCAGGGACTTGATGTTGGACTTCACGCCGCAGTCGGGCTTGCCGTCTTCGAACGTGCCCAGGTGTTTGGCGCGCCGCTTGGCCATTTTTTCGGGATAGGCCTTCAGCACTTCTTCGATCAAGGCCTTGTTGGCGGCCTTGCGCTCTTCAACGGTGGCGGTCATGGGGGACTCCAGTCAGTGGGGGTTGTGGTCGGGCGGCCGCCCGGATCGCCGTCTTGCGCAGCGACGATCCGGGCTTGCGCTCTTCTTCAGGCGACGGCCAAAGCGGCAGCTGCGGCAGCGGCTGCCTTGCCGACTTCGGATTCGTCAATGGCTTCCATGATTCCGAATTCCATCAGCATGTCTTCAAGCTGGTCCATCGTGATCGGGGTCGGGATGGTGCCGTTGCCCGCGTTGTTGTGGATCTTGCTGGCCAGCGTGCGGTATTCGGCCGCCTGCTTGGAGTCCGGCGCGTACTCGATCACGGTCATGCGGCGCAGTTCGGCGTGTTGCACGATGTTGTCGCGCGGCACGAAGTGAATCAGCTTGGAGCCCAGCATGCCGGCCAAGGCATCGGCCAGCTCCAATTCCTTGTCGGTCTGGCGCTCGTTGCAGACCAGGCCGCCCAGGCGCACGCCGCCCGAGTTGGCGTACTTCAGAATGCCCTTGGAGATGTTGTTGGCGGCGTACATGGCCATCATTTCGCCGGACATGACGATGTAGATCTCCTGTGCCTTGTTTTCGCGGATGGGCATGGCGAAGCCGCCGCACACCACGTCGCCCAGCACGTCGTAGGAGACATAGTCGACGCCGTCATAGGCGCCGTTTTCTTCGAGGAAGTTGATCGAGGTGATCACGCCGCGGCCAGCGCAGCCGACGCCTGGTTCAGGGCCACCGGACTCGACGCAGCGGATGTCCTTGTAGCCGATCTTCATGACGTCCTCAAGCTCCAGATCCTCCACCGAGCCGGCTTCGGCCGCCAGCGACAGGATGGTGTCCTGGGCCTTGGCGTGCAGGATCAGGCGCGTGGAGTCGGCCTTGGGGTCGCAGCCGACGATCAGGATTTTCTGACCGAGGTCGGACAGGGCGGCCAGGGTGTTTTGCGAAGTGGTGGACTTGCCGATGCCACCTTTGCCGTAGAAGGCGATTTGTCGAAGATTCGTCATTGCAGTGCTCCGTTGAGGAAAGGGTGAAAAAGCCAAAGGTTCCAAAGCCGCGAGGAGGTCAGCCTTTCGTGCCTGCTGCTCTTCTTCTGTAGGTTCACGTTTGGCGGAACTTGTGTTCGCGCAGCCTTGCTCTGCAGCTTCCGTGCCAAGCCCTTCGTGCCGCTTGCGCGCAGTGGCGCAAAAGGGCTTTTCTCCTAGGAAAAACGCCGCGTGAGGGGCATTTGCACCAGAGCGCGGGGGTGAGTTTGCGGGCGGCCAGAGCTTTGTCCGCTTCCCGACAAAACTGCGAATCGCGTCGCAAAAAACGGGGGGAGGGCGGTCTGTACTCGGCTTTGTGTCGCATTTGCACGCGGCGGCATGCTGGGTACCAAGGCAGGCGTGCCTGGTACGGCGATTGCTGGTAAGAGGTGCGTGCAATCTTTGCGGCGCGGCGGGCAGTGCATGGCAGTGCCCGCGTCCGGTTTGCATGCCCCTCACACACCCTACCCAAGGAACACCCATGACAGCCACGCTTGCCCGCCCGGAACTCGACGACACCGCATTCGCCCGGCTCGAAGCCGAGGGGCGCCTGCTCAACCCCGTGCTCAAGGGGCCGACCAACAAGTTCGGCCGCGTCGGCTTTCGCGGCGAGCTGGCGCTGCGTTTTGCGCCCAAGCTGGCCGACGAGGCGCGCCCGCCTGAGTTGGCGTGCACCCAGGTGCTGGCCATTGCCAACGTGGGCGAAAAGCACCTGCCGTTTTTTGCCGGCTACCTGCTGAGCTTCGAGCACCTCAAGGACGTGGCCGAAGTGCTGGGCGAAGCGCTCAGCGCCGGGGGCAAGTATTTCTTGTATTGCAACAACATCGACCTGTCGAAAAAGTACCAGGTGCCCTACAAGGGCGCCATGTTCTACGTGCTGCCCATAGACGAGGCCACGGTCTATAACGAGTTGCTTGAGCTTTTCTACATCGACAAAGGCGAGCTCAAGAAAAAAGACAGCGCCGGCAAGCTCGACGCCATTGCCGATGCGGCGCTCAAGTTCGACGTCACCTTCGACACCATCACCTACAGCGAAGGGCTGGAGTTGATGGGGCCAGTGCGCAACCCGAACGAGAACCGCCCTGTCTGAGTGGGGCTTCGGCACCCTTCGACGCTTGCACAGCCCCCATGTCTGGCCAACGCACGTTCCGCCGCCTCACCGCGCCCGAGCTCGGGGCCTGGCTGCAGGCGCGCCCCGGCGCTCTCGTGCTCGATGCACGCGACGCGGCCAGCCATGCCCACGACGGCTGGCCGGGCGCGGTGCTGCTCGCGCGGCACAACCAGGACGCGCTGCTGCTGCAGACCGAGCGCCGCCGCCCCATCCTGATTTACTGCTACCACGGGATCGCCAGCCAGGAGTGGGCGCAGATGTTTGCCGACTTCGGCTTCACCGAGGTCTGGGACCTGATCGGCGGTCATGCTGCCTTGGCCGCGGCCCGGCTGGAGCCCGCATCACCGCTGCGCACCCCGTGGATACCGACGGCCCCCGATTGACACCACCGCCCTGCGCGCCAATGCCGCGCCACCCTCGCGAGGCTCCCATGGCCCACATCGTCTTTTATGAAAAGCCCGGCTGCGGCGGCAACGCGCGCCAAAAAGCCTTGCTGCGCGCCGCCGGCCACAGCCTGGAGCTGCGTGACTTGCTGCGCTGGCCGTGGACGGCCGAGTCGCTGCTGGCCTTTCTGGCACCGCTGCCCATGGCCCAATGGTTCAACCGCGCCGCGCCGCGCGTCAAGTCGGGTGAGGTGCAGCCCGAGGCGCTCGACGGCGCCGCCGCCCTGGCCTTGCTGCTGGACGACCCTTTGCTCATCCGCCGCCCCTTGATGGAGCTGAGGAATGAACATGGAGTGCAGCGCATGGTGGGTTTTGACGCGGTGCATGTGCATGCCTGGGTGGGACTCGGCGACGCTGCACCCGGTGCTTCAGACAAACCCCTCGAAGGCTGCGCCGCGGCCGCGGGCCGGCAGTGCGCACCCCATGAAAAGATCATGAACAGGTTCTCAGGAGATCGGCATGCCCCTCTATGACTACCGCTGCCAGGCCTGCGGCCACGGCTTCGAGGCCCTGGTGCGCTCCGGCAGCACACCCGTCTGTCCGAACTGCGGCAGCAGTGCGCTGGAAAGATGCGTGTCGGCGATCGCCCCGGCGGGCAGGATAGAAGCCATACGCATGTCCAACCGCCGCGCCGCCGCAGCGCAAGGGCTGTTCGACCACTACAGCCCGTCCGATAGGGCCAGACTGCTGCAGGGCAAGAAGGGTATCTAACCCAGATTTTCCATGAGGCGGAATTGCCCGGCATGCGCGATGTATGCCCCGTCATTGCGAGGGCCGTCAGGCCCGTGGCAATCCATACGGCCTTCGATGCAGCGCCTGCGCCCCTTGCGGTTGTTGGCGGTGCAGCACACCAGCGTCAAAAACGCTCCCACTTCGGCAGTCCCATATCTGCTGGGTGACGTTTGCTATGGAGAAGAACGAACCGTTTCGCCCAATGGACATAGTGGCACTCCCTACCCAAGCTATGGTGCTTGATACGCACCTTGCTGCGTAGTTGGTCCAGCAGCTTGGGCGGTGGCGTGGTGTTTGCCGGCATATACTGGCCGGGGAGGTGTGCTGCAAGTGGACGTCTCTTTGGGGAGGTTGTGTTATACGACCGAAATTTTGAATGGGTATACGCCGCTTGCGGCGTATACTGAACGTTATGCCTCTGGAGACTTTGCGTGACTGAACCACGACTGCGGCGATATACGACCACTCCTGCGCTCCTTAGAATTTTGAGGAGAAAGGCAATTACCTTGCTTGACCCCATGAAATGGGATGACAGCAACGATTCGTACAGCCTGAGTGTGTTTAAGGAACAGCAAAATCTACAAACGCTGCTTGCTCTCTGCTTCACGGAGACAGCAGAGACCTACCATCATTGGCACGTATTCGCCGGCGATTCTGGTGGCGTGTGCATCATCTTCAATAAAGATTTGCTTCTGGAACACTTCGATAAATCGAAGGGCTTTGACTACGGACCGGTTGATTACAGAACCCTTGACGACCTTCGTAATCAACGGCCTTCCATTGCAGAGCTTCCATTCATTAAGCGCGCTGGGTATGTGGACGAGTGCGAATTTCGGATTATCTACAAAAACCGGACTCGTCAAGTTGCGTCAAAGGACGTTCGCATTCCCATCGAGTGCATACAAAAAATCTACCTTAACCCGTGGATGCCGAAGGCGTTGGTTCAGAGCTTCAGGGAAACAATAGGCTCAATCGAGGGTTGCGAGCGGCTGAACAAATACGTGTTCCGTTCTACGCTGGTCGGGAACAATGAATGGAAAGAGCTTGTCAGTGAAGCGGCATAACCCGGCAGTCCACCGGACCTGCGCGAAAAGCCGCGCAGGCCGGTGACTTCTACGTGTGTGCCGTGCATGGCACGAATCCAGTCGGGTGAAAGTCCCGACACCAGGTGTATGTAGAGCCGAAGGTTAGCCAAAGGGCAAGTGCGTCGTCGCGAGGCGGGGTGCGGAGGAAGCTCAAGGCGAAATCGCGGGACGATGAACAAAAACCGGATATGAGGCGTGATGCATTCGGGACCAGCGGGCACGTGACCGCCAAGTCCTCCATCTACAGCGTCGGTGGCGACACCGACAAGGGTGCATTTTGTAAATCCGGCGTCTATGCGAGGAAGGATTCGTGTCTTACCACGGGAGATCTGCAAGGTGTCTCGGGCAAGCCTGGAACTGGGCAGCGGGGAACCGCTGCTGAACTACCGTGCAGAAGTCAGCAAAAGGCATAGTAGGTGCGGCCCGCACCGAAGGCCTGAACCTTGAACGATGAGGAACTGGGCGTGAAGAGAGGTGGGACTGCATCTGACAAGCGCAACGCAGCTAACCCTGCGGCGCCGCCACCGTTGCCCCAGACGGCAACACAGGTGGATGAACCCATCGCTGGAAAACCCCAGACCACCCCATCATCGGAAATCTCAACCCTGATGACCGAGGTTCTGGACAGTGAGAACCTCAAACGGGCCTTGGCACAGGTCAAGCGCAACAAAGGCGCGCCGGGCATTGACGGCATGACCGTCGATGAACTCAGTGCCCACCTGAAAGCGCATTGGCCCACCATCCGCACACAACTGGTGGCTGGCTCTTACCAGCCCAAGCCTGTCAAGCGCGTGGAAATCCCAAAGCCAGACGGTCGAAAACGACTTCTTGGCATCCCCACCGTGGTGGACCGGTTCATCCAGCAAGCTGTTGCGCAAGTGGTGCAGCGACACTGGGAGCCCCACTTCCACCGCAACAGCTACGGCTTTCGGCCCGGGCGCAGCGCTCACCAAGCGATGCGTCACGCCCAAGCCACGATCCGACAAGGGTACGGCTGGGTGGTGGACATTGACTTGGAGGCGTTCTTCGATCGCGTCAACCATGACCGCCTGATGGTTCGCGTGCGCCAGCACGTGGACGCACCCGATGTGCTCCGGCTCATCAACCGCTTTCTCAAAGGCGGGGTGCAAATCAATGGTCAAAAGCAGGCGACAACGCAAGGGGTGCCGCAAGGCGGTCCCTTGTCGCCCGTATTGGCGAACGTGGTGCTGGATGAACTGGACTGGGCGCTGGAACGCCAAGGTCACCGCTTTGCCCGCTATGCCGATGACTGCAATATCTTCGTCAAAAGCAAACGCGCGGGCGAGCGGCTCATGCAAAACGTAACGCGCACCTTGCGCGATTCACTGCGGCTCACAGTGAACGCCCAAAAGAGCGCTGTAGATCGCCCCAGGAACCGCAAGTTTCTGGGCTTTACCGTCAGCAAGGGTGACGCGAGAATCAAGGTGGCCCCCAAGGCCATCGAGAAACTCAAAGACACCATCCGAGAGCTGACCCGTCGCACACGAGGTCACCGTTTGATTGACATCGTGCAAGAGTTGAAGACCGCCCTGACCGGGTGGAAAGCCTACTTCGGAATTGCCGAAGTGTTGAGCCCTCTGCGCGAGATCGACAAATGGGTGCGACGGCGGTTACGATGCTACGCATGGAAACAATGGGGCAGCGCGGGCTACCGCGAACTCAAAAAGCGCGGGGTCAGCGTGCGCGAGGCCTGGAACACAAGCAAGAGCGCGCATGGCCCATGGCGGCTGAGCAAAACGCCAGCGTTGAATCTGGCACTGCCTGCAAGAATGTTTCGTCAAATGGGGCTACCCGAGTTGGCACCGGCCAAGGCAGCATGAGAGCAACGAAGTTTCAAGGAACCGCCGGATACGTGACCCGTATGTCCGGTGGTGTGGGAGGGAGGGGCCGTGAGGCTTCTTCCTATCCCGATTAGAAAATTTATGCCCGCGCATAAGCTACATATCGCCGGTAAGGCCGTACGCCTTCATGGCTGCTTGATCACTCCAGACTTTAGGACGCAGCGAGTCCTTTGTTCAGACCCATGGGATTTTGTCTCGCTGTGGTTAAAACGGAACCACAAGACAGAATGCATTGTTTTATTGGGAGCAAGCCCACCATTTCTACGAGGCATCAATAGCTCTTCCCGCGCTACCTGCACCTCTAACTTCCTACTATTGTTTTCTCAACGCAACTAAAGCTCTATTGACTGCAAAAAACCAAGCTTTTGTTGAAAACCACGGTGTAGGTGGCAGAACAGAACCTGGGCACAAATCGTTAGCTAATGAAATTGTGGACTTCAAAGGCGGCGGTATTCTTCCCGCGCTTTGTTCTTATTTGTCTGAGCCTGACAACGCCGGAAAGAATTTCACGCTCAAAGACTTATTATGGCAGATGCCATTCATACACCGAGCTTTTTGCCTCACCTTTAAGGGCACAACAGAGCTATTCATCCCCCTGACGAGCAACAACTTCATGCGAAAAGACGGATCAAAGGAGGCTTGGTTTCAAGCCGAAATCGACCGCCGCTACATAAATGCTCACACAGATAAAGTCATCCAACCGGGGTTCGAATTGTTTGAGGAAAACGACCGCTTTTATATCCGCCGCAAGCGTCGGTTTAGATGGTCAGGTCGTGATGTTGAAAACAGCATCACTGAATTTAAAACCTACCACAAGCAAATCCGGCGCCGAGTTATTCCAATCTACTCCTCAGAAAATCGGTGGTATCTCAAGAAGTCAGTGGCTGGTCACGACAAGCTTGCCAACTCTCAGTTAGTGCTGATTTTTGCAGCGATGCACCGGCTCAGTGAGCTGAGTCGATATGACCCAATAGCCTTGTCTGGGCACTTCAATGTCAACCACAACTGGTTGCTGACCGAATTCATACGTATGGCACCTGGACAGTTTGTCTATGGCATGGCCTCCGAAATTACTGGCTTGGAGTTCATTCAGCCCGATGCCTTCTAAAATTTCTAACACTTCGGTCAAGAGGGATGCTCCGCCGGCAAGCCGGCTGCGCGCCCCTTACCTTCAACGTTAGGCGTTAGGTTCCACTATGAGCTGCGACCCGCATTGGACGAATTACTTGGCTGCGTTGTTGACCCCAACCGTTGCAGTCTTGGGCTCAGTTATCGCCTATCGACAGTGGCGAACCGCACAGAACAAACTGAAATTTGAGCTATTTGACCGACGTTTCTCTGTGTACGAGGCATCCAGAAATTTGCTCGCCTCAATCATGACGAGTGGCAAGGCCAAGGACGAAGAGGTTTTCAAGTTTCTATTGGCTACCCGCGAGGCAAAGTGGCTGCTGAATAATGAAGTGGCGACCTACTTAGAAAAAGAGCTTTATCACAAGGCCATTGATTTGCAGACTCTTCAAGCCACTCTTGAGGGTGTTCCGGTTGGAGAGGAACGATCTGCAAACATAAAGAAACAGGCTGAAATCAAGAAATGGTTTATCGCTCAATACGAGGTGCTGGATGATAAATTCTCGCCGTTCCTTGAATTGCAGCACTGAACCTAACCCGCCGCTCCAGAGGGACGCTCCGCCAGCAAGCTTCGCTTGCTGGCGGAGCGTCCCTGAGCTAGCACGTTAGGGCGCACTAATGGCGCACCTTGAATCACTGATCGTTGAATACCTCGACTGGCAAGGCTATCTGGTTCGCCGCAATACGAAAGTTGGTCGGCTGAAGCATGGCGGTTGGGAAATGGAACTCGACGTTATCGGTTACAACCCACATTCCGGTGATCTCGTACATTACGAGCCATCTGTTGATGCTCATACTTGGGAAACCCGCGAGGCACGCTATGCCAAGAAATTCGAGGCCGCCAGGAAGCTCATCTTTTCCGAAGTGTTTTCATGGCTTCCACCAGAAACGCCTCTTCGTCAAATTGCGGTCTTTCCGTCGCACCCCAAGGATCGTCACGCTATTGCCGGTGGAACAATCCTCTCAATTGATGAGCTGGTTGCCGAGGTTCGCGCCAAAGTCGTTGCCTGTGGTGTTGCACGCAGTGCCGCAATTTCCGAAAACTACCCGCTGCTTCGCGTCTTGCAACTTTCCCATTGCGGCTACAACCGTGCGCTCTAACACTTCATTCCAGCGGACCGTCAAAAAACTGCGCTTTTCCCGTCCGCTGAATTCGGACGTTAGCCATCAGAAGAAAGGGTGAACCTGATGAGGCAATGGGAGCTTGAATCTCTTAAGGCTGCAATCGCGAGCCATGGGCTCGTCATTGCCGGCATCAAAGATATTCAACATGGGAAGCAAATTACCCTGACAGAAGGCGTCAAAGCAAATTGGTACACGTCTGGGAAGGTCGTAATTCAAGGGAAGATTCTGAAGAAAAGAAACTTCTTACTAAGTAATTAATAAAATTGCTTCACAGGGTTTTATTAATCATTTAAAGTCGGCGCATGAATAAAATCTCCCACTCAAGCCGATTTTCATTTCGCGTCGCATGAGGCAACAGTGGAGCAGAATGCAGACCATCAAAATGTCTGTATCTGGATTCACGAGCAAAGAGATTGCTGATTTTTTGAGGTGTCTACACCATCATCCCGCATCCTCATGAACAATCTGGATTGAAGACACTACGGCGCGCCTTCGGACTGGCGCAAAAGCGCCCGCACCACGCCGGCGCCGATCTGGTCGCCAGGGTCCAGTCGGTCGAGCTGCGCCACCAGCGCCTGCGCGAGTTCGCGTTCGCCGCGGCGCAGGTGGATGAAGGCCAGGGCCTTGAGGGTGAAGAGCCAAAAGCGCGCCGCGCCGGGCGCGGCGAAGTCGGCGGCGCCTGGTGCGACGCTGCGCCAGTCGGCGGGCAGCCCGGCTGCCTGGGCGGCGGCTTCGAGCCCACGGCGCGCGGCCTGCTGTGCCTGGTCGAGTTCGCCCAGGCCGGCGTGCAGTTTGTAGAGCAGGTAATGAATGGGCAGGCTCTGCGGCGAGCTCAGCGATGCGGCCCAGAGCATGGCCGCGGCGTGCTCGCGCGGCACCTTGCGCGCCTGTTCAACCCAATGCGCCACGGCGGGCGCAACCGCGCCGCCGAACAGCTCCGTCGATTCGACGCCGGTGAGAATGTTCACCAGACGGCCCCGGACGCGATGAGCCGCGCGACGGGCACACCGCCCTCGAGGTGGCTCGTGAAGATTTCGGCGACGTCGGCTTCGGTCACACCGCGGTAGAGCACGGACTCGGGATAGACCAGCACGTTCACGCCCTGGTCGCAGGGCCCGAGGCAGCCCGCATAGGTGACCGCGCATTTTTCGTAGGCCTGGCGCTTTTGCTGCTCGGCCCAGAAGGCCTGCAGCACGGCCATGCTGCCCTTGCTCGCGCAGGAGCCGCGCGGGTGCTGCGGCGGGCGGTTCTGTGTGCAGACGAAAACGTGGCGTTCGGGTCTGGACATGCGATGCTCCCTATGTTCAGCCGAACTTGAACAGGATGCCGTGCCCGCCGCGCGGGTACTCCCATTCGACGTTCAGGTGTTCGCTGCAGATGATGCGGCAGCTGCCGCATTCGAGGCAGCCGTCGGTGATCAGCGTGACGTTGCCGTTGCCCTCGCTTTTGTAGCAGGAGGCCGGGCAGATGAAGGTGCAGCTCTTGGCCTCACAGACGTTGGTGCAGACGTCGGCGTCCTTGATCTTGATGTGCGGCCGCCCCGCATCCACGCGGTAGCGGTTCTGGAAGAGCTTTTCTTCCACATTGACGGTGAGCGTGTTCATCGTATGGCCTTCCAGAGTTTGTACGCATCGCCCACGAGTCCGGTGAGTTTGCGGGTTTTGCGGAAATGCGCGAACACTTCGCGCTCCTTGCTCTTCTTGTCCACGCCATCGACCGTGATCATGGTGCGCGCCGCCTGCGCGACCAGGTCGGGATAGGTGGTGAAGAACTGCGGGCTCTTGTGCATCACGGCGGGCAGGTCGCGGTATTTGCGCAAGTCCTTCATGACGAAGCTGTCGTCGAGTGCAGCCTTGTAGGCCTTGAGCGCACCGGATCGAAAGCCCTTGCCGGATGCCTTGGCGGCGATCACCGTCTCGGCCGCGAGCCGCCCCGTGGTCATGGCCAGGTTGGAGCCTTCGCGGTGCGCTGCGTTGACGAAGCCGCCCGAGTCGCCCACGATCAGCCAGCCGTTGCCGTACACCTGCGGGATGGCGTTGAAGCCGCCTTCGGGGATCAGGTGGGCGCAGTATTCCTTCATTTCGCCGCCCTCGATCAGCGGCGCGATGGCCGGGTGGCGCTTCATGTTCTCGAGCAGCACGTAGGGGCTGGTGCGGTTGGGGTTGCTCTTGAAGTCGGACAGCATGCAGCCCACGCCTATGGTCAGCGACTCCTTGTTGGTGTAGAGAAAGCCCGTGCCCATCATGCCGTCGGTGATGCGCCCCATCATCTCGATCACCACCCCCGACTCTTCGCCGACATTGAAGCGCTGGCGTATGGTGTCCTCGGGCAGAAACAGGATTTCCTTCACGGCCAGGGCCACGTTCTGCGCCTTGATCTCGCCGTGAAAGCCGGCCTTGCGCGCCAGGGTGGAGTTGACGCCGTCGGCCAGCACCACCACGTCGGCATAGACGTCGCCCTGCTCGCGGTCGCACTGCACGCCCACCACCTGGTCGCCGTCCATGATCAGGTGGTTGACCGTGGTTTCGCAGATCAGCAGGGCGCCGGCTTCGCGCACCTTGGCGCTGAACCACTTGTCGAACTGGGCGCGGATGATGGTATAGCGGTTGTAGGGCGGCTTGTCGTAATCGGCGCTGCGCACGTGCGTGCCGACGAAGGAGCTGTCGTCGAGCATCCACATGCGCTGCTCGATGATGTGGCGCTCCAGCGGCGCGTCTTCACGAAAGTCGGGGATGATGTCTTCGAGCGCCTTGGCGTACAGGATGGCGCCCTGCACGTTCTTGCTGCCCGGGTATTCCCCACGCTCGATCTGCAGCACCTTGAGGCCGGCCTTGGCCATGGTGTACGCGCAGGCGTTGCCCGAGGGGCCGGCGCCGACGACGATGGCGTCGAATAGGGAGGGTTTTCTCATCGTGCGCTCCTTGCGTGGCTCAGGCCACTTGTTTGCTGCGCAGCGCCAGGTGCGCGGCGAAGGCTTGCGTCAGGGCGGGCACCACCTGCATCGCGTTGCCGACGATGCCGTAGTGTGCGAAGTCGAAGATGGGCGCGTTCGGGTCGGTGTTGATGGCCACGATCACGTCGCTCGACTCCATGCCCACGCGGTGCTGGATCGCGCCGCTGATGCCGGCGGCGATGTAGAGCTTGGGCCGCACCGTCTTGCCGGTCTGGCCCACCTGCCGGTCGGCCTCGACCCAGCCGGCCTGCACGACCGGGCGCGTCGCCCCGACCTCGCCGCCGAGCACGCGCGCGAGCTCGAACAGCAGCTTGAAGTTTTCGGGGTTCTTCATGCCCTTGCCGCCGCTGACGATCACCTCGGCGTAGGGCAGGTTGATTTTGTTGCTGCTCGCGTCGGGAATGAAGTCCAGCAGCTTGGTGACGATCTGTGCCTCGGCCATGCCCAGCGTTTCCTGCACGACTTCGCCCGTGCGGCCTGCTTCGGCGCGCGGCATGGCCAGCACGCGCGGGCGCACGGTGGCCATCTGCGGCCGGTAGGCCAGGGTCATGATGGTGCACAGCAGCGAGCCGCCAAAGGTCGGCCGCGTGGCAGCCAGGGCCTTGGAGACGGGGTCTATGTTCAGCTCGGTGCAGTCGGCCGTGAGCCCGGTCAGCAGCGTGGTGGCCACCGAGCCCGCGAGGTCGCGCCCCATGGAGGTCGCGCCCAGCAGCAGGATTTCGGGCTGGTACTTGTTGACCAGATCGGTCAGGCCCTTGGTGAAGGGCTCGTTGCGGTAGCCCTTGAGCACGGGGTCGTGCACGATGTAGGCCTTGTCGGCACCGAAGCTGAAGGCTTCGGCGGCGTAGCTCTCGAGCGGCTCGTCGGTGCCGCCGAGCACGACCACGCCGACCTGACTGCCCAGGATGTCGGCGAGCTTGCGCGCCTCGCCCAGCAGCTCCCACGAGACGCTGTGCACATGGCCACGGTCGTGTTCGACGAACACCCATACGCCCTTGTAGGCCTTGAGGTGTTCGGGCAGCTCCAGGTTGCGGCCGCGTCCGGCGGGGCGTTTTGCCGGCGTGGCAGGGGTGGCGGGGGCGTTCATGCTTGCTCCTTCATCAGCAGGTCGTTTTCCAGCGTCGGGTGGCGCGTGAAGATCTTTTGCAACAGGTTGAGCGACACGTCGCGCAGGTTCGAGGTCTCGACGTCGAGCATCTCGGCCTTCTCGCTGCGCGGCGTGGGGCCGAAGACCTTGCTGACCACGGTGGGCGAGCCCTTGAGGCCGATCTTGTCGAGGTCTTCGATGCCGGCTTCTTCCTTGCTCCACTTGTGCACAGCAAAGGCCGCCGCGTGCACCATGGCCGGCAGGCTGGCAAAGCGCAGCTCGTTGGTGTTTTCCAGCATGGTGATCAGGCAGGGCAGCGCGGTCTGCAGCACCTGCACACCGCCTTCGGCGCGGCGCTCCACGGTGATGCGGCGCTGCTCCAGGTCGGTCTCGACGATGCGCGAGACGTAGGTCAGCAGCTGCAGGCCCAGGCGCTTGGCGATGCCAGGCCCCACCTGCGCGGTGTCGCCGTCTATGGTCTGCTTGCCCGTGAACACGATGTCCACCGCCTGCTCCCGGCCGATCTGGCGGATGCCTGCGGCGAGCGCGTACGAGGTCGCGAGGGTGTCGGCGCCCGCGAAGGCGCGGTCGGTCACGAGCACGGCGTCGTCGGCGCCGAAGCTGATGCACTTGCGCAGCGCCTCCTCGGCCTGCGGCGGGCCCATGCACAGCACGGTGACCTTGCCGCCGAAGCGGTCCTTGAGGCGCAGCGCCTCTTCGAGCGAAAACAGGTCATACGGGTTGACGATGGCCGGCACGCCCTGGCGCATGATGGTGTTGGTCACCGGGTGGACGCGGATCTGCGCCGAGTCCGGCACTTGTTTGATGCAGACGACGATGTGCATGGTGGTTTCCTTTCGGGGCGGCGCTCAGGCCGCGGCGCGCGGGGGCAGGGTGGTGCGCAGGCTGTCGAGCGTGACGTGCTGCCGTCCGCCAGCGTCCTGGAACACCTTGAAGACCTTTTCCTGCGCCGGGGTCGAACGCACGAAATCGGCGTAGGCCCGGGCCAGCTGCTCGCGGTAGGCCGTGAACAGCGCGAGCTCGTCCATGCTGGCGGGCAGGTTCTGCTGGCGGAGGTATTGGAAAAACCGCTTGAGGATGTGCAGGCGGCTGACGTTGACCACGCTTTGCTCGAAGGGCACGCCGAAGAACTGCAGAAAATCCTCGGCAGAAGACAGGGCCTTGACTTGTTGGATGAAGTTTTCCATGGGGCTCACTCCATAGCGGACAGGGAAAGTGGGGTTTGTGCGAAAGCGGGCTCGGCGCACTCGTCGTCGCAATGGCCGCAGGCGCTGTCGGTCGGAACCTGGCCCTGGGTCTGGGCCAGCTGGCGCTCGAGCAGGGCCACGCGGTCCAGCAGGCAGGCAATGGCCTTGCCCACCGGGTCCGGGATCAGGTGGTGGTCGAGGTCGAAGCCATGCGTGGTGCGCCGCCGGGGCGAGACCACGCGCCCCGGTATGCCCACCACGGTGGCGCCGGCCGGCACGGGCGCTATGACCACCGAATTGGCCGCCACGCGCGCGCCGTCGCCGATCTGGATGGGCCCGAGAATCTTCGCTCCCGCGCCCACCACGACCTGGTTGCCCAGGCTGGGGTGGCGTTTGCCGGTGTTCCAGGTCGTGCCGCCCAGCGTGACGCCGTGGTAGAGCGTCACGTCGTCGCCAACCTCTGCCGTCTCGCCGATCACCACGCCCGCGCCGTGGTCTATGAAAAAGCGTGCGCCTATGCGCGCGCCGGGGTGGATGTCCACCTGCGTGAGCCAGCGCGCCGCAAACGAGAGCCAGCGCGGCAGATAGCGCCAGCCACGCCGCCACAGCGCATGCGCGATGCGGTACAGCGCGACGGCCTGCACGCCGGGGTAGATGGTCCAGACCTCGAGCAGACTGCGCGCCGCCGGATCGCGCGCGAGCACGCAGCGCACGTCCTCGCGCAGCAGCGCCCACCACGAGGGCCGGCGTGCCGCGCACGCGCCACTGCTGGCGGCGCCACTGCTGGCGGCGCCACTGCTGGCGGCGCCACCGCTGGCGCTGCTCACCATGCCGGCGCCCGCAGCGGCGCCGTGGGCCGTGGCGGCGCGCGCGGAGTCGGCTGCGCTGCTGCGCCCAGGGGCAGCTTCGTGCAGACGCGGGGATGCGGGTTTCATGCCTGGCCCCTTGGCGCCGCGACGGCGGGCGCCTCGTTCAGGAAGGCGCGCAGGTCTTCGGGCGCGAGCGCCTGCTTGGCGCACAGGGCGTGGTTGCGGATGCGCGCCAGCACGCGCCGCGTCAGGGCCTCGTCGTCCGGCGCCACGCCCAACGCGCGCAGCGCATGGCGCACGGCCTGCGTGCCCGAATGTTTGCCGAGCACGGTGCGCCGCTGGCGCCCGAGTTCGGCGGGGTCGAAGCCTTCGTAGGTCGTCGGATGCTTCAGCAGGCCATCGACGTGGATGCCCGATTCGTGCGTGAACACGGCTTCGCCGACGATGCTTTTGTTGAATGCCACCTGGCGCCCCGACGCCGCGGCCACCAGGCGCGAGATGGGCAGCAGCGCCTTGGGGTCCACGCCCGTGTCGGCGTGGTGCAGGTGGCGCACGCCCATCACCACTTCCTCGAGCGCGGCATTGCCGGCGCGCTCGCCCAGGCCGTTGACGGTGGTGTTGGCGTGCGTGGCGCCGGCGCGCAGGGCGGCCAGCGTGTTGGCAGTGGCCAGGCCCAGGTCGTCGTGGGCGTGGATTTCGATCTCCAGATCGACGGCGGCGCGCAGCCGCGCGATGGCCTCGTAGGTGGCAAACGGGTCCAGCACGCCCAGCGTGTCGGCAAAGCGCACCCGGCTCGCGCCGCAGGCCTGCGCGCGCTGCGCGACCGCGATCAGGAAGTCCAGGTCGGCCCGCGAGGCGTCTTCGGCGCCCAGCGAGACCTTGCGGCCGCTCGCGGCGGCCTGCGAGACCACGCGCGTGACCTGTGTGAGCACCCAGGCGCGCGGCTGCTGCAGCTTGTGTTGCAACTGGATGTCCGACACCGGCACCGAGAGGTGGATGGTGTCGGCCTGGCAGCGCAGCGCGCTGGCCAGGTCGCCCTCGGTAAGGCGCCCCCAGACCATCAGGGCCGCAGGCAGCCGCAAGCTGGCGATGGCGTTGATGCCGGCGATTTCCTCTGCGCCCATGGCCGGGATGCCGACCTCCATCTCGCGCACGCCGGCTGCGGCCAACGCACGCGCGATCGCGCATTTTTCCTGCAGCGTGAAGGCCACCCCGGCGGTCTGTTCGCCGTCGCGCAGCGTGGTGTCGTTGATGGTGGGTGGGTGGGACATGGCAGGCATCCTTTTGCCTCTGTCATCGCAAACTGCATGCCATGCCGGTTTGCGCCCCCGCTTGTGGGTTTTGTGCGTTCGCCGGGCCCGCGAGCGCGCCCAGACCGCCTGCGGCGCGACGGCGCGTGTCGCAAATGTGCTGTTTCGGACAGGCCGCCGCAGGGATGGCCGGGTGGCCGGCTGACCCGTGGCGTGCTGGTGTCTCACACGCTGGCGGTTGATACCAAAAAGAGAGCTGCTTACGCTTATGGGATGGGCGTTAGCGAGCGATTTGGCTATTATTTTCTGGCTTGCTCCGTGTACCCCCAAGCCCACGGGCGCAGGGGCCAAGTCCGGGTCCGTGCAGGGGCGAAGCGCAAAGACGCTTGGGACAAGCGGGCCGGAGTGCCGCAACATTTGCATGTTTTTGCCGCTTCAGGCAGGTGCATCAAGCGCAAGCAGCTATGGTTTTAGGGGTTTTGCGCGCCCTTGCTGCGCGATGGCGACGCAGGCCCGAAGCCAGCGGCGTAAGGCGAAAGCGCCAGGCTCAACGCTCGCGCGCGTGGTTGCGCGTGTGGCGCGGGAATTCGATCAGCAATTCGGTGTCGCGCAGCTTGACGCAGCAGGCCAGACGCGACTGCGCGTCCAGGCCCCAGGCGTGGTCGAGCTGGTCGTTTTCTTCGTCGTCGGGGGCGGCCAGGGACTCGCCGCCGGCGCGCACATACACGTGGCAGGTGGCGCAGGCGGCCACCATTTCGCAGGCATGCTCTATGGCCACGCCCGCATCCAGCAGGCTCTGGCACAGCGAGGTGCCGCGCCGGGCTTCGAACGCCCGCCCTTCAGGGCAGAGCTCGGGGTGCGGGAGCAGGCGGACGGTGGGCATGGGTTCAGGCAGCCAGGTTCTTAGACCAAGCTGTCCATGGTGCGGCCCGCGAGCGCCTGGTGGATGGAGGCATTCATGCGGCGCGCGGCAAATTCCTCGGTCGCTGCGGACAGGGTGGCAGCGGCTTCGCGCAGGGCGGGCGTGGGGGCGTCGGTTTCGAGCATGTCGGCGAGCATGAACATGGCCTTGCGGACGGTGTTCTGCTCAGCTGGCGACAGCAGCGCGCCGTCGGCAGCGAGCGCGGCCTGCGTGGCGTCGAGCAGGCGGCGCGCGTCCACCTGCGCCTCGCGCAGCGCGCGCACGTGCATGTCGGTCGAGGACGCGGCGATGGCGTCCTGCAGCATGGTGGTGATGTCGGCGTCGCTCAGGCCATACGAGGGTTTGACCTCCACATGGGCCTCGACGCCGGAATGGGGCTCGCGCGCCGTGACCGAGAGCAGGCCGTCGGCGTCGATCTGGAAGCTCACGCGGATGTGCACCGCGCCCGCGGCGGCCGGCGGAATGCCGCGCAGCTCGAAGCGCGCGAGCGAGCGGCAGTCGGCCACGGTTTCGCGCTCGCCCTGCACCACGTGCAGCGCCATGGCGGTCTGGCCGTCCTTGAAGGTGGTGAAGTCCTGGGCGCGCGCAATCGGCAGGGTGGAGTTGCGCGGGATGATTTTCTCGACCAGCCCGCCCATGGTCTCTATGCCCAGCGACAGCGGGCACACGTCGAGCAACAGCCATTCGCCGTCGCTGCTGTTGCCCGCGAGCATGTTGGCTTGCAAGGCGGCACCGATCGCGACTACCTGGTCGGGGTCGATGTCGGCGAGCGGCGCGCGGCCGAAAAAGTCCTGCACGGCCTGGCGTGCGATGGGCATGCGCGTGGCCCCGCCCACGAGCACCACGCCGTCGATCTCGGCGGTCGAGAGCTGCGCATCGCGCAGGGCGCGGCGCGTGGCCTGCAGGGTGCGGGCGATCAGCGCCGCGCCGAGTTCGGCAAACTGCGCGCGCGACAAAATCGCCTGCAGCGCTGCGCCTGTGCCCTCCATCCCCGCCACCCCCGGCAAGGACAGCGCCGCCGATTCGTGCTCCGACAAGGCCTCCTTGGCGCTGCGCGCCGCCGTGAGCAGGCTGCGCTGCTGGGCTGCAGGCAGCGCTTCGAGGGCCAGGCCGTGCCGGGCGCAGAACCAGCGCGCGATGGCGTGGTCGAAGTCGTCACCGCCCAGGGCCGAGTCGCCCCCGGTGGCCAGCACTTCGAACACACCCTTGCTCAGGCGCAGGATGGAAATGTCGAAGGTGCCGCCGCCCAGGTCGTAAATGGCAAAAGTGCCTTCGGCCTGCTTGTCCAGCCCGTAGGCGATGGCCGCGGCGGTGGGCTCGTTGAGCAGGCGCAGCACCGTCAGGCCGGCAAGCCGTGCGGCGTCCTTGGTGGCCTGGCGCTGCGCGTCGTCGAAATACGCCGGCACGGTGATGACCACGCCGCTCAGGGGGCCGCCGAGCGCGGCTTCGGCGCGCGCGCGCAGCGCCGCCAGAATGTCCGCCGAAACCTGCACGGGCGAGCGCTCGCCCGCCACGGTGGCGATGCCGACCATGCCCGGTGCGTCCGTCAGCTGGTAGGGCAGGGCCGCGGCCTCTTTGACGTCCGCAAGTCGCCGCCCCATGAAGCGCTTGACCGAGGCGATGGTGTTGCGTGCGTCTTCGGCCTGCATCTGCTGCGCGGCGCGCCCGACCACGGTGCTGCCGTCGGGCAGATAGCGCACCACCGAGGGCAGCAGCAAGGCGCCTTGCGCATCGGGCAGCGCGCGCGCCACGGCGCTTTGCACGGTGGCGATCAGCGAGTTGGTGGTGCCCAGGTCTATGCCCGCGGCCAGCCGGTGCTGGTGCGGCAGCGCGCTCTGGCCGGGTTCCGCGATGTGCAGCAATGCCATGGCAAAAGCCTTGTGTTCGTGCGGCTTCAGACCGCGAAGCTCTCGCCGCAGCCGCACTGGGCCTTGGCGTTCGGGTTGTGGAATTTGAAGCCTTCATTGAGCCCTTCGCGCACGAAGTCGAGCTCGGTGCCCGCGAGCATGGGCAGGCTCTTGGCATCGACGATGAGCGTGGTGCCGTGGCTTTCGAAGCACTGGTCGTCGGCATTGAGCGCATCGACGAATTCGAGCGCGTAGGCAAAGCCCGAGCAGCCGCTGGTCTTCACGGCCAGCCGCAGCCCAAGGCCGCGGCCACGCTTGGCCAGCGATCGGGCGACATGCTGGGCCGCCGCAGGGGTCAGGGAAAGAGACATGGAAAGAGACATGGCGTGCTCCCGTCGCTTACACAGAAAAGGAACTGCCGCAGCCGCAGGTGGATTGCGCGTTGGGGTTGTGGATCACGAAGCGCGAGCCTTCGAGGCCGTCTTCGAAGTCCACGCGCGCGCCCAGCAGATACTGCTGGCTCATGGCGTCGATCACCAGGGCCACGCCTGCGGTGACGGTGATCGCGTCGTCTTCGGCCACCTGGTCGTCGAAGGCGAAGCCGTAGGAAAAGCCCGAGCAGCCGCCGCCCGTGACGTACAGACGCAGCTTGAGCGCGGGGTTGCCCTCTTCGACGATCAGCTCCGCCACCTTGGCGGCCGCTTGCGGGGTGAATTCCACCAGCGGGGGCATGGCGCTGGCGGTGCTGGAGCTTGCAGGGGTGGACAGGGCTTGCATTTCAGACTCCTGGATGCGGATAGGGGCGGGTATGGGGGTGGAGGTGCGCCGGGCGCGGTGGGCTCAGCGGCTGCTGGAAGCGCAGGTGGGCTGCTCGGAAATCAGCGTTTCGCCGTGCGCCGTGCCGCTGGCCTGGCGCGCGCGAAAGTCGGCCACGGCGGCCTTGATGGCGTCTTCGGCCAAGATGGAGCAATGGATCTTCACCGGGGGCAGAGCCAGCTCCTCGGCGATGTCGGAGTTCTTGATCGCCAGCGCCTCGTCCAGCGTGCGCCCGCGCACCCATTCGGTGACCAGCGAACTCGACGCGATGGCCGAGCCGCAGCCGTAGGTCTTGAAACGGGCATCTTCGATGATGCCCTGCGCATTGACGCGGATCTGCAGGCGCATCACGTCGCCGCAGGCGGGTGCACCGACCATGCCGGTGCCCACACTGGCGTCGCTGGGGTCGAAGGCGCCCACGTTGCGGGGGTTTTCATAGTGGTCTATGACCTGCTCGCTGTATGCCATGGAAGTGCTCCGTGCGTCAGAAAATGGGTGAAAAACGAGGGGCCGCAGCGCGTCAATGCGCCGCCCACTGGATGGTGTCGAGG
This sequence comes from uncultured beta proteobacterium, assembly GCA_963708545.1. Classification (GTDB taxonomy): domain Bacteria; phylum Pseudomonadota; class Gammaproteobacteria; order Burkholderiales; family Burkholderiaceae_C; genus Extensimonas. The sequence continues at coordinate 13,085 of CAVPUD010000151.1, read as the reverse complement.
TCCACGCCCGCCTGCACCATGTCCCACAGGGGGCTCATGGCGCGCAGGCGCTGCACGACCTCGGTCACACGCGCGACCGTGAAGTCGATCTCTTCGGCTCTGGTGAAGCGGCCTATGGAAAAGCGCACCGAGCTGTGCGCCAGCTCGTCGCTGCGGCCCATGGCGCGCAGCACGTAGCTGGGCTCCAGGCTCGCCGAGGTGCAGGCGGAGCCCGAGGACACGGCCACGTCCTTGATGCCCATGAGCAGCGATTCGCCCTCGACGTAGTTGAAGCTCACGTTCAGATAGTGCGCTGCGCGCTGCTGCGCGTCGCCGTTGAGCACCACGGCATCGAGCGACTGCAGGCCGGCCCAGAGGCGCTCGCGCAGCGCGAGGATGCGCGCGTTGTCCGCCGCCATGTTCTCGCGGGCGAGCCAGAAGGCCTCGCCCATGCCTACGATCTGGTGCGTGGCCAGGGTGCCCGAACGCAGGCCGCGCTCGTGCCCGCCGCCGTGCATCTGCGCCTCGATGCGCACGCGCGGTTTGCGCCGCACGTACAGCGCGCCAATGCCCTTGGGGCCGTAGATCTTGTGCGCCGACAGCGACATCAGGTCGATCGGCAGCTGCTCCAGGTCTATGGCCACCTTGCCCGCGGCCTGCGCCGCATCGACATGGAACAGCACCCCCTTGGCGCGGCACATGCTGCCCAGCGTGGCCACGTCCTGCAGCACGCCGGTTTCGTTGTTGACGAACATCACCGAGGCCAGCACCGTGTCGGGCCGCAGCGCCGCGGCAAAGCGCTCGGGGTCGAGCAGGCCATTCGCCTGCACCGGCAGCACCGTGACCTCGTAGCCCGCGCGTTCGAGCTCGCGCATGCTGTCCAGTACGGCCTTGTGCTCGGTGGCCACGGTGACCAGGTGCCGGCCCTTGGCGCTGTGAAAGTGCGCCGCGCCCTTGATGGCCAGGTTGTTGGATTCCGTGGCCCCCGAGGTCCAGACGATCTCGCGCGGGTCGGCGTTGATGAGGGTGCACACCTGCTCGCGCGCCAGCTCGACCGCCTCTTCCGCGGCCCAGCCGTAGGCGTGCGAACGGCTTGCGGGGTTGCCGTAGATTTCGGTCAGGTACGGCCACATCTTGCTGGCCACGCGCCGGTCCACCGGGGTGGTGGCGGCGTAATCCAGATACACCGGCGATGCAGCATGGGGGCTGGAAGGACTGCTGACAGGCATGGCGGGCTCCTCGAATAATTGCGTGCTTGCCCAGCAAAACGCAATTTCGGTGCCAAGCCTTTTCTGCAGATTTGCGGGGCGGGCGCGCGTGGAATGTCGGTTTTGTCGGCCCCCTGCCGTGCGCGCGCAGCGGCCCCTGTTTCGTTTGTCGCGGCGGCAAGTGCAAAAACGGACACGGGCCCATAGTGATGGCGTGTTTTTTGCTTGGTATTGCATGTTGACGCGCTGCAATACCTTTTTTATTGATCCGGCCCTGTGAAGTTTGAACCGTTCGCCCTGAGCCTGTCGAAGGGCTTCGACAGGCTCAGCCCGAACGGAATTTGAGATTTCATCGGGCCGGATCAATAGTGCGAGTGCGCTTGAGCAAGCAGGGGCGCACGGCTTGCAAGGGTCAGCGCTTGATGAAACAGAGGCCGTCCATGGTGAACCACCAAGTGTCAGAAGTCCGGCGTGAACTCCATGCCATTTATGAGATTGGCAAGACGCTGGCAACGTCGCTCGACATCGGCAAAACCTTCCGCGAAGCCCTGAACTACTTGGTCCATGCCATGGACTGGCGCCGGGCCTTCGTGGTGCTGGCCGATGCCGACCAGGAGCTGCACGGTCTGTGCGCCGTCGGGCTCTCGCCCGAGGAGCAGCAGCGCCTGCACTTCCACAGCGGTGAAGGCATCGTGGGCCGGGTGTATGCCACGGGCGTGCCTGTGTCGGTGCCGGACGTGCGCGCCGAACCGCTGTTCCTGAACCGCACCGGAGGGGCCGAGCTGTCGCCGGATGCCGGCGTGTCCATGCTGGCCACGCCCATACGGGCCGACCGCCGCAGCGTCGGGGTGCTGGCCATCGACTACCTCAACCCGCACCAGCGCAAGGCCTTCGACGAGCAGCTGCAATTGCTGCGCATGGTGGCCACGCTGATGGGGCAGGCATTGCTGCTGCAGCGCAGCGTCAGCGCCGGGCTGGACAGCATGCAGGACGAGGTGCGGCGCATGCACAAGGCGCTGCACAAGCCGGTGCGCCAGCTCGACCAGGTGGTGGGCGTTTCGGCGTGCATGCAGGAGGTGTTCGACCAGGTGCACCAGGTGGCTCCGGCGCGCACCACGGTGCTGCTGCGCGGCGAAAGCGGCACCGGCAAGGAGGTGATCGCACGCGCGATCCACAACCTTTCGCCGCGCAAGCGCGAGCCTTTCGTGTGCGTCAACTGCGCCGCGCTCACCGAAAGCCTGCTCGAGAGCGAGCTGTTCGGGCACGAAAAAGGCTCCTTCACGGGCGCGCAGGGCCAGCGCAAGGGTCGCTTCGAGATGGCGCACGGCGGCACCCTGTTCCTCGACGAGATCGGCGACATTTCGGCTGCGTTCCAGGCCAAGCTGCTGCGCGTGCTGCAGGAGCGCGAATTCGAGCGCGTGGGCGGCACCACGCCCGTGAAGGTGGATGTGCGCCTGATATTGGCCACCAACCGCAACCTCGAGCGCATGGTGCAGGCGGGCGAATTCCGCGCCGACCTGTACTACCGCATCAACGTCGTGAGCATCCAGCTGCCGCCGTTGCGCGAGCGGCGCGAGGACATCCCAGCCATGGCGCGGCATTTTCTCGAGCGCTTCAACCGCGACAACGGCCGCACGGCCAGCTTTTCGCCCGCAGCCATGCGGGTGCTGAGCAACTGCTACTGGCCCGGCAATGTGCGCGAGCTGGAAAACTGCGTCGAGCGCACGGCCACGATGGCGCACAGCGACCTCATCACCGACCTGGCCTTCCCCTGCCAGGAAAACCGTTGCTTGACTCAGGTGCTGCACCACATCGAACGCGAAGATGCCGTGCGCCCGGGCCGGCTCGCGCAGATTCCCATCACCGAGGTGCCCATGGCGGCGCCGGCGCAGCCTGCCCAGCCTGCTGCTGCCGCTGCCGCTGCCGCGCCCGCCATGCCGGGTGGGGACGCCGAGGTGCCCGTAGGTGCGCCCGCAAGCGTCGCGGCACCCGCAGACAACAGGCTCGACGGCAGGCCCGAGGGCGAGCGCGAGCGCCTGATCTGGGCCATGGAGCGCAGCGGCTGGGTGCAGGCCAAGGCGGCGCGCCTGCTCAAAATCTCGCCGCGCCAGATGGGCTATGCACTGCGCAAGCATGGCATAGAGGTGCACAGGTTCTAAGGCGCTGTGTGGCCTTTGTCGCATCACCGACAAGGCCCGCGACAAGGCAGCCCGGCGGTGTGCCGTTTGCAGCGCACTACATCCGACAAAGCCTGCAAACTGGGGGGCGAACCCGGCGCAAAAGCGCTCCAAAGCCCTGGCACGAATTTGGCAAAGGAAGCTCACACGCGGCCACGGTAGGACGCAAGAGAGGTTCCCATGCAAGTGAGCACACCCACGGCGCCTGTGCAGGCACCGACCTACATAGGCATAGGCCAGATCAAGCCCCTCGGGGCCGACTTGGAAGTTCCTGCCGCTGGCGGCGGCTGCAGCAGCCACGGCGGTGAGGGCAAGGCCAGTTGCGGCTCCTCGGCGGGCCCGGACGACATGCCCCAGGAAATCTGGGACAAGGTGAAAAACCACCCCTGCTATTCCGAAGAGGCCCACCACCACTACGCGCGCATGCACGTCGCCGTGGCGCCGGCGTGCAACATCCAGTGCAACTACTGCAACCGCAAGTACGACTGCAGCAACGAGTCGCGGCCCGGCGTGGTCTCGCAAAAACTCACGCCCGATCAGGCCGTGCGCAAAGTGGTGGCCGTGGCCAGCGAAATCCCGCAGATGACGGTGCTGGGCATCGCCGGGCCGGGCGACGCACTGGCCAACCCGGCCAAAACCTTCGAGACCTTCCGCATGCTGCAGGAGCAGGCGCCCGACATCAAGCTGTGCCTGTCCACCAACGGCCTGGCGCTGCCCGACTACGTCGATGAAATCTGCAAATACAACGTCGATCACGTCACCATCACGATCAACATGGTGGACCCGGCGGTGGGCGAGAAGATTTACCCCTGGATCTTCTGGGAGCACCGGCGCGTGCGTGGCTACGAGGCCGCCAAAATCCTGCACGAGCGCCAGATGCTGGGGCTGGAGATGCTCACGGCGCGCGGCGTGCTCACCAAGATCAACTCGGTGCTGATCCCGGGCATCAACGACGAGCACCTGTTCGAGGTGAACCGCGAGGTGAAAAAGCGCGGCGCCTTCCTGCACAACATCATGCCGCTCATTTCCGAGGCCGAGCATGGCACCTACTTCGGCCTGAGCGGGCAGCGCGGCCCCACGGCCACGGAGCTCAAGGCCGTGCAGGACGCCTGCATGGGCGGCGCCAACCTGATGCGCCACTGCCGCCAGTGCCGCGCGGACGCCGTCGGCCTGCTCGGCGAAGACCGCAGCGAAGAATTCACGCTCGACAAGCTCGAGCAATTGGACGTGGTCTATGACCTGGAAAAGCGCCAGGCCTATCAGGCGCAGGTCGAACACGAACGCCAGGCCCAGCACGCCGCCAAGGAGGAGGCGCTGGCCGCGTCGCGCGCCATTGCGGTGGCCGACGAGCTCACCGACGAGCTCAAGGTGCTGGTGGCCGTGGCAACCAAGGGCGGTGGACGGGTCAACGAGCACTTCGGCCACGTCAGCGAGTTCCAGGTGTTCGAAGTCTCGGCCACGCAGGCGCTGTTCGTCGGGCACCGGCGCGTGGACCTGTATTGCCAGGGCGGTTTCGGCGACGACGAGCAACTGCCTTCTGTGGTGCGCGCCATTAACGACTGCCATGCCGTGCTCGTGGCCAAGATCGGCGCCTGCCCGCGCGACGAATTGCTGGCCGCAGGCGTAGAGCCGGTCGATCAGTACGCGGGCGACTTCATCGAAAAGGCCGCGCTCGAATGGTTCAACGGCTACCGCAGCCGCATCGCGAGCGGCGCCATCGTGCACCAGCACCGCGGTGACGCGCAGATCCGCCAGGGCGCGTACACGCATGGCGCGGAGCCGATGGCGCAGGCGGCCTGAGCGCGCTCCTGCGCCACCCGGTTCCGCACATGTTTCTCATTGCTTTTGCTACCTGAGGAGAGTCATCATGTCCATGAAGATCATTGCATCCACCTGCACCGCCTGCTCGGCCTGCGAGCCCGAGTGCCCCAACGTCGCCATCCGCGAAAAGGGCGGGGTTTACGTCATCGACCCCAAGAAATGCACCGAATGCGAAGGCCAGTTCGACGAGCCGCAATGCGTGGCCGTCTGCCCGGTTGACGGCTGCATCGTCAAGGCCTGAGAAGGCGTAAGCGAACCCGCCCCCAGCCCGCGCGATCCCCGCACAACCCCCTCGAAACCCCCATCGAAGGCAGAGACACCATGTTGCCCAATGTCACGCTCACCCCCGCCGCAGCCAAATTCATCCAGCGCGTCCTGCGTTTTTCCGGCCTGCCGCCGACGGCGGGCTTCCGCCTCCTGGTCAGCCCCGGAGGATGCTCGGGCTATAGCTCGGAATTCAGCGCCGAAGCCGCCTTGCAGGACGGCGAGCAGCTGCTCGAAGTGCAGGGCCTGCGCTTTTTCCTGCCTGCGCAAAGCCGCCTGCTGCTCGACGGCGCGACGATAGACTTCGTCGAGACGCCGACGCAGTCCGGCCTGAGCTTCACCCACCCCGGGCAATCGAGCTGCGCCTGCAGCAGCGCCGAAAGCGCCGCGCCCGGCGCCGCCGCCGGAGTGACGAAGATCGACGTGGGCACCATCGCACGCGGGCGCCCGGCGTCTGCGGCGCTGGCCTCCTGAAGGCTACGCGACCAAGGGGCAGCACCATGGAGCACGGCCGCTGGGGATTCGATGAGGCGAGCGCGTTGGCGTTTGCGGAGGGTGCACTCGGCGGCGCGCTCAGCCCCGAGGTGCACGCCCTGATCGCCCAGGCCGGCTTGCTGCGCGCGCAACCCGACGCCGCGCTGGCGCTGCTCGAGCGTGCGCGTGCCGCCGCGCCCCGGCACCCCGTACCGCTGATTGCGCTGTACCGCTTTCACTTTTACGGCCACCGCCTGGCCGAGGCGCGGGCCGCGGGCGAAGACGCGCTGGCCGTGGCGCGCATCGCGCTAGGAGCGGAATTTGGCGACCAGCCGCCCGCGGACGATGCCGTGCGCCACGACCCCGCGGTGCGCTTTTACCTGTTCACGCTCAAGGGGCTGGCCTACCTGAACCTGCGCCTGGGCGCGCTCGATGAAGCGCAATACCTGCTGGGCGCATTGCGCCGCCTGGACCCGCAGGACCACGTCGGCGGCGCCTTGCTGGCGCAGGTGCTCGCGCGCCACTTGCAAGGCGACGCCGCCCTCACGCAGGACCTGCCGCCCGAATACCCCTTGCGCGGCTGGAGCACGGCGCCATGAACGCCCCCACCCCCACCCCCGCCGCGCCTCGGCCCGGCCCACTGCGTCCACGGGATGTGCAAGCTGCGCCCGGCGACATCCCGGCGCGCCACTGGCAGGGCGGGCCGGTCGATTGCAGCGCCTGCGTGCATGCGCCGCTGCGCGCACGGCATGGGGAGGCTGGGCAAAAAGGCTGCGAGCCGGGCTACGCCTGCATGCAGGACGCCTACGCGCGCCGCATAGACCGCTTCTTTCGCTGGCACCCCGAACTGAGCGACGCGCAGCTCGACCACCCCTATTTCGAAGTACGTGCCATCGCCGCGCGCTACGCCAGCGTGTTCCGCCTGGCGGCCCTGGTGGACGACCCCGACGAAACCGTGCGCCTGCAGGTCGCGCTGCGCCTGCCCCTGGCGCAGCTCAAGCGCCTGGCTGCCGATCCGCACCGCGAGGTGCGCATCCGCGTCGCACTGCGTCTGCCGCCGGCGGAACTGGCCGCGCTGCGCAACGACCCCGACTACGGCGTGCGCGAGCGCGTGGCGCAGCGTCTGCCGCTGGCATTGCTGCCGAGCATGGCGCACGACCCCGAGCGCAACGTGCGCATGCGTGTCGCGCAGCGCCTGGATATGCCCGCGTTGCTGCGCATGGCCGATGACAGCGCCCCTGAGGTGCGCCGCATCGTCGCCGAGCGCCTGCCCGACGCGCTGCTGCCGCGCCTGGCCGGTGACGACGACTGGCGCGTGCGCTGGGAGGTCGCACTGCGCGCCCCGCTTGCCGCTCTGGCCGCGCTGCGCGACGACACCGACCCCGAAGTGCGCCAGATGGTGCACACACGCCTGCAGGCGCAAACCTGGCAGGCCCGCGCGCCGGCCCGGATGCCGCATTCGGCGCCGCATTGGGTTCTCCATCTGGCGCCCGATTGGGTTCCCAAAGAGACGGGAGCGCCAAGCACCTCTGGCCCCGCAGCCGCACTCTGTGCAGGAGCAGACCATGGCTGACATCAACCGCGACGACAACGAAATCGAGCTGGCCGGGCCGCCGCGCTTTCACTACGGCGAGCGCGTGGTCTCGCGCACCGTGATCCGCAACGACGGCACCTACAGCGGCAAGGACATAGGCGAGGTGCTGGTGCAGCGCGGCGAGATCGGCTACGTGGTCAATATCAACAGCTTCTTGCAGCAGTTCTACATCTACGCCGTGGACTTCGTCGATTCGGGCTGCCGTGTGGGCATGCGCGCCAAGGAGCTGTGCACGCTCGACAAGCTGCCCGAAGAAGTGCTGCAGCAGCTGGGCACCAAGGCTGCGGCGCTGAGCGAGCTGGGGCTGGCGCCGGCAAAGACGGAGGAAGTATGAGCCTGGATTTCTCGGAACCGCGCGCGGCCTTGTACGCCTGGGGGCAGCGCGTGATCGCGCTCGAGGACCTGCGCAACGACGGCAGCTATCCCGAACGTGCGGCCGATGCCGTGCTTGCCGAACGCGGCGCAGTGGGCGAGATCGTCAACGTGGGCCACATGCCGGAGCACAACGAGCCGGTTTATCTGGTGCAGTTTCCGGGCTGCGTGATCGGCTGCATGGAGGAAGAGATCATCCCCGCCCCTGCCGGGCTGCTGCCCGAAACCGAGGTGGCGCCATGAACGCCGCCTGGAGCGCGCCCGCTGCCGCGCGCGCCGTCCTGCAGGCCGGGGCGCCGCAGGTGCGCGACCTGATCCAGGCCCGCGTCGTGCGCGCGCTGCGCCAGCGCACGCGCTACCGCTACGTGCGCCCGCGCGTGCTGCGCGAAGGCCCTGGCTACCGCGTGGAAAGCCCCTGCTGCTCGCGCAACGTGGACCCAGCCGGCGGCACCATAGACATCGCGCTGCTGCTGCCCGACGCCGCGCAGCGCTGGTGCCTGCTCGCGCGCGACCATGCGCAGGGCCGCTGGACACCCAAACTCGAACACGTGCCGCTGGACGTTGCGCTCGACACCCTGTGCGCCGATGCCGAGCGCGTGTTCTGGCCTTGACGCAGGCCGCATGACATAGCCACGGTGATAACCACGGAGCACAGAGGATGATCTATCTGGACCACAACGCCACCACCGCGCCGGCGCCCGCCGTGCTCGAAGCCATGCTGCAGGTGCTGGGCAGCGTGTGGGCCAACGCCTCGTCGCAGCACGCACCGGGGCAGCAGGCGCGGCGCACGCTGGCCGACGCCCGGGCGCGTGCGGCGCAGGTGCTGGGTTGCAAGCCGGCCGAGCTCATCTTCACGAGCGGCGCGACCGAGGCCAACCACATGGCCGTGCGGGGCCTGCTGGCGGCGGCCGCGCCCGGGCGGCGGCGCGTCGTCTTCAGCCAGGTGGAGCACGCGGGCCAGCTGCGCCTGGCGCGCGCGCTGGCCGCGCAGGGGGTGCCCGTCGATACGGTCGGCGTGCACCCTGATGGCCAGCTCGACCTGCAGCAGGCCGCTGCATTGATAGGCCCCGAAACCGCGCTGGTCGCGCTCATGGCGGCAAACAACGAAACAGGTGTGCTGATGCCCGTGGCCGAAGTCGCCGCGCTGGCGCACGCGGCCGGGGCGGCGCTGCACCTCGACGCCACGCAGTTCATCGGCAAGCTGCCGTTTCATTTTGGCGCGTGCGGCGCCGCTGCCGTGTCGCTGTCGGCGCACAAATTCCACGGCCCCAAAGGCGTGGGCGCGTTGCTGCTGCGCCAGGGGCAGCCCTTCGTGGCGCAAACCCTGGGCAGCCAGGAGCGCGGCCGGCGCGGCGGCACCGAGAACCTGCCCGGCATCGTCGGCATGGCCACGGCGCTCGAACTGCTCGGCGACCTGTCGGCCCAGGCTGCCCGGCTGCGCGCCCTGCGCGATGCGCTGGAGCGTGGGCTGGCGGCGGCGCTGCCGCGTGTGCATGTCTGGGGACAGGCGGCAGAGCGCCTGCCCGGCACCAGCTACCTGCGCTTCGGGCGTCTGGAAGCCGACGTGGTGCTGCAGCGGCTGGAGCGCCTGGGCGTGGCGGCGTCGTCGGGTGCGGCCTGTTCCTCGGGGGGGACGGAGCCCTCGCACGTGCTGCGCGCCATGGGCGTAGCGCCCGCCGAAGCGCTCGCGGCGGTGCGCCTGTCGCTGGGTGCCGGCAGCACGGCGCAGGACGTGGCCTACCTGCTGCAATCCCTGCCGCCGCTGCTCGAGCCCCTGCTGCGCGAAGAAGAGGCGCTGGCCGCCGCATGAGCGATGCCTTTTGCACTGCAATCCACCCATTCCATTCCCTTGCATCCCCCCACCGGAGCCGACGATGAAAGTCATGATTCGCAAAAATGCCCAGGGCGTGCTGAGCGCCTACGTGCCCAAGAAAGACTTGGAGGAGCCCATCGTCGCCATGGCCCAGCCGGCCATGTGGGGCGGGCTGGTCACGCTGGCCAATGGCTGGCAGCTGGAGTTGCCCGCGCTGCCCGCCGACACGGCCCTGCCCATCACGGTCGAGGCGCGGCGCCTGGCTTCGTCCGTCGAACAGGAATAGGGAGCTGCACCATGGCCCTGACCCTCGAGGCCTTGCAGCAAGCCGGCCAACTAGTGGCCTGCGCGAGCACGCTGCGCGAAGCCGCGGCGCAATGGCGCAGCCGCTACCCCGACCTGCGCGTGGTGCTGGTCGATGCCATGGACCTGCGCGGCGAAACGCCAGCGCTGGAGCTCGGCACACGCCGCGTCTATCTGGCCTCGTCCAACGGCCATTGCTGGCACATCACGCAAGCGCCGCAGGAGGCCACGGCGCTGATCCTCACGCAGGACGAGTGACCCCAAAGACGGCAGCGCAAAAACAGCAGCGCCACAACCGGAGCCATCATGGACATAGACGTCATTTCCCTGTTCGAACCCGAGTGTGGCGCGCGCGAGTCCGAATGCGTGCAGGCCGTGCTCGACTCCGGTCGCTGGAGCGACGGCCCCATGGTCGAAGCCTTCGAGCGCGCCTTTGCCGCCTGGGTCGGCCGCCGCCATGCCGTGGCCGTGGGCAGCGGCACGCTCGGCACCTGGATCGCCCTGCGTGCATTGGGCATAGGCGCGGGCGACGAGGTGGTGTGCGCCAGCCACTCCTGGCACCAGGTGGCGCAGGCCATCACTCTGGCGGGTGCCACCGCGGTGTTTGCCGACATCGACTACTGGAGCGGCAGCCTGAGCCCCGAAAAAGCCGCGCTCAAGATCGGCCCGCGCACCCGCGCCCTGCTCGCGGGCAACACCAACGGCCACCCGGCGGCCTGGGAGCCCCTGCGCGCGCTGGCGCAGACCCATGGGCTGCAGCTCATCGAGGACAGCAGCGAGGCCCTGGGTTCGCGCTATCGCGGGCAGAGCGTGGGAACGTTTGGCGACGTTTCGGTGTTCGATTTTTCGCCGCCCTCGGCCCTGTGCACGGGCGAAGGCGGCATGCTGCTCACCGACGACGAGGCGCTGGCGCACGAGCTGCGCTATCTGCGCCAGCGCCGGCTCGCCGATCGCAGCTCGCTGTCGCTGGGCGCGCGCGTGCCCTTGCAGGCCGGCATGAGCGAACTCACGGCCGCGCTGGGGCTGGCGCAGCTCGCCGGGCTCGACGACCGGCTGAGCGCACGCAAGCAGGTCGAAGTCTGGTACCACGAGCAGATGCAGAGCTTCGAGGGCGTCAAGCCGCCGTACCTGGCCGACGACGTGCAGGAAGTGCACTGGATGCTGTACGTGGTGCACCTGGGCAAACGCTTCACCGCCAGCGCGCGGGCGCAGATGATCGACGACCTGCGCGCCTGCGGCATCGAGACGGCGGCCTACAGCCATCCCTTGCACCAGCAGTTTTTCTACATGCAGGCCGGCGACGCCATCGGGCGCCAGCGCGGCCTGCTGCGCGACACCGACCGCATCGGCGACCGCGCGCTGGCCCTGCCGCTGCACACCGGCCTGGATGCCACCCAGGTCAAATACATCGTCACCACGCTCAAGGACACCGCGACCAACGTCGGCGCCGGGGCGGCCATTTATCTCTGAACGCTCTGCGCTTTGCCATCCACCCCAGGGGAACATGATGAACACCGCTGCCATCCCGGAAATCGCCCGCCTGCTCGAAGCCGGCACCGTCATTCCCTACCTCGGGCCCGACATGCTGGGACTGTGCAGCAAGGGGCAGGTGCCAGCCACGCCGCTTGCGCTGGCCGAAATCCTGACCGCCAAGGTCAGCGTGCCGCACAAGATCCGCAAACGCCTGACGCAGGCCGCGCAGTTCATCGAGAACTTCAAGCACCGCAAGACCGTGGTGCACCTGATGAACGAGGCTTTTGCGAGCGCGCCGCCCCCTTCGGCCCTGCACCTGGCCCTGGCGGCATGCAATACGGGGCTGTGGGTCGATACCTGGTACGACGACACCTTCATGCACGCGCTGCGGCTGGCCCGGCCGCAGGGGGGCTGGGTGCAGGTGCAGGGCCTGTCGCAGTCGGAGCATTTCGGCCAGTGGACGCAGGTCTATGACGCCGCGGGGCAGGCACTGCCCGACCTGGCGCACAGCCCCGCCGCGATGCTCTACAAGCCGATCGGCGGCCACAGCCCGGCGGGCAACTACCTGGTTTCGGACTCCGACTACGTCGAAGTGCTGACCGAAATCGACATTCAGACGCCCATTCCCGCCGCCGTGCAGGCCTGGCGCAGCGGGCGCAGCTTTCTGTTCCTGGGCTGCCGCTTCGACGACCAGCTCACGCGCAGCTTCGCGCGCCAAATCATGAAGCGCTCGAGCGCGCGCCACTGGGCGGTGCTGCCCGACGAGCCTACGCGCATGGAGGCGCGCTTTCTGCAGGAGCAGAACATCACGCGCATCGCGATGCCGCTCGCCGGGTTCGCCGACGCGCTGGTGGAGGCGCTCCAGCCGGCGCTGGCGGCCTGATGCGGGCGCGCTCCCTGGCCCGTGGTTTTCCCCTTTCCTCATCCCTTGTTACTTTTTTGCCATCATGACTGCATTGACCACCCCCACCTCCACCTCCACCTCCGCAGCCGCAGCCGCAGCCGCAGCCGCAGCCGCAGCCGCAGCCGCAGCCACCTTGACGGCCATGACCGTGCTGCCCTCGGGCAAAACCTACGAAGTTCCCGCGGGCACCTCCTTGCTCCAGGCCTTGCTCGCCGTGGGCGAGGCCATCGTCAGCAAATGCGGCGGCAAGGCCCAGTGCGAGAGCTGCCACGTCTTCGTTACCGCGGGCCGCAAAAGCCTGTCCAAAATCCAGCGCGCCGAGAACGAAAAGCTCGATGGCATGGTGGGCGTCAGCTCCCAGTCGCGCCTGGCCTGCCAGGCTCTGCTGGGCAGCGAGCCGGTGACGGTGCAGTTGCTGTCCTCGACCTGAGGTGCTCTGGCAGCACTGATGGCGGCTCGCCGCAGGTGAGCGGCAGGCGCACAGATGGTGAGAAAACTCGCCAATACACTACCAGACGTCTACAACGATTCGACTCGTTGCGCCTCGCTGTTTTTGCGGGGGCTTCAGGCTCATACCTGATTTGGAAAAGACTGCCCCTTGCATATATACGCAACTTACGTATCATCTGAACGATGAAAGCCGTCTTCGTCGAACTGCCCGCCTTCGCCCGCTACCGGGCCGACTATCTGGACGACGATGTTG
>CAVPUD010000150.1:0-57341 GCA_963708545.1 uncultured beta proteobacterium | reverse complement strand
AAAGGCCCAGTTGAAGGTTCTGGGCAATGAAGCGTGGTGAGGTCTGGTGGGCTGATCTTGCAGACCCTGTTGGGTCTGGTCCGGGTTACAGGCGGCCAGTCCTGGTCATTCAATCCAAGCCTTTCAATGAAAGCCGTATTGCCACCGTTATCGTTGCGGTAATCACCACCAATATCGCGTTGGGTGAGGCGCCGGGTAATGTGCGGCTTTCAAAGTCAGAATCGGGTTTGCCTAAACCTTCTGTCGTCAACGTTTCGCAAGTCATCACCATCAACAAGAGCACTCTCACCGAGAAGGTGAAGTCATTGCCCGGCGCAGTCGTGCAAAGAGTAGATGAAGGCTTGCGCCTCGCGTTGGCGCTCTAACGTCAGTCGGCGCCGAACAATTCGTTGCAGGCGCGACGGCCCTGATGGGCCGCGGCCTGAACTCAAACGTTAGCAGGCTGGTGAAAAACTCAGCCGCTTCACCAGCAATTCACTAAATTTTTTGAAAATTACTCGGGGTAGAGTCGAAGTGTGGCGCGGTGGCGATAAAAGGCCGTTGTTGGCCCGTCGCTCCGTTTCCACACCCCGCTCGTCGAACCGGACGTGCAGATTTCCCGCATCCGGCTCTCTTTCAGGACATCATCAGGCCTTCGCATTCAGCAGGTGGCGCGGCTTAATGGCAAACGGTAGAGGCCCAGTTTTTCATACAGGTACTCATTCGGGTATTGGCGGTAACCCGTTCCGTTTTTGCCACTCCGCCGTCGTAACCAGATCCGCAGCCGACGCTCAGTGTAATCTTGGATGAAACGGTATTCGTGGCTGACTGGCCCCTGATTAAAGTAACCTGCCCAGCCTCGAATTATCGGATTGAGCTCTGCGCCCACTGCAGGCGGCGCCTGCCGGCGACGGTGGGCGTCAGCCGCCTTGCTGCACGCTGATGGGCGGGAACTTGGCCGAATAGTCCTTGCCTTGCAGCGCGATGCGCGCGGCCACACTGCGCGCGATGTGCCGGTAGGTTTGCGCGGCCTCGGATGCCGGGTCGGCCACCACGGTGGGCTGACCGCGGTCGGCCTGTTCGCGGATGCGCAAGTCCAGCGGCAGCGCGCCCAGGTAGGGCAGGCCGCATTCGGCGGCCATCCGCTTGCCGCCCTCGGCACCGAAGATGTGCTCGGCGTGGCCGCACTGGCTGCACACGTGCACGGCCATGTTTTCGACGATGCCGAGGATGGGCACGCCGACTTTTTCGAACATGGTGATGCCCTTGCGCGCGTCCAGCAGCGCAATGTCCTGCGGCGTGGTGACGATCACGGCGCCCGTCACGGGCGTGCGCTGGCTCAGCGTGAGCTGGATGTCGCCGGTGCCGGGCGGCATATCGACGATGAGGTAGTCGAGGCCCTGCCAGTGCGTCTGGCGCAGCAACTGTTCGAGCGCCTGCGTGGCCATGGGGCCGCGCCAGATCATGGCCTGCTCGGGCTCGACCAGGAAACCTATGGACATGACTTGCAGGCCGTGGTTTTGCAGCGGCTCCATGGTCTTGCCGTCCAGGCTTTGCGGTTTGCCGCCAAGGCCCAGCATCATGGGCTGGCTCGGGCCGTAGATGTCGGCGTCGAGCACGCCCACGCGCGCGCCTTCGGCCGCGAGCGCGAGCGCGAGGTTCGCGGCAGTGGTGCTCTTGCCCACGCCGCCCTTGGCCGAGGCTACGGCGATGATGTTTTTCACTTCGGGCAGCAGCGGCACGCCGCGCTGCACGGCGTGTGCTTGTACGCGGCTCGTGATGTGCACCTGCACCTGCTGCACGCCGGGCACGCTGCGGGCCGCAGCCGCGAGGCTTTGCTGCAACGCGGGAACGAGGCTTTGCGCGGGGTAGCCGAGTTCGAGCTCGAAGGAAACGTCGCCTCCGTCGATGCGCACATTGCGCACAGTACGCGTGCTGACGTAGTCTTGGTCGGTGTGGGGGTCGCGCACCTGCGCGAGGGCCTGCAAAATCGTTTCAGTGCGGACGGTCATGCGAAAAATCCGAAAAGTGCCAAGATGGGCGAAGATAGGGCGAGGGAAAGGCGCAATTGTCTGCGCTCTGCGCCACGGGCGGGCAAACACCTGCGGCGCATGGTGTTGCTCGGCAGCGTGTGCGACAGGGGGGAGGCTTGCGGTACGCTGCTGCGGCCGCGGGCCCTAAAATCCACGGTTTCCCTGCCACGGTGCAAGGGGTTCATCGAGCGCCTGCTTTGCTGCACTGCCCAGCCACGAAAGCCATTTTCCGCATGTCTGACCGCAAACTGTTCGTCACCACGGCCTTGCCGTATGCCAATGGCAATTTCCACATCGGCCACATCATGGAATACATCCAGGCCGACATCTGGGTGCGCATGCAGCGCATGCACGGGCATGAGGTGTATTTCGTCTGTGCCGACGACGCGCACGGTGCGCCCATCATGATCGCCGCCGAAAAGGCCGGCAAGACGCCGCAGCAGTTCGTGGCCGAGATCGCTGCGGGGCGCAAGCAATACCTCGACGGCTTTCACATCGCGTTCGACAACTGGCACAGCACCGACGGCCCCGAAAACCACGAGCTTGCCCAGGCGATCTACCGCGACCTCAAGGCCAACGGCCTCATCGTCACGAAGACGATAGAGCAGTTCTTCGACCCGCAAAAAGGCATGTTCCTGCCCGACCGCTTCATCAAGGGCGAATGCCCTAAGTGCGGCGCGCAGGACCAGTACGGCGACAGCTGCGAGGCCTGCGGCGCCGTCTATGCGCCGACCGAGCTCAAAAACCCGTACTCGGCGCTCTCGGGCGCGACGCCGGTGCTCAAAAGCTCGGAGCATTATTTTTTCAAGCTCTCCGACCCGCGCTGCAGCGCCTTTCTCGAAGCCTGGACGAGCGAGCCCGGGCGCTTGCAGCCCGAGGTACTCAACAAGATCCGCGAGTGGTTCGTGCCCGACGAGGAAGGCAAGAGCCGCCTCGCCGACTGGGACATCAGCCGCGACGCGCCGTACTTCGGCATCGAAATCCCCGACGCACCGGGCAAATATTTTTACGTCTGGCTGGACGCGCCGATTGGCTACCTGGCCTCGCTGAAAAACTACTTCGGCAAGATCGGCAAGGACTACGACGCCTTCATGGCCGACCCCGAGGTCGAGCAGTACCACTTCATCGGCAAGGACATCATCTACTTCCATACGCTGTTCTGGCCCGCCACGCTGCATTTTTCGGGGCGCAAGACGCCGACCAAGGTGTTCGTGCACGGCTTTTTGACCGTGAACAACGGCGAAAAGATGAGCAAGAGCCGCGGCACCGGGCTCGATCCGCTCAAATACCTGCAGCTGGGCATGAACCCCGAGTGGCTGCGCTACTACCTCGCGGCCAAGCTCAGCTGCCGCAACGAGGACATCGACTTCAACGCCGATGACTTCATGGCGCGCGTCAACGCAGATTTGGTGGGCAAGTACGTGAACATCGCCGCGCGCGCGGCGGGCTTCATCGCCAAGCGCTTCGATGGCGTGCTGGGCGAGGTATCGGCCGACGGCGACGCGCTGCTCGATCACCTGCGCACCAGCGTGCCTGCGATCGCCGAGCTGCTCGCCGAACGCGACTACGGCAAGGCGCTGCGCGAAACCATGCTGCTGGCCGACCGCGTGAACGAATACGTGGACCAGAACAAGCCCTGGGAGCTCGCCAAGCAGCCCGCGTTGCAAGAGCGCCTGCACGACGTCTGCACCACTTGCATCGAGGCGTTCCGCTTGCTGACCATCGTGCTCAAGCCCGTGCTGCCCGCGCTCGCGGCGCAGGTCGAAGCCTTTTTGCGCATCGCGCCGCTCACGTTCGCGAGCGCCGAAGAGGTGCTGGGCGCGGGGCATCGGATCGGCGCTTACGAGCACCTCATGCACCGCGTGGAGCGCGCCCAGCTCGAAGCCCTTTTTGCGCCTCCAGCGCAGGAGCATCAAGCGCCTGAAGCTATCACAGGTATAGCGCCCGGCGGCGCGCCCATCGCGCCCACCATCACCATAGACGACTTCGCCAAGATCGACCTGCGCATCGCAAAAATCGTCGATTGCGCGCCCGTCGAGGGCTCCACCAAGCTGCTGCGCCTCACGCTCGACGTGGGGGAGGGGCGGCTGCGCAACGTGTTTTCGGGCATCGCCAGCGCCTACCAGCCGGCCGATCTGGTGGGCAAGCTCACCGTGGTGGTGGCCAACCTCGCGCCGCGCAAGATGAAGTTCGGCGTCAGCGAAGGCATGGTGCTCGCCGCGAGCCACGCCGACGAGAAAGCGCACCCCGGCATTTACGTGCTCAACCCCTGGCCCGGCGCCGAGCCGGGGATGCGCGTGCGTTGAACCCAAATTGTCCATTAGGCGGTGCTGCGCACCTACGCGGGCGCTGGCGGACGCCTGACGGTCATTTTGGCCGCGGTTTCGGCGTCCATGGCACCGGCCATGGACTTCTCACCCGCGACCAAACTGCCGCGCCAGCCGCCTCGCCATCATCCCGCGTCCTAATGGACAATCTGGGTTGAACGCCAGATTTCTGCTTCCCATCGTCGTTTTCTTGCAAAGGTTGCCACGCCATGTCGCTTTTCCGCCGTCCCGATTACCAGTCAGACGTCACGCAGTTCCTCCAGCAGCTCAAGCAGCAAAAGCCCGCGCTCGAGGAGCAGCAGCGTGCGGGCCGCGCCCTGCTGTGGGACAAAAAGGTCGATAGACGCCTGTGGCGCGAGTACCGCGCCGCGGCCGTGCCGCAAAAGCCCTACGTCTATCAGACCGAGCCGAGCCCCGAACATTGAGCATGTTTTTGGCCTCTAGGCCGCATGTATCAAGCGCTAGTAGCTATGAATATAGTAGTTATCCATGCCCGCCGAGCCGCTGCTTGAGGCGCACGCCAAGGCTGCAGCGGGCGCGGCCGATGCCGTGGCCTTTGCGCGGCTGTATGGCGAGCCGCTGTTTGCGCTGCCGGCCGACCTCTACATTCCGCCCGACGCGCTCGAAGTCATCCTCGAAGCCTTCGAGGGGCCGCTGGACTTGCTGCTGTACCTGATCCGCAAGCAAAACTTCAACATCCTCGACATCCCCATGGTGGAGCTCACGCGCCAGTACCTCGCTTACGTCGAGGAGGTGCGCAGCCGCAACCTCGAACTCGCGGCCGAGTATTTGCTCATGGCGGCCATGCTGATCGAGATCAAGTCGCGCATGCTGCTGCCGCCGCGCAAACAGGCCGAGGGCAAGGAGCCCGAAGATCCGCGCGCCGAGCTCGTGCGCCGGCTGCTCGAATACGAGCAGATCAAGCTCGCCGCCGCGCACCTGGGCGAGCTGCCACAGCAGGGGCGGGACTTTTTTCCGGCGCGCGCCTGGTTCGAGCCCGGCGCGGTGCCGCGCTTTGCCGACGTGCACGTGGCCGACCTGCAAGCCGCGTGGCGCGACATCCTTGCGCGCGCGCGCCTCGTGCAGCACCACAAAATCAGCCGCGCGCAGCTCAGCGTGCGCGCATACATGAGCCGCGTGCTCAAGGCGCTGCAGGGCCGGCGCTTCGTCACCTTCGAATCCTTGTTCGAGCCGGCTGAAGGCCGCGCCGTGCTCGTGGTCACCTTCGTCGCGCTGCTCGAACTGGCCAAGGAGACTTTGATAGAGATCACCCAGGCCGAAGCCTTTGCGCCGATTTACGTGCGCCTGGCCTACGTGCCGGCTTGACAATGGCGCAAGGCTTTCCCAAAGTCCGACAGACGGCCAGTCCCATTTTTCTGCGCTACGCTCTTTCTCCATGATCACCCATGATTTCGACGTTTTGATCGTCGGCAGCGGCTTGGCGGGGCTTTCCGCCGCGCTGCACCTCGCGCCCACGCACCGCGTGGCCGTGCTCACCAAGCGTTCGGTGTTCGACGGCTCGAGCAGCTGGGCGCAGGGCGGCATTGCCGCCGTGCTGGCTGACGACGACAGCTTTGCCGCGCACATCCAGGACACGCTGGTGGCCGGCGCGGGCCTGTGCGACCTTGCGGCCACGCGCTTCGTGGTCGAAAACGCGCCCTCGGCGATCGCCTGGCTGCGCGGCCTGGGCGTGCCGTTCACGCTCGAGGGCGAGCACTTGCACCTCACGCGCGAGGGCGGCCACAGCGCGCGCCGCATCGCCCACGTCACCGACGCCACGGGCGCCGCGGTGCAAAAAACGCTGATCGAGGTGGTGCGCGCCACGCCGGGCATCACGCTGTTCGAAAACCACATGCTCGTGGACTTGATCACGAGCCGCAAGCTCGGCCTCGCGGGGCACCGCTGCCTGGGCCTGTACGCGCTCGACGAGGACACCGACGAGGTCATCACCTTCCGCGCGCCGCAAACCATCCTCGCCACGGGCGGCGCGGGCAAGGTCTATCTCTACACCACCAACCCCGACACCTCCACGGGCGACGGCATCGCCGTGGCTTGGCGCGCGGGCTGCCGCGTGGCCAACATGGAGTTCATCCAGTTCCACCCCACGGGCCTGTACCACCCCAAGGCCAAATCCTTCCTCATCAGCGAAGCCGTGCGCGGTGAAGGCGGCGTGCTGCTGCTGCCGCCGCAGGCCGGCGGCGGGCGCTTCATGCCCGCGCACGACCCGCGCGCCGAGCTCGCCCCGCGCGACGTGGTGGCGCGCGCGATCGACTTCGAGATGAAGCGCCACGGGCTCGACTACGTGCTGCTCGACATCTCGCACAAAAGCCCCGAGTTCTTGCACGAGCACTTCCCCAACATCCTCGCGTACTGTGCCGAGCTGGGCATAGACATCACCAAAGAGCCCATCCCCGTCGTGCCCACGGCGCACTTCACCTGCGGCGGCGTGCTCACCGACCTGTCGGCGCGCACCGACCTGCCGGGCCTGTTCGCCGTGGGCGAGACGGCCTACACCGGCCTGCACGGCGCGAACCGCCTTGCGAGCAATTCGCTGCTCGAGTGCATCGTGTTTGCGCGTGCGGCCGCGCAGACCATCGCCGCGGCGCCGCGCACGCCCATCCCCTCGCTGCCGCGCTGGGACGACAGCCGCGTCACCGACGCCGACGAAACCGTGGTCATCTCGCACAACTGGGACGAGCTGCGCCGCTTCATGTGGGACTACGTGGGCATCGTGCGCACCAACAAGCGCCTGGATCGCGCCGCGCACCGCATCGGCCTGCTGCAAGGCGAAATCCAGGAGTTCTACGCGCACTTCCACGTCACGCGCGACCTGCTCGAGCTGCGCAACCTGGTGCAGGTGGCCGACTTGATCGTGCGCTCGGCACAGCTGCGGCGCGAAAGCCGCGGCCTGCATTACAGTCGCGACTACCCCGAACTGGCCGCGCCCGCCGCGCCCACCGTCCTCGTGCCGCCGGTCTCATACTGACGCACTGCACCCACCACACCCCTTGCCACCACCCGGGAACCACCGCGATGTACCGCACCCTGCTCAAGTCCAAAATCCACCGCGCCACCGTCACCCACTGTGAGCTGCACTATGAAGGCTCCTGCGCCATCGACGAAGACCTGCTCGAAGCCGCCAACATGGTCGAAAACGAGCAGGTGCACATCTGGAACATCAACAACGGCGAGCGCTTCATCACCTACGCCATCAAGGGCGAGCGCGGCAGCGGCATCATCTCGGTCAACGGCTCGGCCGCGCGCCGCGCCGCCGTGGGCGACCTGATCATCATCGCCGCCTTTGCCCAGGTGAGCGAGTCGCAGGTCGCAGCGCACCGCCCGCACCTCGTGTTCGTCGATGCTGCGAACCGCCAGACCGGCCTGCGCGACCACGTGCCCACGCAGGCGGCGCAGGCGCACAACGCCGACGAGTGCTGAGCCATACTTCCTCTGGACTTACGCAAACAAGGATGCAGCGAGGTGTTTTGCCATGGGGCGAACGCCTTGCCTAGCCCCCCGATTTGCGTAAGTCGTGTTCCTTTCCTTGTTTTTCACGTGTCGAATCCATGCCCCATCTGATCGTCGAATACTCCGCCAACCTGCCCGCCTTCCCCGAGGCGCAAGCGCTGGCCGAGCTCAACGCGGCCGTCGTTGCCAGCCCTGAAGTCGCGAACGAGGCCGACCTCAAATCGCGCATCGTGCGCGTAGGCAGCTTTCAGGTCGGCACACAGCCCGCGCAGCGCGCCTTCGTGCACGCGCAGTTGCGCCTGCTGGCGGGGCGCACGCCCGAAGCCAAGCACGACCTGGCCGAGCGCGTGGCCAGCGTACTGCGCCGCGTCACGCCGCGGCCCGAAGGCGTGCTCGTGCAGCTGAGCGTCGAAATCGTTGACATGGACCGGCCGTCTTACATCCGAGAGCGGCTTTGAGACGCTGAACCCAAGAGTACCAGGGCCTGGGAAGCTCAAGCAGACACTGCGGCTGGTCTATGGGCAGGCGGTTCAATTTGTCGCGACAGCGAACGCTCGCAGCCACGGATCCAGATGGGCGATATCAAAGGTTCCAGCCTCGAACATCTGGATCATCTCGGCGTGGATCTGCATCGGTGATCGCTGCAAGCGCCAGCCATTGATGCGCAAGAACACATCGGCGGCGGCAAACGCAATGCGTTTATTGCCGTCCACGAAGGGATGGTTGATCGCCAGACTCTCCAATAGCGCCGCTGCTTCGGCCACGATGTCCTTGTAATAACCCGTTTGTGGGCGGAACAACGCAGACTCCAGTGCACCAGGGTCCCGCACGCCTGGCGCGCCTGCGTATCGTTGGATCAGCACCGTGTGCATCCCCAGCACATCGGCCACGGTCAAGTAGTCGCGCGGCACTGCTTACTTGGCCAGTTCGCGGTAGAGGCTGTCGAACTCGTCCAGGCTGGACGCGAACGATGCCATCACGTGGCGACGGGGACGTTCCTTCTGGTGCCGGTCGATGTAGTCGCGCAGGGCCTCATCGAGCACCGCCTGAAACTGGCGCCCCTGGCTTTCTGCAATCTGGCGCAACGCGGCCAGCACATCGGGTGCGGCTTGTGAGGAAAATTTTTCGCGGACGGCAGTGGTCATGGCACGCTCTATCATGATCTATCTTGATGTTTCATGATAGATCATGATGACGCGCTGCGCCACGGTCTGGTCTAGGAGCCTGTCGGACTTTGGAATCGTCGGCTGCGAATGCGCCGCAGCGGCCCATTTTTTACCGTCTTCTTGCCCCATAGTCCCGCTATGGGGCGGCGAATCCGGCAAAAACTGGCCTCGCCGGGGCGCATTCTCGCTATCGACGCCCAAAGTCCGACAGGCTCCTAGGAGCCCGTCCAGAAGGGCCGTCGTGCAGCCTGTGCTGCCGATGCAGCCTGCGCAAGCCGCTACGCTAGAAGTAGCAACCCCTGCTGCGCCTGCACCGTCTGGCGCACGAAGTCCCACACCGCCTGCATGCGCGCGACGTGTTTGTTTTCGGCGGGCATGGACATCCAGAAGGTGCGCGTGAAGCGCGCCGTGTCGGACAGCACGGCGCACAGGGTGGCATCTTGCGCGGCGACGAAGGTGGGCAGCACGGCCAGGCCGGCGCCCGCACGCGTGGCCTCGTACTGCGCGAGGATGCTGGTGCTGCGCAGCGCGTAGTGGCTCGGGCGGTGCAGCTCGTCGAGGATTTGCAGCTCTTTGCTGAACAGCAGGTCATCGACGTAGCTGATGAAGTGGTGGCCCTGCAAGTCCTCGGTGCGCGCGATGGGCGCGTGCTGCGCGAGGTAGCTGCGCGCGCCGTAGAGCTGCAGCCGGTAGTCGGTGAGCTTGACCACGAGCACGGCGCCGCGGCTCGGGCGCTCGAGCGAGATCACGATGTCGGCCTCGCGGCGCGATAGATGCACCAGGCGCGGCAGCGAAAGCAAATCGACCACCAGCCCCGGGTGCGCCTGCGCAAAGCGCGCGAGCTGCGGCGCGAGCACCAGGTTGCCGAAGCCCTCCGTGCAGCCTATACGGACCAGCCCTTGCAGCCCCTGGCGCACGCCGGGCGTGGCGTTTTCCACGGCCAGGAAGGCGGCTTCCATGGCCTCGACCTGCGGCAGCAGCTGGCGTCCGGCTTCGCTCAGGCGGTGGCCGCCGGCTTCGCGCGCGAACAGCGCCGAGCCGACCTGTTTTTCGAGCGCCTGGATGCGCCGCGCCACGGTGGTGTGATCGACGGCCAGCCGCCGCGCCGCGCCCACCAGCGTGCCCGCGCGGGCGAGTTCCAAAAAGTAGCGCAGGTTGTCCCAGTCCATGGTGTGCGGGTGCGGGTGCGGTGGTGCGGGCGGGGCAAAAACGCTGCTTTGCGTTTTTGCAAATCCGTTGCGCGCAATTGTCTATTGTCTCGGCAATTCTGCACAGTTACGATCGCTCGGTTTTTGTCCTGTTTCACCGAGGAGATGTCTGCATGAACGCACCCAGCAACGTGGCCGCACTGGCCCCCACCGTCAAGCTGCTGATCGGCGGCAAGTTCGTCGAGTCCAAGACCACCGAGTGGCGCAACGTGGTCAATCCCGCTACGCAAGAGGTGCTTGCGCGCGTGCCCTTCGCCACGCCCGACGAGATCGAGGCCGCCGTGGCCTCGGCCAAGGAAGCCTTCAAGACCTGGCGCAAGACGCCCATTGGCGCACGGGCGCGCATTTTCCTCAAGCTGCAGCAGCTGATCCGCGAACACATGGCCGAGCTCGCCGCGATCCTCACGGCCGAGCAGGGCAAGACCTTGCCCGACGCCGAGGGCGACGTGTTCCGCGGCCTCGAAGTGGTCGAGCACGCGGCCGGCATCGGCAACCTGCAGCTCGGCGAGCTCGCCAACAACGTCGCGAACGGCGTCGATACCTACACGCTGCTGCAGCCGCTGGGCGTGTGCGCGGGCATCACGCCGTTCAACTTCCCGGCCATGATCCCGCTGTGGATGTTCCCCATGGCGATCGCCACGGGCAACACCTTCGTGCTCAAGCCCTCCGAGCAAGACCCCATGGTCACGATGCGTCTGTGTGAGCTCGCGCTCGAAGCCGGCATTCCGCCCGGTGTGCTCAACGTGGTGCACGGCGGCGAGGCCGCGGTGAACGCGATTTGCGACCACCCCGACATCAAGGCGATCTCCTTCGTCGGCTCCACGCGCGTGGGCACGCACGTGTACCAGCGCGCGAGCCTCGCGGGCAAGCGCGTGCAGTGCATGATGGGCGCGAAGAACCATGCCATCGTGCTGCCCGACGCGAACAAGGAGCAGACGCTCAACGCGCTCGTGGGCGCGGGTTTCGGTGCCGCCGGGCAGCGCTGCATGGCGGTGTCGGTGGCCGTGCTCGTGGGCGAAGCGCAAAACTGGATACCCGAAATCGTCGCCAAGGCCAAGACGCTCAAGGTGAGCGCGGGCACCGAAAAAGGCACGGATGTGGGCCCGGTCGTGTCCTGCGCAGCGCTCGCGCGCGTCGAGGGCCTGATCGAAAAAGGGATTGCCGAAGGCGCCAAGCTCGAGCTCGACGGCCGCAAGCCGCAGGTGCCCGGCTACGAAAAGGGCAACTTCGTCGGCCCGACCATCTTCTCGGGCGTCAAGCCCGGCATGGCGATCTACGACCAGGAGGTCTTCGGCCCCGTGCTGTGTATCGCGGGCGCCAACAGCCTCGACGAAGCCATCGCATTCATCAACGCGAACCCGCACGGCAACGGCACCGCGATCTTCACGCAAAGCGGCGCCGCGGCGCGCAAGTTCCAGGAAGACATCGACGTGGGCCAGGTCGGCATCAACGTGCCGATTCCCGTGCCCGTGCCGATCTTCTCGTTCACCGGCTCACGCGCGTCCAAGCTCGGCGACCTCGGGCCCTACGGCAAGCAAGTCGTGCTGTTCTACACCCAGACCAAGACCGTCACGGCGCGCTGGTTCGACGACAGCACCACCGCGCAGGGCGTGAACACCACGATTAGCCTGCGCTGAAGTAGCGCGGCAGGCAGGGCAGGGCGCTGCAAGGGCAGCGCCTTGCTTGTGCAATGGTATCGATAGCTTGCAGTGGCCGCCCTGCCTGCCTGAAGTGGCAAAAACACCGAATTTTTGCGGGCACGCTGCTGCACCCCACCACGAGGAGACGCACCCCCATGGACTTCGAGCTGAGCGACGATCAGCGGGCTTTTGCCGACACGGCGCGGCAGTTCGCCCAGGCAGAGCTTGCGCCGCACGCGGCGCGCTGGGACGCCGAAGGGATTTTTCCGCGCGAAGCCATCGCCAAGGCGGGCGAGCTCGGTTTTTGCGGCCTGTACGCGCCCGAAAGCGCGGGCGGCCTGGGCCTGCCGCGGCTCGACGCCACGCTGGTGTTCGAGGAGATGGCCGCGGTGGATCCTTCGACCACGGCCTTCATCACCATCCACAACATGGCGACCTGGATGCTCGGCACCTGGGCCACGCCCGCCGTGCGCGACCACTGGGGGCCGCTGCTTACGCGCGGCGAAAAGCTCGCCTCGTACTGCCTGACCGAGCCGGGTGCGGGCTCGGACGCGGCCGCGCTCAAGACGCGCGCCGAGGCCGTGGGGCACGAATGGGTGATCAACGGCGGCAAGGCCTTCATCTCGGGCGCGGGCAGCACCGACATGCTGGTGCTCATGGCGCGCACGGGCGACGCGCAGTCGGGCGCGGGCGGCATCTCGGCCTTTGCCGTGCCGGCCGACACGCCGGGCATCAGCTACGGCAAACGCGAGCACAAAATGGGCTGGAACAGCCAGCCCACGCGCACCATCAGCTTCGACAATGTGCGCATCCCGGCCGACCACCTGCTCGGCCGCGAGGGTGAGGGCTTCAAGATCGCCATGAAGGGCCTGGACGGCGGGCGCATCAACATCGCCACTTGCTCGGTCGGCGCGGCGCAGGGCGCGCTCACGCACGCGCAGCGCTACCTGCACGAGCGTCGGCAGTTCGGCAAGCCGATCGCGAGCTTTCAGGCGCTGCAGTTCAAGCTCGCCGACATGGCGACCGAGCTCGTCGCGGCGCGCCAGATGGTGCGCCTGGCGGCCTGCAAACTCGACGCCGGCGCACGCGACGCGAGCACCTATTGCGCCATGGCGAAGCGCTTTGCCACCGACGCGGGCTTTGCCGTATGCAACGAGGCGCTGCAGCTGCACGGCGGCTATGGCTACCTGAGCGACTTTCCGCTCGAGCGCCTGGTGCGCGATGCGCGCGTGCACCAGATCCTCGAAGGCACGAACGAGATCATGCGCGTGATCATTGCGCGGCGCATGCTCGAAGGCGACGCACCCGAGGTGATCCGCTGACCGGCGTTTCTATTGATCCGGCCCGATGAAATCTCAAATTCCGTTCGGGCTGAGCCTGTCGAAGCCCTTCGACAGGCTCAGGGCGAACGGTTCAAACTTCACAGGACCGGATCAATAAAACGCTTTTGTTTTGATAGCTTCTTGCGCAGGTGTATCAAGCGTTAGATGCCTATTTCATACTTAACCCACATACTTCACTACTTGCACTCAGGAGACCTCATCATGCACATCGCATTCATCGGTTTGGGCAACATGGGCGGCCCCATGGCGCTGAATCTGCACAAGGCCGGCTACAGCGTGCGCGGCTTCGACCTCTCCAAGCCCGCGTGCGACAAGCTCGCCGCCGAGGGCCTGGTGATCGCACCCAGCGCGGCAGAGGCCGCGCAGGGCGCGGCCGTGGTCATCAGCATGCTGCCCGCGAGCCCGCACGTCGAGGCGCTGTACCTTGGCGAAGGACGTGCGCCGGGCCTGCTCGCGGCCTTGAGCGCGGGCACGCTGGTCATCGACAGCTCGACCATCGCCGCGGCCACCTCGCGCAAGGTGGCCGAGGCCGCGGCGGCGCGCCAGATCGACTTCATCGACGCGCCCGTCTCGGGCGGCACGGGCGGCGCCATTGCCGGCACGCTGACCTTCATGGTCGGCGGCGAGGCGGCAGCGCTCGAGCGCGCGCGCCCGCTGCTCGAAAAAATGGGCAGCAACATCTTCCACGCCGGCGCCGTGGGTGCGGGGCAGACGGCCAAGATCTGCAACAACATGCTGCTGGGCATCCTCATGGCCGGCACGAGCGAGGCGATCGCGCTCGGCGTGGCCAACGGGCTGGACCCCAAGGTGCTCTCGGAGATCATGCGCCGCAGCTCGGGCGGCAACTGGGCGCTCGAAAAATACAACCCCTGGCCCGGCGTGATGGAAAACGCGCCGGCCTCCAAGGGCTACGCGGGCGGCTTCGGTACCGACCTGATGCTCAAAGACCTGGGCCTCGCACAAGAAAACGCCACCGCCGTCAAGGCTGCGACGCCGCTGGGTGGCCTCGTGCGCGGCCTGTACGCGGCGCACAGCCTCGCGGGCTATGGCGCACAGGACTTTTCGAGCATCATCAAGCTGGTACACAAGGGCTGATCTGCCGAAAAGCCCAGAGGTTTTCCGGCTCTGCCAAAGCGCGCTGGCAAGTGCGGGCAGCGCGCCCGGCGCATCCTTTCTACAATGGCTTGGCCTTGCACCGCTGCGGCCCGCGCTTGCTGGCCGGCGCGCGGTGCTTTTTCATCACCCCCGCACGCCCACGCCCACGCCCATGTCTTCTGCCGCCGAACTCGAACGCGCCTTGCACTACCCGCTTGCCGACCGCCTGCCGCCGCATGGCGGCGCGATCGAGGTGGCGCCGGGCGTACTCTGGCTGCGCATGTCCTTGCCGTATGCGCTCGATCACATCAACCTCTGGCTGCTGCGCGACCACCTCGACGGTCGCGACGGCTGGAGCGTGGTCGATTGCTGCATAGACCGCGCCGAATCGCGCGCCGATTGGGAGCAGGTGTTTGCAAGCCAACTGCAGGGGCTGCCGATTTTGCGCGTGCTCGTCACGCACATGCACCCCGACCACATCGGCCTCGCGCACTGGCTGTGCGAGCGCTGGAGCACGCCCGCGCACGAGTGCCGCCTGTGGATCAGCGCCACCGACTACCAGGCGGGGCTCTACAACTCTGCGGTGGTGGACGACGTGCGCGCCGAGCGCTCGGCGCAGTTTTTTGCGAGCCACGGCCTGCGCGATCCGGACGACCTCGAAAAAATCCGCCAGCGCAAGAGCTACTACAGCAGCCACGTGCCGGCCGTGCCGCCGACCTTCCGGCGCCTCATGGACGGCAACGTGCTGCGCATAGGCGCGCACGAATGGCGCTGTATCGTCGGCTACGGCCACGCGCCCGAGCACATGGCGCTGTATTGCGCGGCGCTGGGCCTGTTGATCAGCGGCGACATGATGCTGCCGCGCATCTCCACCAACGTGAGCGTCTATGAGGGCGAGCCCGAGGCCGACCCGCTCACGCTGTTCCTCGATTCGATCGACCGCTTCGAGGCGCTGCCCGCCGACACGCTGGTGCTGCCCGCACACGGCAAGCCCTTCGTCGGCCTGCACACGCGCATCGCTCAGCTGCACGAGCACCACCGCGCGCGCCTGGCCGACGTACTGGTGGCCGCGCGCGAACGGCCCGTGACGGCCCACGAGATGCTGCCCGTGCTGTTCCATCGCGAGCTCGACTTGCACCAGACCACCTTTGCGATGGGCGAGGCCGTGGCGCACCTGCACCGCCTCTGGTACGCGGGAGAGCTGCGCCGCACGCGCGACGCGCAAGGCGTGTGGCGCTTTGCGTTGGCGTGATGGACCTGGCGTTGCGGCACGGTGATGCGGCCCAGCACGGTGATGCGGCACGTGTTGCGCTGCCATGGCCATGACCGAAGCCCCCTCCCGACCCCGCCAGAGCAACCAGTTCGCCCTGCTGCGCGAGCGGCGGTTTGCGCCCTTTTTCTGGACGCAGTTTGCCGGCGCGGCCAATGACAACCTGTTCAAGTTTGCGCTTACGGTGCTGGTGACCTACCAGTTGCACGTGGCGTGGCTGCCGCCCGCGCTCGCGGGGGTGGTGATAGGGGCGCTGTTCATCCTGCCGTTCGTGCTGTTTTCGGCCACCAGTGGGCAGCTCGCGGACAAGTTCGACAAGACCACGGTGATCCGACTGGTCAAGAACCTCGAGATCGCCATCATGGCGCTGGCGGCCTGGGCCTTCGTGGCGGTGCAGGTGCCGGTGCTGCTGGCCTGCGTGTTTTTGATGGGGCTGCACTCCACGCTGTTCGGCCCGGTCAAGTACGCCTACCTGCCGCAGGTGCTCGACGAGCGCGAACTCACGGGCGGCAACGGGGTGGTGGAGGCGGGCACCTTCGTGGCCATTTTGCTTGGCAACGTCGCCGGTGGCCTGCTGGTGGCGGTGCCGCAGCGGGGGCATGTGTATGTGGCCGTGGCCTGCGTGGCGCTGGCCTTGGCCGGGCGCGTGGCGGCGCAGCGCATCCCTGCGGCGCCGGCGGCCGACCCGGGCTTGCGCATCTGCTGGAATCCGGTCAGCGAAACCTGGCGCAACCTGAGGCTGGCGCACGCGCAGGTGGTGGTGTTCCGGTCGCTGCTGGGCATTTCGTGGATGTGGTTTGTGGGCGCCACGTTCTTGAGCAATTTCCCGGCCTTCGCCAGGGAGGTGCTGCACGGCAACGAGCAGGTGGCATCGCTGTTGCTGCTGGTGTTTTCTGTGGGCATTGGCATGGGTTCGCTGCTGTGCGAAAGGCTCTCGCACCGGCATGTGGAAATCGGCCTCGTGCCGCTGGGCGCCATCGGCATGACGGTGTTCGCCGTCGATCTTTACTTTGCCTCGCGGGGTCTGGTGCCGCCGGCGGGTCTTGGTGCGGGCGCGGGTGTGGATGGGGGTGCTGCGGCGGCACACACGCTGCGCGGCTTCTTGGCGCAGGCCGCGCACTGGCGCGTGATGGCGGACCTGGCGCTGCTCAGCCTCAGCGCGGGGCTTTACAGCGTGCCCATGTACGCGCTGATCCAGCTGCGCAGCGCGCCCACGCACCGCGCACGCATCATCGCGGCCAACAACATCCTGAACGCGCTGTTCATGGTGGCCAGCGCCCTCATCGCCGGTGCGCTGCTGCAAAGCGGCTTTTCCATTGCGCAGCTATTCCTGCTCACCGGGCTGGCCAATGCCGCGGTGACCGGCGCCATCTTCTGGCTGGTGCCCGAATACCGGTTGCACTTCGTTGCCTGGGTGCGCGGGCGCGGTTGATGGGAGCGGTTCATTGAAAGGGGATTCCAATTTTCCGCCTCCGATTTTTTCCTGGCCAACCTTCAAAATTGATTGCCTGGCCAACTCACCGATACGGCACAAGGCACACCGCTCCGTGTCAGACCAGCATCCTGCAAAACTCAGGCGCAGGCAGTGATCGAAACGGTCGGTAGCGCTGAAAAGGGAGCCAGGGCTGAAAACGATACCTTCTTTCCGGCAGGCGTGAAACAAGGCCATGGTGTTGCATGGTTGTGGCAACTCCAGCCACAAAGTAAATCCGGAAGGTGGTGCACTGACCCTCGTTCCTTTCGGAAAACTTGCGGCGATGAGCTTTCTCGCCTCTGCCAAGCGCACGCGCATGTGGTCGCTCAGACGGCGCATGCGGGACTCATAACCTACCTGCGTTACCAAGTCTGCCAGCGCGTACTCGAGCACCTGGTTGGTGGCAATGCCATGCACACGCTTCAGCCGATGCACAGAATCTTTCCATCGACCGGCTTCGACCCAGCCGAGACGGACACCGGGCGCAACCGTCTTGGAAAACGAGCCGCAGACCATCACACCCCCATCGACATCAAAAGACTTTGCCGCCCTGCGGCGTTCATCCGAAGCCAGAAGGTCGTTGAAGACAACGTCCTCGATCAGCGGGATTTGTTTCTCGGCCAGCATTTTGACCAGAGCCTGTTTATCGGCGTGGCGCATCACTGACCCGAGCGGATTGGACAGGGTAGGAACCACCAGCACGGCCTTGACGGGCTGTGTGTCCAACGCCAGTTGCAGCGCCGCCAGCGAAATGCCGTCCTTCGGATGCGTGGGAATTTCTAGCGCACGCAGATTCAGTGATTCCAGCAAGTCCAAAAAGCCAAAGTGCGTCGGTGATTCCAGGGCCACGATGTCACCTGGTTTGGTCACTGCCCGCAGACACAAACTGGCGGCATGAATGCAGCTGGCCGTCACCACGATGTTGTCGGCCTTGAGTTGGCACCCGAGGTGAAACGCCCTTTGGGCCACGGCTTCGCGCAGGGTCGAGGTACCGGGGGAATCGCTGTATTCCACCAGGGTGAAGCGGTGCACGCGCGTTGCGCGATGGACCGCCGTGCGAACCCTGGCTTCGTCGAAGAAAGTTGGATCTTTGGGGCAGGCGCCACCAAAACTTACCGCGTGAATCGTGTCAGTGACCGTCAAAATCAGTTCTGCGCGGCTCTGGCGCTCCACGACCAAGCTGTGCCGCGGTGGACGGCTGACCGCCGGTAATGCTGGCGCCTTGCCGACTGGCGTCACGAAATAACCGGCTTTGGGTTTTGCCGCGACGAGTTTGCGCTCCTCCAGCCAGCGCAGAGCCTGTACGGCCGTGGAAATGGACACACCGTTGGTGGCCGCGAGGTCACGCACCGACGGCAGGCGCTGCCCTGGCTTGAACACCCGGCTTTCGATCAAGTGCGCCATCCGTTGCGCGATCTGCGCATAGAGCGGCAGAGGGGAGTGCAGCGTCTCGGCGTTCATGGTGTAGTAAATGTACCGGCTCGCTCTGCCTCAAAGTCAAAAATGAACCATCACAGATTGCCGGAATTTTCAGCCATACAGAGGATCAAATGAAACCTTTTGCGCGGCACAGCCGGGCGGTTTTTGTGTCTTTTTTTCGGTGGGGATTCGGTCGACAGTGGCGCCATCCACATGGAGGCCACTATGTCCACACGCGCAATGCAATGCGTCATACACCCAGGCCAGATGGTGCGCCTGAAGCCGCTAGACGGGGCAGTGCTGACCGTAAAGTCGGGACGACTCTGGGTTACCCAAACCGGCGACCCACACGATTATTTTTTGGACACCGGCCAGCAATTGAGACTGCGTCACACCCGCACCGTCCTTGAGGCAGAAAACGGCCCCCCCGTTCTTTGGACGCTTGAAGCGCCCAAGCGCCTCCTCTCAGGGATAAGGATGGGGGCAGCAAAGCCACGCGCCGTATTGATTTTTGGTGAATGAGCCATCAGGGAGGCATCATTTCCGGTGGGTCGGCATCCAATTTCTGACCTCACTCTTGCCCCGTCCGGCTACGTCCTGCCATGTGCGCGATGGGGCGGTTTTCTACAATCCCGGCCATGTTTGTCCACCTGCGCCTGCACACCGAATTTTCCGTCGTTGACGGCACCTTGCGTATCGACGATCTGGCCCAGGCGGCGGCTGCGGATGGGCAGCCGGCGCTGGCGGTCACGGACCTGAACAACCTTTTTGGCGCCGTCAAGTTTTACAAGGCGCTGCGCGGCAAGGGCGTGAAGCCGATTTTGGGCGCCGAGGTTTTCGTCCAAGGCGAAGCCGGCGCGGCGCCCAGCCGCATGTTGTTGCTGGTGCAAAACCGCGAGGGGTACCTCAACCTGTGCGAGCTGCTCACGCGCGCCTGGACGCGCAACGTGCTCAAGGCGCAGGGCGTGTGCACCTGGGGCTGGTTGCAGGAGCTGAACGCGGGGCTGATCGCGCTCTCGGGCGCGCAGGCCGGGCCCGTGGGGCAGGCGCTGCTCAAGGGCGACGAGGCGGGCGCGGCGCAGCTGGCGCTGCGGCTGGCTGGCATCTATGCGCACCGCTTTTACCTCGAATTGCAGCGCGCCGGGCGCGCCGACGACGAGGCGCACGTCACGGCGGCGGTGCAGCTCGCGGCGCGGCTGGGGCTGCCCGTGGTGGCCACGCACCCGGTGCAGTTCGCCACCGAAGACGACTACGAGGCGCACGAGGCGCGCGTGTGCATCGCCGAAGGGGAGATTCTGGGCAACCAGCGGCGCGTGCGCCGGTTTACGCGCGAGCAGTATTTCAAGTCCCAGGCCCAGATGCAGGCGCTGTTTGCCGACCTGCCCTCGGCGCTCGAAAACACGCTGGAGATCGCACGCCGCTGCAACCTGAGCCTGGTGCTTGGCAAGCCCCAGCTTCCCGACTACCCCACGCCCGGCGGCATGCCGATCGACGAGTACTTTCGCATCGCCTCGTTCGAAGGGCTGGAGCAGCGCCTCGCGCAGCTGTACCCCGATGCCGCCGAGCGCGAACGCCAGCGCCCGCGCTACGTCGAGCGCCTGGAGTTCGAGATCGGCACCATCTTGAAGATGGGCTTTCCGGGCTACTTTTTGATCGTGAGCGACTTCATCAACTGGGCCAAGAACCACGCCTGCCCCGTGGGGCCAGGGCGTGGCTCGGGGGCGGGCTCGCTGGTGGCGTATGCGCTCAAGATCACGGACCTCGATCCGCTGCAATACAACCTGCTGTTCGAGCGCTTCTTGAACCCCGAGCGCGTGTCCATGCCCGACTTCGACATCGATTTCTGCCAGGCCAACCGCGACCGCGTGATCGACTACGTCAAGGAAAAGTACGGCAAGGACGCGGTGAGCCAGATCGCTACCTTCGGCACCATGGCGGCGCGTGCGGCGATCCGCGACGTGGGTCGGGTGCTGGACATGAGCTACACCTTTTGCGACGGCATCAGCAAGCTGATCCCCAATAAGCCGGGCCAGCACATCACCATCGCCGGGGCGATCGAGGCCGAGCCGGTGCTGGCCGAGCGCCTCGCGCGCGAGGACGAGGTCAAGACCCTGCTCGCGCTCGCGCAAAAGCTCGAGGGCCTGACGCGCAACGTGGGCATGCACGCGGGCGGGGTGCTGATCGCGCCGGGCAAGCTCACCGATTTTTGCCCGCTGTACCAGCAGCCCGGCAGCGACTCGGCCGTGAGCCAGTACGACAAGGACGACGTGGAGGCCATCGGCCTCGTGAAGTTCGACTTTCTGGGTCTGGCCACGCTGACGATTTTGGAGCTTGCGCGCGAATTCATCGCGCAGCGCCACCAGGGGCAGGAGCATTTTTCGTTCGAGCAAATCCCGCTCGACGACCCTGCCACTTACCGGCTGTTCCAGGAGGGCAGGACCGAGGCGGTGTTCCAGTTCGAAAGCCGCGGCATGCAGGGCATGCTGCGCGAGGCGCGGCCCACGCGGCTTGAAGACCTGATCGCGCTGAACGCGCTCTACCGCCCCGGCCCCATGGACCTGATCCCGAGCTTCGTCGCGCGCAAGCACGGCAAGGAGACCGTCGAATACCCGCACCCGCTGGTCGAAAAGGTGCTGGCCGAGACCTACGGGATCATGGTTTATCAGGAGCAGGTGATGCAGACGGCGCAGGTGCTGGGCGGCTATTCGCTCGGCGGTGCCGACATGCTGCGCCGCGCCATGGGCAAGAAAAAGCCCGAGGAAATGGCCCAGCACCGCGCCATCTTCCGTGAGGGCGCGGCCAGGAACGGCATCAGCGAGCAAAAGGCCGACGAGGTGTTCGACCTCATGGAAAAGTTCGCGGGCTACGGCTTCAACAAGTCGCATGCGGCCGCGTACTCGCTGCTGGCCTACCACACGGCCTGGCTCAAGGTGCATTACACGGCCGAGTTCTTCTGCGCCAACATGACCATAGAAATGGACGACACCGACAAGCTCAAGGTGTTGTTCGAGGACGCGCAGAAATTCGGCATCCGCTTCGAGCCGCCCGACATCAACCGCGGCAGCTACCGCTTCGAGCCGGTCAGCAACGAGGTGATCCGCTATGGCCTGGGCGCCGTCAAGGGCACGGGGCAGCAGGCGATCGAGGCCATCGTCGCGGCGCGCGCAGGGCGCGGCAGCGGGCCGCAAGGCGGGGTGGCGGGGCCGTTCCAGAGCCTGTTCGATTTTTGCGTGCGTGTCGATCGCACGCGCCTGAACAAGCGCACCGTCGAGGCGCTGGTCAAGGCAGGCGCCTTCGATGCACTGCACCCCGACCGCGCCGCGCTCGTCGCGTCCATAGACCGCGCGTTCGAGTTTGCCGCCGCCACGCTCGCCAACGCCAACCAGGGCGGTCTGTTCGACCTGATGGGCGGCGATGCGCAGGGCTCGAGCACGCAGGAGCCCGACCTCGTGGCGGTGCCGCCCTGGGGCGTGCGCGAACGCCTCATGCACGAGAAAACCGCGGTGGGCTTTTACCTCTCGGGCCATTTGTTCGACGAGGTTGCCGCCGAGGTGCGCCGCTTCGTGCGCACATCCATTGCCGAGCTGCAGGACAGCCGCGAGCCGCAGCTGCTGGCCGGTATCGTGAGCGACTTTCGCGTGATCAACAGCCAGCGCGGCAAGATGGGCTTGTTTCGCCTCGACGACAAGTCGGGCGTGATCGAGGCCTCGGCCGACGAAGCGCTGCTGAGCGCCTGCCGCAACCAGCTCAAAGAGGACGAATTCATCGTCGTCAGCGGCCGCGTGCAGCAAGACCACTTCAGCGGCGGCCTGCGCCTCAAGGTGCAGCAGGTCTGGGACTTGCCCGCGGCGCGCTGCCGCTTCGGCAAATACCTGCACGTGCCTGTGGGCGCGCAGCGGCCCGACGTGGGGCGCCTGCTCGGTGAATTTCCGCCGCGCCGCGAAGCCACGCCCGAGGCCGAGTTGCTGCACGGCCTGCGCGTGCGCCTGGAGCTGCGCTGCACCGATGGGCCGGGCGCGGCCGTGGCCGAATTGCAATTGGGTGATGCCTTCCGCACGTTTCCGTCGGATGCGGCTTTGGCCGCCTGGAGCACACACGCTGAAAGCCAGGCTGCGTCGGTTGTGTATGAATGACGACAAAAGCGGTACGGCGCTGGCGCCCGTGTGCTTACAAGTTCACGGGCGCTACGGTGTCGGGCTGCGGCTGCGCAGAGCCGACCGCGGCCCGAATTTTGCTTGGCCCCTGCTTGAATTCCCCTTTGCCGGCATTACATCCCGTCTGAGGCAGCGATCTTCGCGGCTCGCTAGAATGATTTTCATGGCTACACAATCTCCGTCCTCACCTTTCGCGCCGCCCGTCGTCCGGCCCGCACCGGATGACGGTGATACCGTCATGCTCGAAAGAGTGCCGCAAAAAACCCAGCCGCCCAAGATGTACCAGGTTGTGATGCTCAACGACGACTACACGCCCATGGAGTTCGTCGTCGTGGTGTTGCAGGAGTTCTTCGGGAAAGACCTGGAGACAGCCACGCAGATCATGCTCAAAATCCACCTTGAAGGCAAAGGCGTTTGCGGCGTGTATTCGCGCGACGTTGCAAGCACCAAGGTGGAGCAGGTGCTCGACGCCGCGAACAAGGCCGGGCACCCTTTGCAATGTGTCAGTGAGCCCGCGTATTGAGGGCTTATCCAGACAGGTTTATAAATATCCCTTCCACGCAAGCACCACAAAGGAGTTCACATGATTGCCCAGGAACTGGAAGTCAGCTTGCATATGGCCTTCGTCGAGGCCCGTCAGCAGCGCCACGAGTTCATCACCGTGGAGCATTTGTTGCTTGCATTGCTCGACAATCCCAGCGCAGCCGAAGTGCTGCGCGCATGCGCCGCCAACATCGACGACCTGCGCGCGGCGCTTTCCAACTTCATCAAGGACAACACCCCGCAGGTGGCCGGTACCGATGATGTCGATACCCAGCCCACGCTGGGCTTTCAGCGCGTGATCCAGCGCGCGATCATGCACGTGCAGTCCACCGGCAACGGCAAGAAAGAGGTCACGGGCGCGAACGTGCTCGTCGCGATCTTCGGCGAAAAGGATTCGCACGCCGTCTATTACCTGCACCAGCAGGGCGTGACGCGCCTGGACGTGGTCAACTTCATCGCGCACGGCATCCGCAAGGGCGAGCCGTCCGAACCTGCCAAGCCCGAAAGCTCGGGCGAAGCGGAAGAAGGCGCAGGCAGCGAGCGCAGTGAAAAGGCCTCGCCGCTCGACCAGTTCACGCAAAACCTCAACCAGCTCGCCAAAGAGGGCAAGATCGACCCGCTGATTGGCCGCCACTACGAGGTCGAGCGCACCATCCAAATTCTGTGCCGCCGGCGCAAGAACAACCCCTTGCTCGTGGGCGAGGCGGGCGTGGGCAAGACGGCCATCGCCGAGGGTCTGGCCTGGCGCATCACCCAGGGGGACGTGCCCGAAATCCTCGCCGACGCCACGGTGTATGCACTCGACATGGGTGCGCTGCTCGCGGGCACCAAGTACCGCGGCGACTTCGAGCAGCGCCTCAAAGGCGTGCTCAAGGCGCTCAAGGACAAGCCCAAGGGCATTTTGTTCATCGACGAGATACACACGCTGATCGGCGCGGGCGCGGCTTCGGGCGGCACGCTCGATGCGTCCAACCTGCTCAAGCCGGCGCTCTCGAGCGGCCAGCTCAAGTGCATAGGCGCGACCACGTTCAGCGAATACCGCGGCATCTTCGAAAAAGACGCGGCCTTGTCGCGGCGCTTCCAGAAGATCGACGTGGTCGAGCCCAGCGTGGCCGAAACCATAGACATCCTCAAGGGGCTCAAATCGCGCTTCGAGGAGCACCACAGCGTGAAGTATTCGGCCACGGCGCTGCAGGCTGCGGCCGAGTTGTCGGCCAAATACATCAACGACCGCCACCTGCCCGACAAGGCCATCGACGTGATCGACGAGGCCGGTGCGGCGCAGCGCATCCTCGTGCCGAGCAAGCGCAAGAAAACCATCGGCAAGACCGAGATCGAAGAGATCGTCGCCAAGATCGCGCGCATCCCGCCTGCGAGCGTCTCGAACGACGACCGCGGCAAGCTGCAGACGCTCGAGCGCGACTTGAAGAGCGTGGTGTTCGGCCAGGACAAGGCGCTCGAAGTGCTCGCCAGCGCCGTGAAGATGGCACGCTCGGGTCTGGGTCGGGGCGACAAGCCGATCGGCTCGTTCCTGTTCAGCGGCCCCACGGGCGTGGGCAAGACCGAAGCGGCCAGGCAGCTGGCCTACATCATGGGCATCGAGCTGATCCGCTTCGACATGTCCGAATACATGGAGCGCCACGCCGTGAGCCGCCTGATCGGCGCGCCGCCGGGCTACGTGGGGTTCGACCAGGGCGGGCTGCTCACCGAGGCCATCAGCAAGAAACCGCACGCCGTGCTGTTGCTTGACGAGATCGAAAAAGCGCACCCGGACATCTTCAACGTGCTGCTGCAGGTGATGGACCACGGCACGCTCACGGACAACAACGGGCGCAAGGCCGACTTCCGCAACGTCATCATCATCATGACGACGAACGCGGGCGCCGAGACCATGAACAAGGCCACCATTGGCTTCACGACGCAGCGCCAGCCCGGCGACGAAATGGGCGACATCAAACGCCTGTTCACGCCCGAGTTCCGCAACCGGCTCGACGCCATCGTGAGCTTCAAGCCGCTCGACGAGCAGGTCATCCTGCGCGTGGTTGACAAGTTCCTGCTGCAGCTCGAACAGCAGCTCGCCGAGAAGAAGGTCGAGGTCACCTTCACCGACAAGCTGCGCAAGTACCTCGCGAAAAAAGGGTTCGACCCGCTCATGGGCGCGCGGCCCATGCAGCGCCTGATCCAGGACACGATACGCCGCGCGCTGGCCGACGAGCTGCTGTTCGGCCGCTTGATCGAGGGCGGGCGCCTCACGGTTGACCTGGACGACAAGGACGAAGTGGTGCTCGACATCACGGCGCTGCCCAAGAAAGACCGCCTGACTCGTTCCGAGCCTGCGGAGCCCGAAGAGGCCACGGCGGACTGACAGGTCGACGCCGCCACGGCTGCCACATCGAGGGCCGGCAAGCTGAGAAGGCTTGTCGGCCCTTCACTTTTTGCGCGCGCCAAAGCCCGTTCGTCCGTGACAAACTACCGAACGTTTGTTATAAATGAGGCTTTCCCACAGGAGAGCACACCATGCGCATCGGCAGTGTCGAATTCGAAAAAAAGGGGCGTATCGCCTACATCACCCTCGATGAGCCTTCCAAGCTCAACGCCTTGTCCGCGGGCATCCGCGAGGGCGTGACCGAGAGCCTGGCCAAGATCGAGGCCGACGATGAAATCCGCGTCGGCATCATCACGGGCCGTGGCGACAAGGCCTTTTGCGCGGGGGCCGACATCAGCGGCTTCCCCGTCACGCCCGAGCAGACGCGCCAGTTCATCGCCACCATCCTGCCGTTCTTGCAGTCGCCCGAGCGCTGCCGCAAGCCCTTGATCGCGGCCGTCAACGGCATGGCTTTCGGCGGCGGTTTCGAGCTCGCGATCGCCTGCGACTTCATCTTCGCCTCGGAGCGCGCCAAGTTCGGCGTGCCCGAAATCCAGCTCGGCCTGCTGCCGGGTTTTGCCGTGGTGCGCCTGCACGAGATCGTCGGCCGTCCCAAGGCCAAGGAGCTGAGCATGCTCGGCGAGCCCATAGACGCGGCCGAGGCCGTGCGCCTGGGCATTGCGCTGCGCACCGTGCCGCACGAAAAGCTGCTCGAGGAAGCCACGGCCTTCGCCGAAAAGCTCGCGGCCAAGCCGCGCATGGCCGTGGAGATGGCGAAGTCGTTCTACAACCGCGGCCTCGGCGGCGAAGAAATGCGCTACGCGGGCGACGCCTTCCCATTCCTGTTCCTGACCGAGGACGTCAAAGAGGGCGTCTCGGCCTTCCGCGAAAAGCGCAAGCCGCAATTCGGTTGAGCCAAAACTTTGGGCTCGCCGGGAAGCCGGCACGCGGGCGCTTGCCGCATGCAAAAGTGCCCGTCCGTCCGAGCAAGCCATGCCAAGGAGATGAAAGCAATGACGATTCGCATAGAAACCGTGGACGGTGTCGCCAAGGTCACCATAGACAACCCGGCGCAGAAGAACGCGCTCACCAACGACATGAAGGTGCAGTTGCTCGACGCCTTTCGCGGCTTTGCCGACGATGACGCCGTGCGCGCCGTCGTCCTGGCCGGCGCGGGCAATGCGTTTTGCGCGGGTTCGGACGTCAGCTCCATGGGCAAGGCGGACATCCGCGGCGGGCGGCACCGGCTGCACGTGGCGCATTCCATGCTGCGCGCCATGGTGCACCTCGAAAAGCCCATCCTCGCGGCGGTGCGCGGGCCCGCGGTGGGCGTGGGCTGGAGCATGGCCATGGCGTGCGACTACATCCTCGCCTCGCCGCAGGCCCGCTTCGGGCAGGTGTTCAAAAAGGTCGGCCTTGCGCCCGACGGCGGCTCGGTGTTCCTGCTGAGCCAGTACGTGGGCGTGCTGCGCGCGAAGGAGCTGGTGCTCTCGGGGCGCATGCTCTCGGGCGAGGAAGCGCTCAGGCTCGACCTCGTGACCGAGCTCGTCGAGGACGAGCGGCTCGAAGCGCGCGCGATGGAGCTCGCGGGCGACTGGGCGCAGTCGGCCACGCTCGCGCTGGGCATGGCCAAGTGCATGTTCGTGGGCGCGGCGGGGGTGAATTTCGACACCTTCCTCGAGCTCGAATCGCACGTGCAAAACCAGCTGCTCGTGACCCACGACCACAAAGAGGGCGTCGCGGCCTTCCTTGAAAAGCGCCCGCCCAAGTTCATTGGTTCCTGAGGGCTGCGCGGAAGGCAAGATTTGGGGCGCTGCCGCGGCTGCATCGTGGCTGCCTGCGATCGCCATGCTGCCGTGCGCTGGGCCTATTCACCGCGGGGCTAGCCCCCATTTCGAGAGCAAAACACCATGACATCTCCCCACATTCCCGCCGGCGAGCTCGAGGAGTTCCGCGCGGCCGTGCGCAAGTTTGCCGTCGATGCGTTTGCCGCCAAGGCCGCGTATTGGGACGAAAAAGAAGAATTCCCGCAAGAAAACCGCGACCTGCTCGCCAAGCTCGGCTACCTGGGCCTGGTCATCCCCGAGCAATACGGCGGCTCGGGCCTGTCGATACTGCACGCCACGGTGTTCCTCGAAGAAATCTCGCGCGTGTGCTTCAACACCGCGCTCGTGTGCCAAGTGGCAATCAACGGCCCCTCGCGCGCGATCGAAATTCTGGGCTCGGAAGAGCAGAAAAAACGCCTGCTGCCCAAGTGCGTCACGGGCGAATACATGTTCGGCATCGGCATGAGCGAGCCCGGCGCAGGCTCGGCCACCACCGACATGGTCACCTCCGCCACACCCGGCGGCGACGGCTGGCGGCTCAATGGCCACAAGGTGTTCTGCACGGGCGGCCACCTGGCTACGCACATCCTCGTGTTTGCGCGCTTTGGCAAGACCAAGGGCGCGCACGGCATAGGCGCGGTGATCGTCGAAAAAGGCATGCCGGGCTTTTCCGTCGGCAAGCCGGACCGCAAGATGGGCGGGCGCGGCGTGGCCGAGGCCGAGTTGTATTTCGACAACGTGCGCATCCCCAAGGAAAACGTGCTCATGGTCGGCGATGAAAACTCGACCAAGAGCTTTCGCGTGCTCATGAGCTCCTTCGGCCCCGAGCGCGTGGGCAACGCCGCGATGTGCCTGGGCGTGGCGCACGAGGCGCTCGAGCTTGCCGTCGCCTACTCCAAGGAGCGCCACCAGTTCGGGCGACCCATCTGCGAATTCCAGGGTATACAGTGGAAGATCGCCGACATGGCCACGCAGATCCACGCCACACGGCTCATGGTGCACCACGCGGCCACGCACCTCGAAAACGGCTTTCCGAACCCGCTCGCGGCCGCGCAGGCCAAGCTCTATGCGAACGAGATGGTGCAGCGCGTGACCAACGAGGCGCTGCAGATCCACGGCCACTATGGCTTTACGCGCGACTTCCCGCTCGAGCGCATGGTGCGCGACTCGCGCGGTTTTGCGCTCGGCGGCGGCACGGTGGAGATTCTGCGCAACACCATCGCCTCCATCGTCTATGGCCGCAGCTTCAACCAGCGGCGCGATTGATGCAAGGATTTTGACTCAAAAACAGGAGCTCCTTGTGCTTTATGAATAAGCGCTGAGCGGCATTTTTATGGTCAAAAATTAGCTATTGAAAAAGTAGCGTTTTGCCCTGTCCGCAGCGGCACGAAAGGACACCCGATGGACTTCAGCTTTACCGAAGAACAGAACATGCTGCGTGAGAGCGTGCGCAAGATGCTCGACCGCATCGCCACGCCCGCCTACGTGCGCGCGATGGACGAAGAGGCGCGCTACCCCTACGAGGTCTATGACGCGATCGTCGAAATGGGCCTGATCAGCATGGTCTTTCCCGAACAGTACGGCGGCCTGGGCGGCAGCGTGATCGACTTCGCCATCATCGCCGAGGAGCTCGGGCGCAAGAGCTACGACCTCATGGGCGCCTATGGCACCTCGGTGTTCAACGGGCTCAATCTGCTGCACAACGGCAGCGAGGCGCAAAAGCGCCACTACCTGCCCCGGCTGATGTCGGGCGAGATCCGCATG
This sequence comes from uncultured beta proteobacterium, assembly GCA_963708545.1. GTDB lineage: Bacteria > Pseudomonadota > Gammaproteobacteria > Burkholderiales > Burkholderiaceae_C > Extensimonas. Next base: position 28,267 of record CAVPUD010000150.1, on the reverse strand, counting down.
TCGATCTCCATGACCGAGCCCGATGCGGGCTCGGACGCCGGCGCCATGCGCACCTTTGCGCGGCGCGAGGGCGACGAATGGGTGATCAACGGGCAGAAGGTGTTTTCCACCGGCGCGGGCGCCAAGAACAACATCATTTCGCTCTACGCCAAGACCGACAACAGCGTGCACTACCGCAAGGGCATTTCGCTGTTTCTCGTGGACAACACCTTGCCGGGCATACGGCTGCGCAAGCTCGACACGCTGGGGCGGCGCTCGCTCGGCACCTACGAGGTGTTTTTCGACAATGTGCGCATTCCGGCCGACTGCATCGTCGGCGAGCCCAACCGCGGCTGGGATTACATGCTCTCGGGTCTGCAGCTCGAACGCCTCATGACCACGGCGGCCTACTGCGGCGCCGCGCAGGACGTGGTCGATCAGGCCCTCGCCTACGCCAAGGAACGCAAGCAGTTCGGCAAGCCAATCGGCAACTTCCAGGCGATCGCGCACATGCTCGCCGACATGCAGACCGAGGTCGAGGCGAGCCGCCTGCTGATGCTGCACGCGGCCTGGCTGCTCGCGCAGGGCAAGGACGCGCTCAAAGTGCTGTCCATGGCCAAGCTGTTCGGCTCCGAAGCCTACGTGCGCGCCGCGAACAACGGCATGCAGATCATGGGCGGTTACGGCTACATCAAGGAGTTCGACATGCAGCGGCACTTCCGCGACGCGCGCGTGACCACGATCACCGCGGGCACGTCGCAGGTGCAGCGCAACCTCATCGCCAAGCTGATGGGGCTCGATCCGAAGTAAGAAGTGACGCGGCGAACGAAGGTCCGTCGCAAAAATGCCGGCGCCCGGGAAGCGGCTGTGCGCTACAGCCTGCGCAGTCGCTGCAGTGCCGTGCGCAGCGTTTCGTCTTTTTTGGCAAAGCAAAAGCGCACCACCCGCTGGTCGAAGCCGTTGCCGTAAAAAGCCGAGAGCGGGATCGCGGCCACGCCGATTTCGCGCGTGAGCCATTGGCAGAAGTCGGCCTCGCCCAAGTCGCTCACGGCCGAAATATCCACGCACTGAAAGTAGCTGCCTGCGCAAGGCAGTAGGCGCAGGCGCGAGCCGGCCAGCCCCGCGCGAAACAGGTCGCGCTTGGCTTGGTAGAACGCGGGTAGCTGCAGGTAGGGCGCGGGGTTTTGCAGGTAGCTGGCCAGGCCGTGCTGCATGGGTGTATTCACGGTGAAGACGTTGAACTGGTGCACCTTGCGAAACTCGGCCGTGAGCACTGCGGGCGCCGCCACGGTGCCGACCTTCCAGCCCGTGACGTGGAAGGTCTTGCCGAAGCTCGAGACGATGAAGGCGCGCGCCGCGAGGCCCGCAAAGCGTGCGGCGCTCTGGTGCTCGGCGCCGTCGAACACCATGTGTTCATAGACCTCGTCGCTGATCAAGAGCACGTCGGTGGGCGCGAGCAGCTCCTGCAAAGTGAGCATGTCCTGCGCGCTCCAGACCGTGGCGCTGGGGTTGTGCGGGCTGTTGATGAGCAGCGCGCGCGTGCGCGGTGAGAGCGCCGCGGCGATTTTGTCGAAGTCGGGCCGAAAGCTCCCGGGCGTGAGCGGCACGCGCACCACGGTGCCGCCAGCGAGCGCGATGTTGGGCGCGTAGCTGTCGTAACAGGGCTCGAGCACGATCACTTCGTCACCTGGGCGCACGCAGGCGAGGATCGCCGTGAGGATCGCCTGCGTGGCCCCGGCGGTTATGGTGATTTCGCTGTCGGCGCTGTATTTGCGGCCATGCAGCGCTTCTATTTTGGAAGCAACGGCGCTGCGCAGGGCCGGCACGCCGGGCATGGGCGGGTATTGGTTGTGGCCTGCGCGCATGGCCTGGTACACGGCCTCGACGAGCGCCGGATCGCAGTCGAAGTCGGGAAAGCCCTGGCCCAGGTTCACGGCGCTCACTTCTGCGGCGAGGGCCGACATCACGGTGAAGATGGTGGTGCCGACTTCGGGCAGTTTGCTTTGCAGCGCGGGCGTGCGGACGGTGGGCGCGGTCATGGTGTGGGGCGTGGGGCGTGGGGCGTGGGGTGTGGGGTGTGGGGTGTGGGGTGTGGGGTGTGGGGTGTGGGGTGTGGGGTGTGGGGTGTGGGGTGTGGGGTGTGGGGTTGTCAGAGTTCGTAGTCGTGCACATGCCCGGTCATGGCGCGGGCGATGAGCTCGCGGCTCAGGCGCGGGCTCATCAGCTCGGCAAAGCGATAGACGAAATTGCGCAGGTAGGCGCCGCGCTTGAAGGCCACGCGCGTGACGTTCTGCCCGAACAGGTGGCCGAGCGGACGCACCACGAGGTCGCCCACGGGGTCGTCCTTCATGGCCATTTCGGCCACGATGCCTATGCCCAGGCCCAAGCGCACGTAGGTTTTGATCACGTCCGAGTCTATGGCTTCGAGCACGATGCGCGGCTGCAACTGGCGCGTGGCAAACGCCTGGTCGATCTTGCCGCGCCCGGTGAACGAGGGGTGGTAGGTGATGAGCGGCTCGTGCGCGATGTCTTCGAGGCCCACGCGCTCTTTGTGCGCCAGCGGGTGCGCGGGCAGCAGCACCAGCACGTGCGTCCATTCGTAGCAAGGCAGAGTGACGAGGTCGGGGTAGTCGGCCAGCGATTCAGTGGCAATACCTATTTCCGCGACTTCGTCAAGCACCATGCGCGCCACTTCCTGCGGCGTGGCCTGGTGCAGGCTGATATTCACCTTGGGATAGACCTCGCGCAGGCGCGCCACCGAGGTGGGCAGCACGTAGCGCGCCTGCGTGTGCGTGGTGGCGATGCTCAGCGTGCCGCTGTCCTGCGCGCTGAATTCGTCGCCTATGCGCTTGAGGTTGCCGACCTCGCGCAGGATGATCTGGATGCTTTGCAGCACCTGCTGGCCCGGCTCGGTGATGCGCTTGAGGCGCTTGCCATGGCGCGCAAAAATCTCGATGCCGAGCTCTTCTTCGAGCTCGATGATGGCCTTGGAGACGCCTGGCTGTGAGGTGTGCAAGGCCTTGGCCGCCTCGGTCAGGTTGAGGTTGCGCCGCACGGCCTCCTGGACGAAACGGAATTGATGCAGGTTCATGATGTTTTGATTCTAAAGAATCGCATCATTATGCAAGGAGTGTCTATGGTGGCGACTCGCAGGCGATGGCCGCCATGAGCGCCGTGACGCGCGGGTCTTCACCGATGGCGCCCTGCAGCGTGAAGCGCACCGCCGGATGGGCCGCCTGCAACTGCGCGAGCAACGCTGGAAGGTCTTCGCGGGCGTGCCTGCCTGTACCTAAAAACATCGGTATGACGCAGATATTTTCAGCACTTTGTGCTATCAATTCCGCTGCGGCTTCGGCGAGCGTGGGGGCGCAGCATTCGAGGTAGGCGCAGCGCACCAGGCGCTCGGGGTGGTGCTGTCGGATGTACGCTGCCACCGCCTCTATGGGCGCGCGCCAGAGCGGGTCGCGCGAGCCGTGCGCAAACAGGACGATGGCCGGGGCGCCGGGTGGCATGGGCGTCTCTTCAGCGGCGCAACACCAGCCAGCCGAAGGCGGCCAGCGACAGCAGCGAATAGATCAGGCTGGGCGCCGCGGCGGCGATCCAGGGCGACAGGTTTTGCAGGTTGCCCACGTGGCTGAACAGGTTGTTGAGCAGGAAAAAGCTCAGCCCCGCCATGATGCCGCCGAACACCTGCGCCGAAATGCCGCCCGAGCGGAAGTGCAGATAGGCAAACGGCAGCGCCAGCACCACCATGACCAGGCAGCTCAGCGGGTAAAACACCTTGCGGCCGAGTTCGATCTCGTAGCGCTGCGCCGTCTGGCCGTTGGCCTTGAGGTGGCGGATGTATTCGAACAGGTCGAGCGTGGTCATGCGCTCGCGCTTGCGCAAGGTGGCCGACACCATCTCGGCCTTGATGTGCGTGGGCCAGGCCAGGCTGGGCGCCTGCGTGCGCTCGACCCAGGCGTGGGCCTCGTCCTCGAGGTGAAAGCGGCTGCGCTGCGCCTGCTCCAGCACCCAGGACGCCCCGTCTTCGCCAAACTGCGCAGACGCCGCGTGCGTGTGGGAGGCGAGCTGGCCCTTGGCGTCGAACTCGAAAATGCGCACGTCGAGCATCTTGCCGTCCGGTGTGAGGGCGCGCACGTTCACAGCAAAGGAGTTTTCCTGTTGGCGTTCCTTGAGCCAGGCGCCCATGGCTTTGGAGCTGATGCGCCCGGTGAAACGCATTTTGAGGGTCTCGGCCAGGCGATCGCTTTGGGGTGCCACGTAGTCGCCCACGACGAAGGTCAGCACGACGAAGAATCCGCCCAGCAGTAGCAGCGTGCGCAACGCCTGCCCCGGCCCCATGCCGCTGGTGCGCATGATGGTGAATTCGGAGCTTTGCGCGAGCCGCGCCATCACGAAAATGGTGCCAATGAGCACCGTGATGGGCAGCAGCTCATACAAATGGCCGGGCACGGTCAGCGCCGTGACGAGGAGCGCGCGGGCAAAATCGTAGCCTTGCGTGCTGTAGCGGTTTACCGAGCGCAGTTCATCGACCAGGTCGAAAAAGAAGAACAGCGCGAGGAAGACCAGCGTGGCATACGCGACGGACACGAGTGCCTCGCGGTGGATCATGCGGCGCAGGGTTTTCATGCGCGCCTCCGGGACCACCAGGTGCGCCAGGACCAGCCGTTGTGCCGCACGGCGAGCACGAGGGCGCCCAGCGCCAGCATGCCGGCGTGCAACAGCAGCATGAAGGGGATGAAGCGCACCCTGCCTGCGGCAACCCAGGTCTGCCCCAAGGTCATGCAGTTCAAATAGACGATGAAAGCCAGCAGGGCCAAAATGAGACTGCTGCTGCGCCCCGCGCGCGGATTGACGCTGGCCAGCGCCAGCCCCAGCACCACGAGGTTGAAGGCCGCAAGCATTTGCCCCAAGCGCCAGCCCAGTTCGCCCAGATTCACGGGTGTGGGCTGCTCGATCAGCCGCCGCGTGGCGAGCGTGTTGACGTCCGGGTTGTCGATGGGATTGGGCGGCGCGGCGCTGATGCGGATGCCGTATTCGGCGAATTCGCTCACGCGCAGCGTCGGCTGGTCCTGCGCCGATTCCAGGCGCTGTCCGTGGCTGAGCAGGGCAAAGCGATCTGGCCCCATGGTCTGCAGCCGTGCGCTGCGTGCCGAGGTAATCGATTCGGCCGTGCCCTTTTGATCCACCACGAGCACGTTGTTGCCCCTTTGTTTGCCCTCGGGGTCTTTCTCGATGAAGAACACGCGGCTGCCGCTGGCAGATTCCTGAAACTCGCCGGGGGCGATGCGATCGACGTCGCCACGCTGCTCGTAGCGGACTTTCAGCTCCTGAATCTGGGCATTGGCCCAGGGCCAGACGCCCAGCGCGAGCACGGCCACGACCGCGATCACGGGCCAGGCAAAGCGCAGCAGCGGCGGCAGCAGACGCGCGAGCCCCTGGCCGCTCGCAAACCATATGACCATTTCACTATCGCGGTACATGCGCGAGAGCACGGCGACCACGGTGATGAAGAGGCTCAGGCTCAAGATGGTGGGCAGATAGCCCAGCACCGAAAATCCCATCACCAGCGTCACATCGGCAGGGTTGACACTGCCGCGCGTGGCCTGGCCGAGGGTGCGGATCAGCACCATGGTCATGACCACCGTCACCAGCACCACGAGGGTGGCGCCGAAGCTGCGCGCGAGCTCCTTGCGTAGAGATGAATCGAATAACATTGCTGCAAAGGAAAACGCCGATTATGAACTTTGCACTCCAAACCCTGAGCCTGGCCGCAGCGGCTACCGAGAAATGTGATCTTTTGGTCGTGCCCGTGGCCGAGGGCTTTGCGCCGGGCGCAGACGCTCTGTCCGTGCTGGCGGCGCGAGCGCTCGACAAAGGTGATCTGGCCACCAAGCCGGGCAAGCATCTGCACCTGTACCAGCCACCCGCAGTGGGGGCGCGGCGGGTGCTGCTGCTCGGGGTCGGCAACGGCTCGCCGGGTGCCGTCCGGCAGGCGCTGCTCGCGGTGAGCGCAGACTTCAAGGCCCCTGCGGTGCGCCAGGCCGTGGTGTGCCTGGGCGAGGCGGCGACGCCGGCGCTCGTGGCCGCGGCGGTGCAGGCCGTTGCCGAAGCGAGCTACGTTTACACCACCACCAAACCCAAGGCCGAGGCCGCCAATCTGCAAAAGGTCACCATAGGCGTGGCCCAGGAGGCCGAGGTGCGCACCGCCTTTGTGCAGGCGGTGGCGCTCGTGCAGGGCCAGAACCTTGCACGCGAATGGGGCAATCGCCCGGCCAACCATGCCACCCCGAGCCAGCTCGCGGAGCTGGCCAAGTCCCTCGCGCGGCACGCCCGCCTGGATTGCAAGGTGCACGGCCCCGAAGATGTGGCGCGCCTGGGCATGGGGGCGTTTCTGGCCGTGGCGCGGGGCTCCAAGGAGCCGCTGCGCTTCATCGAGTTGCACTACCGCGGCGCCGACAAAAAGCAGGCCCCGGTGGTACTCGTGGGCAAGGGCATCACCTTCGATTCGGGTGGCATTTCGATCAAGCCCGGCCCGGAAATGGACGAGATGAAGTTCGACATGTGCGGCGCCGCGAGCGTGCTCGGCGTGTTCCGCGCGCTGGCCGACTTGCAGCCGGCGATCAACGTGGTCGGCCTCATTCCGGCCTGCGAGAACCTGCCAGACGGCCGCGCCCTGAAGCCCGGCGACGTGGTCACCAGCATGAGCGGGCAGACCATAGAGGTGCTCAATACCGATGCCGAAGGCCGCCTCATCCTCTGCGATGCGCTGACCTACGCGGCGCGCTTCAAGCCCGCGGCGCTGGTTGACATCGCCACGCTCACGGGGGCCTGCGTGATCGCGCTCGGCGGCGTGCGCAGCGGGCTGTATGCGACTGACGAAGCGCTGGCAGCGCAGTTGAGTGCAGCCGGTGACGCGGCGCTCGACCTGTGCTGGCGCATGCCGCTCGACGAAGAGTACGCCGAAGGGCTCAAAAGCAATTTCGCCGACGTGGCCAATGTGGCAGGGCGACCCGCGGGCTCCGTCACGGCGGCCAAGTTCCTGCAGCGCTTTGTGGGTGAATTTCCCTGGGCGCACCTGGACATCGCCGGCACGGCCTGGAAAGGCGGCACTGCGAAAGGCGCGACGGGGCGGCCCGTGGGTTTGTTGCTGCACTTTTTGCTGAACCGGGCGCAGCAGGCGCAGCCGGATCAGGTGCCTGCCAAGAAGGCGGCGCGTGCAGCCCGCACTGCCGCAGGTGCCAAGGGTTGAGAGGCCGCTGGCAGGCGTGTGCCTTGGGAAGCGCTGACGTATGACGGCGATCGCCTTTCACTTCAACGTGCCGGACAAACTCTCCTATGCCTGCCGCTTTGCACGCAAGGCCTTGCGCAGCGGTGCCCCGCTGGTGATCGTGGGCCCCGAGCAGACGCTTGCGCAGCTCGACGATATGCTGTGGCAGCTTGCGCCGCAGGACTTCGTTGCCCATTGCCGCGCCGATGCGGATGTAGAGTTGCTGCACGCGTCGCCCGTGGTGCTCGCCGCCGCTGCGCAGCTTGCGCCGCACCGGGAGCTTCTTTTGAACATGGGCAGCACCGTCCCCGAAGGCTATGCGGCGTTCGCCCGGCTGGTGGAGGTCGTTGCCAGCAACGACGACGCCGACCGCCACCAGGCCCGCACGCGCTGGCGGCATTACACGGCCCAGGGCCACGAGATCGAGCGCCACGATGTGGTGCGAGCCGGAGCTGCCTGATGTCCTTTGCTGCCAAACCGCCGTCTTCACCTCCGCGCTTCGTGCCCACGCTCACGGACGTGGTGCACGAGCCAGAGGCGCTGCCTTCAGATGCTCCTGCGGCCCTCACGCCCGTCGTGCCCGCGCCCGTCGTGCCCGAAGGGACGGAGGAGGCCATCGTGCACCGCGTCATGCAGCGGGTGGACATGGCGCTGGATCAGCGCTTGCGCGAGGCGATTGCGCTCGTGGTGCAGGAGCAGACGCGCTCCTTGCTGCCCCGTTTGCGCGAAGAGGTCGAATCGGTGCTGCGGCAAACCGTTTACGAAGCGGTGGCCGAGGAGCTTGCCGAGGGCAGCGCAAAAATCTAATCCGGGTTTTCCCCTATCGTTTCGACGCCTCATGAACTGCACAACCCGTTGTCTGGCCCACAAATTGCGTTATGTTTCGCGTGTTGAGATATAAAAACACTCTCAGCATTCATCTTTACTGGAGAATTTGTATGCAACTGAAGTTGAAATTGACAGTGCTGGCGGCCATGGCTGCTGCGGCTGGTGCCGCCTCGGCGCAGGAACAGGTCATCAAGATCGGCCACGTGGCGCCGCTTTCGGGCCCGCAGGCGCATTACGGCAAGGACAATGAAAACGGCGCGCGCATGGCGATCGAAGAGCTGAACGCGCGCGGCATGACGATTGCCGGCAAGAAGGTCAAGTTCGAGCTGGTGGCCGAAGACGATGCCGCTGACCCGAAACAGGGCACTGCAGTTGCCCAAAAACTGTGCGACGCCAAGGTTGCCGGTGTGGTCGGTCACTTGAACTCCGGCACCACGATCCCGGCCGCCAAGGTGTACAACGACTGCGGCATTCCGCACATTACGGGCTCCTCGACCAATCCCAGCCTGATGAAGCCCGGCTACAACACGTCGTTTCGCATCATCGCCAACGACAATGCGCTGGGTGCCGGTCTCGCGTCCTACGCGGCAGACACGCTCAAGCTCAAGACCGTGGCCATCGTCGATGACCGCACCGCTTATGGCCAGGGCGTGGCCGATGCCTTCAAGAAAACCGCGCTTGCCAAGGGCATGAAGGTCGTCGATGAAGAGTTCACCAACGACAAGGCCACCGACTTCATGGCCATTCTGACGGCCATCAAGTCCAAGAACCCTGACGCCGTTTTCTTTGGCGGCATGGATCCGCAGGCCGGGCCGATGCTGCGCCAGATGGAACAGCTGGGCATGACCAAGATGAAGTTCTTCGGCGGTGACGGCGTCTGCACGACAGAAATCGCCAAGCTCGCCGCGGGGGCCAAGACGCTGGAGAACGTGGTCTGTGCAGAAGGCGGCACCTCGCTCGCCAAAATGCCGGGCGGCCTGGCCTGGAAGGCGCGCTATGACGCCAAGTACCCTGGCCAATACCAGATTTACAGCCCTTACACCTATGACGCGACCATGCTGTTCGCAGACGCCATGAAGCGTGCCAACTCCTGGGACCCCAAGATTTACATCCCTGAGCTGCTCAAGTCCAATTACAAAGGGGTGACGGCAAACATTGCGTTCGAGCCCAACGGCGACATGAAGAACCCTGCCATTTCCTTGTACTACTACAAAGATGGCAAGAAGACGCCGCTGAACTGATCGCCTCGCGCTGGTCGTGTCGAGCCTGCATCGTCCTTTGACTGAGGGGCGATGCAGGCTTTTTCATCCCAGATTGTTCATTAGGACGCGGGATGATGGCGAGGCGGCTGGCGTGACAGTTTGGTCACTGGTGAGAAGTCCATGGCCGATGCCATGGACGCCGAAACAGGGGCCAAAATGGCCGTCAGCCGTCCGCCAGCACCCGCGTAGGTGCGCAGCACCGCCTAATGGACAATCTGGGTTCATGTAGGGCCGGCGCTGTCCTCGTCCGGGGGGGCAAACAAATCCCAGCAGGCGATGAACAGTGCGGCGATGGTGGGGCCTATGACGAACCCCGTGAGGCCAAACAGCGCCATGCCGCCCAGCGTCGAAATCAGCACCACGTAGTCGGGCATGCGCGTGTCCTTGCCGACCAGAATGGGGCGCAGCAGGTTGTCGATCAGCCCGATCACGCCCATGCCGAACGCGGCGAGCGCCAGGCCCTGCCAGATGGCGCCGGTGGCCAGAAAATAGATGGCCACCGGCGCCCAGATCAAGCCCGCGCCTATGGCTGGCAGCAGCGACAGGAAGGCCATCAGCACCCCCCACAGCACGGGCCCCTGGATGCCCAGGACCCAGAAAATGCATCCTCCGAGCGCCCCTTGGCAGGCCGCGACGACCAGGTTGCCTTTGATGGTGGCGCGGATCACGGTGGTGAACTTGTCGGCCAATTGGCGTTTGTGGCTGCGATCCAGAGGGATCGCGTGGCTGATACGGGCAAGCAGTTCGGCACCGTCGCGCAGCAAAAAGAACAGCAGGTACAGCATCACACCGAAGCCCACGAAAAACTGCAGCGTGTTCTGGCCTATGCTGAGCACCCTGGTGGCGACGAACTGGCTGATCTGGCCCGCTGCGGACACCAGTCTGGCCTGCACTTCGTTGACCGTAGTGAGGTGAAAGCGGTCGAGCAGGGTGACCAGCCACGATGGCAGAGCGTCTATGACCTGCTGCAGATACAGCCCGAAATTCAGTTGTCCGGAACCCACGCGCTCGTACACCGCGCTGGCCTCCTGAAGCAGCGAAACCCCGATCAGCGCCACCGGCAGGATCACGCCCAGCAGACACAGCACGAGCGTTGACAATGCCGCGAGGTTGCGCCGGCCGGGCATGCGGCGCAGCAGCTTGCGATGCAGCGGCGTGAACAGTATCGCCAGTGCGCTGCCCCAGAAAATCGCGCCATGGAACTGCCACAGAATCGCACCAAAGGCCAAAGTGACCAAAGTCAGCAACAGGGCAAAGGTCTTGTTTTGCAATGCGGGGGAGCTCATACGGCAGGTGCGGTGGAGGGACAGGTGGTGGAGCAATGCGCAGACGCCACACTGTAAGCGACTTGTCCATGCGCACGCACTCGTTATTTTTCAGTGGCAGAATGCAACACTGCTTCCGGTCCTTCCCCAGCCCAGTCGCATCCGCCAACCGGTTCAGCCGTGCCGCGGAAGGTTTTTCAACCAGCTCATGCCTCCTGCAGGGAGGCGGAGGTCAGCGCAATATGAACGATACGTCATCTGTCTATCAAGCCTTTTTGGGCAACACCTATCTTTTCGGCGGCAACGCGCCCTACGTCGAAGAGCTCTACGAGAACTACCTCACCAACCCCGCCAGCGTGCCGGAAAACTGGCGCGATTATTTCGACGCCCTGCAGCATGTGCCCGCCGTAGATGGCACGAACGCACGCGACATCCCGCACCTTCCGGTCATCAATGCATTCGCCGAGCGCGCCAAGCAGGGTGGTACCCGGGTTGTGGTGGCCAGCGCCGACGCCGAGATGGGGCGCAAGCGCACGGCGGTGCAGCAGCTCATCGCCGCGTATCGCAACGTGGGGCAGCGCTGGGCCGACCTGGACCCGCTCAAACGCGCCGAGCGCCCGCACATTCCTGAGCTCGAGCCGTCGTTCTACGGCTTCACCGATGCCGACCTCGAGACGGTGTTCGACACCAGCAACACCTTCTTCGGCAAAGACAAAATGCCGCTGCGCGACTTGCTCAACGCGCTGCACGAAACCTACTGCGGCACGCTGGGGGCGGAGTTCATGCACACCACCAACCAGGCGCAAAAGCGTTGGTGGCAGCAAAAGCTCGAGAGCATCCGCAGCAAGCCGCAGTTCGATGTGCAAAAGAAAAAGCACATCTTGCAGCGGCTGACGGCCGCCGAAGGTCTGGAGCGCTACCTGCACACCAAATACGTGGGGCAAAAGCGCTTTTCGCTCGAAGGGGGCGAGAGCTTCATTGCGGCGATGGACGAACTGATCCAGCAGGCCGGCACCAAGGGCGTGCAGGAAGTCGTGATCGGCATGGCGCACCGCGGCCGTTTGAACGTGCTCGTCAACGTGCTGGGCAAGATGCCCGCAGACCTGTTTGCCGAGTTCGAGCACACCGCGCCGGAGGACTTGCCCGCAGGCGATGTGAAATACCACCAGGGCTTCAGCTCTGACGTGGCGACGCCAGGCGGCCCGGTGCACCTGTCGCTGGCCTTCAACCCGTCGCACCTCGAAATCGTCAACCCCGTGGTCGAGGGCTCGTCGCGCGCGCGCATGGACCGCCGTAGCGACCCCAAGGGCAGCCAGGTGCTGCCCGTGCTCGTGCACGGCGATGCCGCCTTCGGCGGGCAGGGCGTGAACCAGGAAACCCTGGCGCTCGCGCAGACCCGTGGCTATACGACGGGCGGCACGGTGCACATCATCATCAACAACCAAATCGGCTTTACCACGTCCGACCCGCGCGACATGCGCTCGACCGTGTATTGCACCGACATCGTCAAGATGGTCGAGGCGCCGGTGCTGCATGTCAATGGCGACGACCCCGAAGCCGTGGTGCTCGCCACCCAGCTCGCGCTCGAGTTCCGCATGGAATTCCGCCAGGATGTGGTGATGGACATCACCTGCTTTCGCAAGCTGGGCCACAACGAGCAGGACACGCCCAGCCTGACGCAGCCCCTGATGTACAAAAAAATCGCCGCCCACCCGGGGACGCGCAAGCTCTACGCCGACAGGCTCGCCGCCCAGGGGCTTGGCGAATCGCTGGGCGACGAGCTGGCACGCACTTACCGCGCTGCGCTCGAAGAGGGTAAGCGCCCGGTGGCGCCCGTGCTCACCAATGTGCAGCGTAAATTCGAGGTCGATTGGTCGCGTTACCTCGGCCAGAAATGGACCGACGTTTGCGACACGTCCATTCCGCTGTCCGAGTGGAAGCGTCTGGCCGAACGCCTGACGACGCTGCCCGACAGCATCACCCCGCACCCCTTGGTCAAGAAGGTCTATGACGACCGGGCTGCGATGGGCCGCGGCGAGATCCCTGTCGATTGGGGCATGGGCGAGCACATGGCTTTTGCGTCTCTGGTGGCGAGCGGCTATCCCGTGCGCCTTTCAGGGGAAGACAGCGGCCGCGGCACGTTCTCGCACCGCCATGCCGTGATCCACGACCAGAACCGTGAACGCTGGGACGCCGGCACCTACGTGCCGCTGAACCATGTGGCCGACAACCAGGCGCCCTTTGTCGTGATCGATTCCATCCTGTCCGAGGAAGCCGTGCTCGCTTTCGAGTACGGCTATGCGTCGAACGACCCGACGTCGCTCGTGATCTGGGAAGCCCAGTTCGGCGACTTTGCCAACGGCGCGCAGGTGGTGATCGACCAGTTCATCGCCTCGGGCGAGGTCAAGTGGGGGCGCATCAATGGTCTCACGCTGATGTTGCCGCACGGCTACGAGGGACAGGGCCCCGAGCACAGTTCGGCGCGTGTCGAGCGCTTCATGCAGCTCGCGGCCGACACCAACATGCAACTCGTGCAGCCGACCACGGCGAGCCAGATTTTCCACGTGCTGCGCCGCCAGATGCTGCGCGATCTGCGCAAGCCGCTCGTGCTCTTCACGCCCAAGTCGCTGCTGCGCAACAAGGAAGCCACCTCGCCTCTGTCCGAGTTCACCAAAGGGAATTTCCAGACGGTGATCGGCGAGCACAATGAAGAGGTGCTCGCCAAGGCAGCCAAGGTCAAGCGGGTGATCGTCTGCTCGGGCAAGGTCTATTACGACCTCGCGAAAAAGCGTGCCGAAAAAGGCGCGGATGATGTGGCGATCGTGAGGCTCGAACAGCTCTACCCGTTCCCGCACCGCGCCTTTGCCGCCGAGCTCAAGAAGTACCCGGCGGCCACGGACCTCGTCTGGTGCCAGGACGAGCCGCAGAACCAGGGCGCCTGGTTCTTCGTGCAGCACTACATCCACGAGAACATGCTCGACGGCCAACGGCTCGGCTACGCAGGCCGCGCGGCTTCGGCATCGCCCGCGGTGGGCTACGCGCACCTGCACCAGGAGCAGCAAAAAGCCCTGGTTGAAGCCGCGTTCGCCAAGCTCAAGGGTTTTGTCCTGACCAAATGACAAGGCCATAAACCCCACTTCAGAACAAAACCCCACGACTTACGCAAATCGGGGTGAGGCAAGGCGTTCGCCCCATGGCAAAACACCTAACTGCATCCTTGTTTGCGTAAGTCCAGAACCCTTTTCGAAAGAATTCTCATGGCCATCGTAGAAGTCAAAGTCCCGCAACTGTCCGAATCCGTGGCCGAGGCCACGCTGCTGAACTGGAAGAAAAAAGCCGGCGACCCCGTCGCCGAGGACGAAATCTTGATCGAGATCGAAACCGATAAGGTGGTGCTCGAAGTGCCGGCCCCGGCCGCGGGCGTGCTCGCGGAAATCGTCGTCGCAGACGGCGGCACCGTGGTGTCGGAGCAGGTGATCGCGAAGATCGACACCGAAGCCGTCGCCGGCGCCAAGGCCACCGCTCCTGCGCCCGCGGCCAGCGCAGCCCCAACCTCGGCTGCTCCCTCGGCTGCCGCAGCAGCGCCGGCCGTCGGCGCCAAGGCGGGCGTGGTCATGCCCGCTGCGGCCAAGCTGATGGCAGACAACCAGCTGTCCGCCGCAGCCGTCGCTGGAACCGGCAAAGACGGGCGCATCACCAAAGGGGACGTGCTCGGCGCCCTCGCTGCAGGTACCGCCAAGCCGACGACTGCCCCGAGCATCCCCACGGGCGCCACACCGCCCACGCTGCCCACGGTGGCAGCGCCCGTGCCGGCGCCGAATTTGGGCGATCGCCCCGAACAGCGCGTGCCCATGAGCCGGCTGCGCGCGCGCATCGCCGAGCGCCTGCTGCAGTCGCAGGCCACCAACGCCATCCTCACCACCTTCAACGAGGTCAACATGGCCCCGGTGATGGAGATGCGCAAGAAGTTCCAGGAAAAGTTCGAGAAGGAGCACGGCGTCAAGCTCGGCTTCATGAGCTTTTTCGTCAAAGCGGCCGTGCATGCGCTCAAGAAATACCCGATCCTGAACGCCTCGGTCGATGGCAACGACATCATCTACCACGGCTACTTCGACATTGGCATCGCCGTGGGCAGCCCGCGTGGCCTGGTGGTGCCGATTTTGCGCAACGCCGATCAGATGAGCTTTGCCGAAATTGAAAAGAAAATCGCCGAATTCGGCCAAAAGGCCAAGGACGGCAAGCTGGGCATCGAGGAAATGACGGGCGGCACCTTTTCGATCTCCAACGGTGGCGTGTTCGGCTCCATGCTCTCCACGCCCATCATCAACCCGCCGCAATCGGCCATCCTCGGTGTGCACGCGACCAAGGAGCGTGCCGTGGTCGAAAACGGCCAGATCGTGATCCGCCCGATCAACTTCCTGGCCATGTCCTACGACCACCGCATCATCGACGGCCGAGAGGCCGTGCTGGGCTTGGTTGCGATGAAAGAGGCGCTCGAAGACCCTGCGCGCCTGTTGTTCGACATCTGAGAGGCTGAGTCACCGATCCGCCCACCGTGGCGCGGGGCCTTTGGCGGCCCTGCGACACCTGGGTTTTCCGTTCACCGAACCCGAGAAATCCCCATGTCCAAACCATTCGACGTCGTCGTGATCGGCGCCGGCCCCGGCGGCTACATCGCGGCCATACGCGCCGCACAGCTGGGCTTCAACGTGGCCTGCATAGACGCCTGGAAGAACGCCAGCGGCGGCCCGGCGCCGGGCGGCACCTGCACCAACGTCGGCTGCATCCCCTCGAAGGCACTGCTGCAGTCCTCGGAGTATTTCGAGCACGCAAAGCTCCATTTTTCAGAGCACGGTATCACCGCGAGTGGCGTGAAAATCGATGCTGCGCAGATGATCGCGCGCAAAGATGCGGTCGTGAAGCAGAACAACGACGGCATCCTGTACCTGTTCAAGAAGAACAAGGTCAGCTTTTTCCACGGTCAGGGCTCGTTCGTCCGGGCGACCGAAGCCGGTTACGAAATCAAGGTGTCTGGCAGCACCGAAGAAACCCTGCTCGGCAAGCAGGTCATCGTCGCCACGGGGTCCAGCTCGCGCGCTTTGCCGGGCGTGCCTTTCGACGAGGAACTGGTGCTGTCCAACGACGGCGCGCTGCGCATGGGGGCGGTGCCCAAGCGCCTGGGGCTGATAGGCTCGGGCGTGATCGGCCTCGAGATGGGCTCGGTGTGGCGCCGGCTCGGTGCCGAGGTCACCATCCTCGAAGCGCTGCCGACCTTTCTGGGCGCGGCGGACGAGCAGATCGCCAAGGAGGCGAAGAAAGCCTTCGAGAAGCAGGGCCTCAAGATCGCGCTGGGCGTCAAGGTCGATGAGGTCAAGAAGACCGGCAGGGGTGCGAAGGCGCTGCTCTCCATCGCCTACACCGACGCCCAGGGCGCGGCGCAGACGCTCGAGGTGGACAAGCTCATCGTCTCCATCGGTCGCGTGCCGCATACCGCTGGGCTCAACCCCGAGGCCGTGGGCCTGCAGCTCGACGAACGCGGCGCCATCGTCGTCGATGCCGATTGCAAAACCAACCTGCCCGGCGTGTGGGCCGTGGGCGACGTGGTGCGCGGCCCCATGCTCGCGCACAAGGCCGAGGAAGAAGGCGTGGCCGTGGCTGAACGCATCGCGGGCCAGCATGGGCATGTCAACTTCGGCACCATCCCGTGGGTGATCTACACCAGCCCGGAGATCGCCTGGGTCGGGCGCACCGAGCAGCAGCTCAAGGCGGACGGCGTGCGCTACAAGGTGGGCACCTTCCCGTTCCTGGCAAATGGCCGTGCGCGTGCGCTGGGCGACACCACGGGCATGGTGAAGATGCTGGCCGATGCCGACACCGACGAAATTTTGGGTGTGCACATCATCGGCCCCATGGCGAGCGAGCTCATCGCCGAGGCCGTGGTGGCGATGGAGTTCAAGGCCAGCAGCGAAGACATCGCGCGCATCTGCCACGCGCACCCCAGCCTGAGCGAAGCCACCAAGGAAGCCGCGCTCGCGGTGGACAAGCGCACGCTGAACTTCTGAAATTTATAGCCAAATTGGCCTCTAGCGCTTGATATACAATCACTAGCAGCTATCATTTTAATAGAAAATCGAACGTGAACGTCATTGAGGCCTACCACGCCGCACTCGCCGCCAAGGGCTTTCAGAGCGATCCGGCGCAGCTGCGTGCCGTGCAGGCGCTGCAACGCTGTGCCGACGAGTGGGCCGCCTACAAGGTACGGCGTTCGAATGCGCTCAAAAAGCTCATCAACCGCCCCGAGGTGCCGCGCGGCGTCTATATGTACGGCGGCGTGGGGCGCGGCAAGAGCTTCCTCATGGATTGCTTTTTCCAGGCCGTGCCCATCAAGCGCAAGGTGCGCCTGCACTTTCACGAATTCATGCGCGAGGTGCACCGCGAGCTCGCCGCGCTGCAAGGCACGGTCGATCCACTCGACGCGCTCGGGGCGCGCATTGCCAAGCGCTACAAGCTCATCTGCTTCGACGAGTTCCATGTGGCCGACATCACCGATGCGATGATCCTGCACCGCCTGCTCGTGGCGCTGTTCGACAGCGGTGTGGGCTTCGTCACCACGTCCAACTTCGCGCCCGACGATCTGTATCCGAACGGTCTGCACCGCGACCGCATCCTGCCCGCGATCGCGCTGCTCAAGGAAAAGCTCGAAATCGTGAACGTGGACAACGGCACCGACTATCGGCGGCGCACGCTGGAGCAGGTGCAGCTGTACCACATGCCGCTCGGTCCACAGGCGGATGCGGCGATGAACCGGGCTTTCGAGCAGCTTGCCGAAGGCCCGGACGAAGACCCGCTGCTGCACATCGAGGGGCGCGAATTGCGCGCGCGGCGCCGCTCGGGTGGGGTGGTGTGGTTCGACTTTCGCACCCTGTGCGACGGGCCACGCTCGCAAAACGACTACCTCGAAATCGCCACGCGCTTTCATACCGTGCTGCTTTCTGACGTGCCGGCGATGACTGCGAGCATGGCCTCGGCGGCGCGGCGCTTTACTTTGCTCGTGGATGTGCTGTACGACCGGCGCGTCAAGCTGATCCTCTCGGCCGCGGTGCCGCCCGAGCAGCTCTATACCGAGGGGCCGCTCGCGCACGAGTTTCCGCGCACGGTGTCGCGGCTGCACGAGATGCAATCCAAGGAATACCTGGCGCTCGAGCGCCGCAGCGTAGATACGGGGTTGACATGAGATTTGCACGTGGCATCGGCTTGGTGGGGGCTATGGTGCTTGCAGCCTGGAGTGCGGCGCATGCCCAGCCGCCGGCAGCCGTTGCGCAGCCCGAGGACACGGGGGCGTGCAGGCCGAGCGCGCGCACCTCCAGCAACAGCGCGCCGCCATCGCGCAGCAGCTCGCGGCTGAAGAAAAGGCGTGCTATCAGCAGTTTGCCGTCGAAGGCTGCCTGCGTGAGGCACGCCAGCGCGCGCGCCAGGCGGAAGCGCCGTTGCGCCAGCGTGAACTCGAACTCAACGATCTGGAGCGCAAACGCAAGGCGGCCGAGCGGCTGCGCGAGATCGACAAAAAACAGCGCGAGGCGGCCAAGCCGCCGCCCGCGGGCCGTAGCACGGTGCGCCCCAAGCCCGACACGGCAGCGCAGCAACAACAGCGTGAACGCGACGCCCAGCACCGCGCCCATGAGTCGCGCGCGCACCAGCAAAGCCAAGCGGCACAGGAGCAGCGGCGTACGCGCGACGATGCCGAGCAAGTCCCGCGCGAGCGCGCCCGGTACGCAGAAAAACAGCGCCAGGCGCAGGAGCACCGGGCACGTCTGGAAAAAAAGCGCGCTGAAGACGCGGCCGCAGGGCGCAAGCCCGCCGCACCGCTGCCGCCGCAACCCTGAGCCGCAGCGGCGCTCAGGGTGCGGGCACGCCATCCACCTTGACCACTGCCAGCGACATGTTGTCGCCGCCTCCGCAGGCGCGGCTGCGGGCTTTTGTTATCAAAAATTCGCTGGCTTCGCGCGGCGTCAGGGCCTCGAGCACCGAGGCAAGCTCCGCAGGGGTGAAGTAGTGCCAGACCCCGTCGCTGCAGACCATGAGCACGTCGCCCGGCTGCAGGCGCTGGATGGTGTGCAGGGCGGCCGGAGGTTCGCTTTCCGTCCCCAGGCAGCCCACGAGAATGTTGGAGCGCGGATGGTTCTGCGCCTGGGCTTCGGTCAGTTCGCCACGATCGACCAATGCCTGCACGTAGGAATGGTCCTTGGTGCGAAAGGCCAGCTGGCCGCCGCGGAAATGGTAGATGCGCGAATCCCCCGAGTGCACCCAATGGCAGTCACCGCCCGGGTTGATGAGGAAAGCCGCGAGCGTGCTGTGCGGCTCCTGCTCGGCCGCAATGGCCGTGAGACGGATCACCAGGTGTGATTCCGCCACCAGGTTTTTGAGCAGGATCTCCGCGTCGTCCGTGACCGGGGAATAGCGCTCGAACAGCTGGCGCGCCGTGAGCATGACCTGGTCCGAGGCCTTGCGCCCGCCGCTGCGCCCGCCCATGCCATCAGCCACCACGGCGAGGATGCAACCCTTGTGCCGCGGGTGCACCAGCAGCGCCACCTGATCCTGCTGGTATTCGCGGTCACCCTTGTGGATGCCGGTCGCGGCCAGCAGGCGCAAGGCTTCAGCCATGGGCGTGGGGCGGGGGCAGCGCGGCGCCGGACAACCTCACCACAATTTCCACCACGGGTTCGACCTGGGCTTGAGGCCCTGTGTCAAATAAGTGCTCTGCGGGTAAGAGGCTTCGAGCACGCGGCGCGTGTCGTCGCGCAACTGGGTCATGCCCAGTGCGTCGTAGGACTGCATCAGAATGTAGAGCGCTTCCTCGAGCGCGGGCACGTCCTTGTATTCGGCCAATGCGGCTTGCGCCCGGTTGATGGCAGCGACGTAGGCACCGCGTTGGTAGTAGTAGCGCGCGACGTGCACCTCGTACTGGGCCAGTGCGTTCACGATATACACCATGCGCTGACGCGCATCGGGTGCGTATTTGGAGTCCGGAAAGCGCGTCACCAGCTCGCGGAAAGCCTCGAAAGAGTCCTTTGCCGCTTTCTGGTCGCGCTCGGAGAGGTCCTGGCGCGAAATCCAGGAAAACAACCCGAGATCGTCATTGAAGTTGATGATGCCTTTGAGATAGAGCGCATAGTCGAGCGCTGGGCTCGCCGGGTGCAGCTTCATGAAGCGGTCCAGCGTTGCGATGGCCTGGGCTTTTTCGCCGTTCTTGTATTGGGCATAGGCCTTCTCGAGCTGGGCTTGCTGCGCCAGCGGGGTGCCCGCGGCGCGGCCTTCGAGTTTTTCGTAAAGCTCTATGGCCTTGTCGAACGCGCCGCCGTTCATCTCGTCCTTGGCCTCGGAATAGAGGCGGTTCGGGCTCCAGTCCGCGGTCGGGTCGGCAGGGGTGCTGGAGCAGGCAGCCAAAATGCCGGCGGCCAGCAGGGCAGAGACGATAGACGAATGAGGGCGCAGCATCGCAAGTGGCTTTCAGACAAATACGCGGGGGAAGCCGAGGGCACGGCAGCTCCCTGGTCGGCCGGGGCATTGTAGCGGGCGAGCCAGCATGAAGGATCGGTGCGGATGTCCTGCTGTACTGGAGCTACCAGTTCAGCCAAACACGTGCCGTTTGCAGGCCCAGCGCCGTCAAGAGCAGCGAGCCGCCGAGGTGCAGCGCCGCCGTGCCCAGCGCCAGCGTGTAGCGCTGCTGCTGCAGCAGGGCCACGACTTCGGCAGAAAAGCTCGAGAAGGTCGTGAGCGCGCCCAGGAATCCCGTGACCAGCGCGAGGCGCCAGACCGGATCGAGCTGCGGCAGCGCCTGGAACACGCCCACGCACAGCCCGACGAGGTAGCCACCGATGAGGTTCGCAGCCAGCGTTCCCCAGGGAATCAATCCCCCAGGGTTGAGCCACAAGCCCAGCTGCCAACGCAACAGGGCGCCGGCGCAGGCGCCGAGACAGATCGCAAAAATGTGTAGCATGGAGCGCACTCGGGATGTGTCATTTTGACGCTTTGAAGGGCGTCTTGAACCTGCGCCGCATTCAACTATTGCGCTGCAACATGCGCACCAGGCCGCAGAAGTGCCAGAATTTTAAGAACAACACGGAGCGTATAACCAATGTTTCCTACTTCTTTGCGACTCCGGCGTATAGACGCCTTTTGGCCCTTCATGCGCACTTTGGCTGTGGCGGTTGCCCTCGGAGTGCTGGGCTCCAGTGCATGGGCCCAGCAGTTCGAAGCGCGCCGATCCATCTATGTCGAAGCCGGCGGCAGCGTGGAGAGCAATGGGAGTGCCAGCACGGCCGTGCTGGGCCTGAGCCTGCCCATGCAGCAAAGGCTATGGGGCGGGCGCATCGGCATGGCCTGGAATTTTTACCTCGGAGGCTGGGATGGCGACGCCCTCGCAGGGCAGCGCAAATACTATGCCCAGATAGGCGTGGTGCCCATGTTTCGCTACCAATTCGATGGTGGATCATCGCCTTGGTTTGTCGAAGGCGGTATTGGGGCATCGTATATGCACAAGACCTACCAGGTGGGCGACAAAAGGTTCAGCACGCGCTGGAATTTCAGCGACCATCTGGGCGTTGGGCGCGTGTTTGGCGCGCAGCACGAGCAAGAGCTCGGGCTTTACGTCAAGCATGTCTCGAATGCTGGATTCAAAAAACCCAACCCTGGGCAGACCTTTTTGGAGCTGCGCTACGCACACGCTTTTTGATGGCTTGGCGCAGGAGCGCCCGGGTCGAGCCTGAAACGCGCGGGGTTGCTGGGCTTGGATGGCGTCAGATTGAGGCATGATCATGGCTTCGCGCTGCTTTTTGCGGCTCTCTCGCTTTCCCGGAGAAATACCATGTTCAAGCACATCCTGGTTCCCATAGACGGCTCCAAAACCTCCATGCTCGCGGTGTCCAAGGCCGCAGGTTTGGCCAAAACCTTTGGCAGCAAGGTCACTTTGCTGTATGTGATTGATCCTTATCCATTCACGGGCGTGGGGGCGGACTTCGGGTATGGCCAGGAGCAGTACCTGACTGCCGCGACGGCGGAGGCGAACATCGCGATCGACGCCGGCAAGAAGGCCATGGCCGAGGCAGGCGTGCAGGCCGAAGGCGTCATCGCCGAAGGACACGTGGTGCACGACGCCATCGTCGATGCGGTGAAAAATATATCCGCCGACCTCATCGTCATGGGCTCGCACGGCCGCCGCGGCCTCGAAAAGCTCATGCTCGGCAGCGTGACGCAGCGCATCTTGAGCCTCGTGCACATCCCTGTGCTCGTGGTGCGCGATTGATGCCCATGGTGCCAACAGGGAGCGCGCAAGCGCCGAGCTTACTGACCGCGCACGACGTTTACCTGTTTCGCGAGGGCACGCACAGCCGCCTGTACGAAAAACTCGGCGCCCATGCATGCATGGTCGAGGGCGTGGCGGGCGTGCAGTTTGCCGTGTGGGCACCCAACGCGGCGCGCGTGAGTGTGATCGGCGACTTCAACGGCTGGGCCAAGGATGCGCATCCGTGTGCGCCGCGCGCCGATGATTCGGGCATCTGGGAGTGTTTCGTTCCCGGTGTGCAGCAGGGCGACGTTTACAAATTCCACATCCAGTCACGCCACCATGGCTACGCCGTGGACAAGGCCGATCCGTTTGCCGTCTATGCCGAGTTGCCGCCGCGCACCGGCTCGCGCGTATGGCCGCTCGACTACGCCTGGGGTGACCAGGATTGGATGGCGCGCCGGCGCAGCGCGAACGCGCTCGATGCGCCCATCAGCGTCTATGAGGTGCA
Source organism: uncultured beta proteobacterium (assembly GCA_963708545.1). GTDB lineage: Bacteria > Pseudomonadota > Gammaproteobacteria > Burkholderiales > Burkholderiaceae_C > Extensimonas. The sequence continues at coordinate 5,868 of CAVPUD010000150.1, read as the reverse complement.
CCTGGGCTCGTGGCGGCGCGTGCCCGAAGAGGGGCAGCGTTTTTTGAGCTACCGCGAAATCGCGCCGCTGCTGGCCGAATACGTGCAGGCGCTCGGCTTCACGCACGTCGAGCTGCTGCCCATGATGGAGCATCCGTTCTATGGTTCGTGGGGCTACCAGACCACGGGCTACTTCGCGCCCACATCACGCTACGGTACGCCGCAGGACTTCATGTACCTGATCGATTACCTGCACCAGGCGGGCATAGGTGTGATCCTCGATTGGGTGCCCTCGCACTTTCCGACGGACGAACACGGCCTGGCGTTTTTCGACGGTACGCATTTGTTCGAGCACGCCGACCCGCGCCAAGGATTTCACCCTGAATGGCACAGCGCGATCTTCAACTACGGCCGCAACGAGGTGCGCGCGTTCCTGTTGTCGAGCGCGCTGTTTTGGCTCGATCGCTATCACGTCGATGGTTTGCGCGTCGATGCCGTGGCTTCGATGCTTTACCTCGACTACGCCCGCCCCGAAGGGGCCTGGATTCCGAACCACTACGGCGGGCGCGAAAACCTGCAGGCCATAGATTTTTTGCGCCAGCTCAACACGGCGGCCTACCGTGATCACCCCGATATCCAGACCTACGCTGAAGAATCCACGGCCTGGCCCATGGTGTCACGGCCCGTGGCAGCGGGCGGGCTGGGCTTCGGCCTCAAGTGGAACATGGGCTGGATGCACGACACGCTGCGCTATTTGCAGCGCGATCCGCTACATAGATGCCACCATCATGGGCAAATTTCTTTCAGCATCTGGTATGCCTTCAGCGAAAACTTCATCCTGCCGCTGTCGCACGACGAGGTCGTGCACGGCAAGGGCGCGCTGATCGGCAAGATGCCTGGTGACGAATGGCAGCAGTTTGCGAACCTGCGCCTGCTCTATGGCGCCATGTGGGCGCACCCGGGCAAAAAACTGCTGTTCATGGGCAGTGAATTTGGTCAGCGGCGCGAATGGCAGCATGAGGAAAGCCTCGAATGGCACGTGCTGCAGTATCCACTGCACGCGGGCGTGCAGCGTTGGGTGAGCGACCTGAACCGCTGCCAGCGTGCGCAGCCGGCCTTGTATGCGCAGGATTTCGTACCCGAAGGCTTTGCCTGGGTCGATTTTCACGACTGGGAGGCTTCGGTGCTGAGCTTTCTGCGCCGTGGCCGCGAGGGACAGGACTCCGTGCAGGACGTGGTGCTGGTCGTGTGCAACTTCACGCCCGTGCCGCGCGCCCACTACCGCGTCGGCGTGCCATCTGCCGGCTACTGGCAGGAGCTGCTCAACAGCGACGCAACGGAGTACGGCGGCAGCGGCATGGGCAACGGCGGTGGTGCCCACACGGAGGCCGTGCCCGCGCATGGCTATGCGCAGTCGCTATCGCTGCTGTTGCCGCCGCTGGGCGTGCTCTATTTCAAGCCTGTTGCGGGTTGACGCAGCAAAACAAAAGGGCGGCGGTAGGTAGCTGCCGCCGCCCTTTGGGTGTGGCGTGCGCCTGATTACATACGCTCGAAAATCGCCGCGATGCCCTGGCCGCCGCCGATGCACATGGTCACGAGCGCGTAGCGGCCTTGGATGCGCTGCAGCTCGTACAGCGCCTTCACGGTGATCAAGGCGCCCGTCGCGCCGATCGGGTGGCCCAGCGAAATGCCCGAGCCGTTCGGGTTGACCTTGGCCGGGTCGGCGCCCAGACCCTTGGTGACGGCGCAGGCCTGCGCGGCAAAGGCTTCGTTGGCTTCGATGACGTCGATCTGGTCGAGCTTGAGGCCGGTCTTTTTCAGCAGCATCTGCGTGGCAGGCACCGGGCCTATGCCCATGAGCTTGGGCTCCACACCGGCATGCGCGTAGCCCACGAGGCGCGCGAGCGGCTTGGCGCCGCGCGCCTTGGCGGCGCCGGCTTCCATCAGCACCACGGCGGAGGCGGCGTCATTGATGCCGCTCGCATTGGCCGCGGTGACGGTGCCGTTTTCCTTCACGAACACGGGCTTCATCTTCTGGAAGTCCTCGAGCGTAGCGCCGGGGCGGAAGTGTTCGTCTTTCTCGAAGGCGACTTCGCCTTTTTTGCTCTTCACCATCACGGGCACGATCTGGCCCGCGAAGCGGTTTTCGACCCAGGCGCGCTCGGCGCGGCGGTGGCTCTCGAGCGCCAGCGCGTCCTGGTCTTCGCGCGTGATGCCGAATTCCTTGGCGACATTTTCGGCCGTCACGCCCATGTGGATGGTGTGAAACGGGTCGTGCAGCGCGCCGACCATCATGTCCACCATTTTGGCGTCGCCCATGCGCGCGCCCCAGCGCGTGGCGAGCGAGGCGTAGGGAGCACGGCTCATGTTCTCGGCGCCGCCGCCCACAGCCACGTCGTATTCACCGAGCAAAATGCCCTGGCTCGCGCTCACGATGGCCTGCAGGCCCGAGCCGCACAGGCGGTTGACGTTCATCGCAGGCGTCTCGTTGGGGCAGCCGCCGTTGATTGCAGCCACGCGCGAGAGGTACATGTCGCGCGGCTCGGTGTTCACCACATGGCCGAACACCACGTGGCCCACGTCCTTGCCCTCGACCTGGGCGCGCGCGAGCGCCTCCTTGAGTGCGGTGGCGGCCAGATCGACGGTGGGGATGTCCTTCAGGCTGCCACCAAAGGTGCCAATGGCGGTGCGCACGGCGCTGACGATGACGACTTCACGGGTCATGTTCACTTCCTTCAATGATGAAAATATAGGCAAAAAAGGCGTTTTACGCAGTATCCACGGGCGCTGGAAGCTATCAAAAAAGAATAATCGAGAGACGCCGGCGCGCCCCGCCTTTTGTGGCGAGGGCCCTGAGCATACTCTGTGCAGCGTGCCCAGACGGGGCCCACCTCACAGCACCGGTCGCAGCATCGGTCAGAGCACCTCGCTCGCAAAATCAGCCAGGCGCGAGCGCTCGCCGCGCGCGAGCGTGATGTGGCCGCTGTGCGGCCAGCCCTTGAACCGATCGACGGCGTAGGTCAGGCCCGACGAGCCTTCGGTGAGGTAGGGCGTGTCGATCTGCGCGAGGTTGCCCATGCAGATGATCTTGGTGCCGGGGCCGGCGCGCGTGACCAGCGTCTTCATCTGCTTGGGCGTGAGGTTCTGCGCCTCGTCGATGATCACGTATTTGTTCAAAAAGGTGCGCCCGCGCATGAAGTTCATGCTCTTGATCTTGATGCGGCTGCGGATCAGCTCGTTGGTTGCGGCGCGCCCCCATTCGCCGGCGTTGCCGCCGTCGCCCTTGGCGAGGAATTCGAGGTTGTCGTCGAGCGCGCCCATCCACGGGCCCATTTTTTCTTCTTCGGTGCCGGGCAGAAAGCCGATGTCCTCGCCCACGCTGACGGTGGCGCGGGTCATGATGATCTCGGTATAGCGGCGTTCGTCGAGCACCTGCGTGAGGCCCGCGGCCAGGGCCATGAGCGTTTTGCCCGTGCCCGCCGTACCTGCGAGCGTGACGAAGTCGATGTTCGGGTCCATGAGCAGATTCATCGCGAAGTTCTGCTCGCGGTTGCGCGTGGTCACGCCCCAGACGGCGTTTTTGGGCGAGCCGTAGTCGGTGAGCGTCTGTAGCACGGCGCTTTTGTCGCGGATCTCGATCACGCGCGCGAACAGGCTGGGCTCACCCGGCGCCTCGAAACAGACGAACTGGTTGATCAGCAGCTGCGCTGCCAGCGGCCCGCCGATGCGGTAGTAGGTGTGCGCGCCGTTTTGCCAGCTTTCAATGTGTTTGCCCGCGCGGCTCCAGAAGTCGGGCGCCAGTGCGAGCACGCCGGCGTAGAGCAGGTCGCCGTCCTCGAGCACCTTGTCGTTTTGGTAGTCCTCGGCGGTCAGGCCCAGCGCACGCGCCTTGACGCGCATGTTGATGTCTTTGGAGACCAGCACCACCTCGCGCGGCGCGTGCAGCTTGCGCAGCGCCTCGACCACACCGAGGATCTGGTTGTCGGCCTTGCCCGGTGGCAGGCTGGTGGGCAGCGGGTAGTCGAGCGGCGCGGTCTGGAAGAACAAATGCCCTTTGGCCGTGCGCTGGCCCGTGGCGTCGAGGCGCAGGCCCAGCGCCATGTCGCCCGCGTGCAAAGCGGCCAGCGCGTCCAGCGTGCGGCTGGCCTGGCGGCCGTTGCGCGCGACCTCGGTCGTGCCCTTTTTGTGCGCGTCCAGCTCTTCGAGCACGATCATGGGCAGGAAGATGTCGTGCTCCTCGAAGCGATGGGGGCCTTGTGCAGCGTTTCCGGCATCGCCGTGGCGGCGGTGTAGATCGAGAAACTGAATGCGTAGACGATCAACACCAGCATGATGGGGTCGCGCAGCAGGCTGTGCAGCTCCTTCATGCCCAGCTAGACGATGTTGCGCACGTGTTGCTGTTTCATCGCTGTTGCTTCCTGAGCAGCATGGCGGTCAGGCCGATCAGGATGGGAATGCTGATCAGCAGCGGCACGAAAGAGGACTGCAGATCGGAAAATTCCAGCGCCTGGAGAAGGTGCCGCGAGAGATGATCACGAAGTGGGTCGTTGGAAAGACATTGCCGATCAAGCGCCCCGCGCCTTCGAGCGAAGTGACCGGATCGATGAGGCCGGAGAACTGCACCGCCGGCAGAATGGTGAGTAGCGACGTGCCGAACAGGGCCGCCACCTGGCTGCGCACGAAGGTGGAAATGAGCAGTCCGAGGGCAGTGGCGCTGATCACGTAGAGCAGCGCGCCCAGCGCCAGCGCCGCGAAGCTGCCGGTGACCGGCACGTGGAACAACACCACGGCCATCAGCACCAGCAGGAGAAAACTCGCCATGGCCAGCACGACGTAGGGAATCTGCTTGCCGAGCAGGAATTCGAGTCGTGTACTCGGTGTCACGTAGAAGTTGATGATGCCCATCGTCTTCTGCCAATGTTCCTGCTTGCCGTGGGCGAAACCCATGTAGCCCGCCGACAGGATCTGCGCCTTGCCGAAGAAGGCGTTGACCGACGCTAGGCCCGCCATTCGCTCAGCGAGCAGCGCCCAGTTTTGCAGCCCGGCGATGATCCCGTACAGCAACCCGAGGATGCTCGCGCCCAAGGGTGAACCCGGCGATCGGCGAACTGATCATCGGCACCACCACCTTCCACAGGATGCCCTTGTTGTCGATCCAGCCGCCCTCGCCCAGCTCCGACCAGATCAATGCCGCCCAGTCGTCGGAGGCGGCCAGCGCGGCACCGCACAACCCGCCGATCAGGGCATGCGACGACGACGACGGCAAGCCCAGCCACCAGGTGATCAGGTTCCAGGTGATGCCGCCGCCGAGCGCGCACAGCAACACCTGCGAGGTCACGTTGACCACCTCGGTGTCGATCAGGCCGGAGGCGATGGTTTTGGCCACCGCCGTGCCGACCAGCGCCCCGAACAGATTATGGTCACGCCGCCAGCACCATGGCTTGGCGCGGCGAGAGCACCTTGGTGGATACCACGGTGGCGATCGAGTTGGCGGTGTCGTGGAAGCCGTTGATGAACTCGAACAGCGAGCGCGGCCGCCACCACCACCAGCACCAGGGTCAGCATCGGGATACCTGCCTTGCGGGTCAGCTGTTCTTCAACGCGATTTCGTAGGCCACCACGCCGGCCTCGCGGCAGCGGTCGATCGCCTTCTCGGAGGATCTCGAAGAATTCCTTGAGCAGGAACATCTCGCCGGCTTCCATGCGCCCGGAATAGATGTCGCGGTGCAGCTCCAGGATCAGGCGGTCGGCCTCGGTCTCCAGCACCCGCAGCTTGTCGTTGAGCTGCTTCATCGGCTCCAGGCGCAAGTGCGGCAGTTCCTTGACCATCTCCACCACCACCGCGGCGGCCTTCTCCAGCATCGCCGCGCGCGGCGCGAAATCGATTCC